>NZ_JBGOGX010000003.1:0-454328 GCF_054788455.1 Pseudomonas sp. ZL2 | reverse complement strand
TGAAACTCAAGGAGTTTTCAGTTCCGACTGCGCCGGAAGTGGGGCGAATTATAGACAGATCCACAGGGGCGTCAAGGACTTATTTCAACTTTGTTTCAGCGGCGGCGTTTTGGCTATAAGCCACAAGCTTCAAGCTGCAAGTAAAAGCAGAGGCACCGCGCTCAACTTGTAGCTTGCAGCTTATAGCTTGAAGCTTTAGACCACCTTGGCCACCCGCAGACGCTCGATCTCCGATGCCGCCAAGCCAAGCACTTCGCCGAGGATCTGCTCAGTATGCTCCCCCAGCAACGGCGGTGCATGGCGATACTCCACCGGCGTCTCGGACAGACGAATCGGGCTGGCCACCTGCGGCACCTGCCCGGCCAGCGGGTGAGGCATCTCGATAGCCAGGCCCCGCGCCTTGACCTGCGGATCGGCAAACATCTGCGCCAGGTCGTTGATCGGCCCGCACGGCACACCCGCCCGTTCCAACTGCGCGACCCATTCAGCGGTGGTCTTGAACACCGTGGCCTGGCGGATCAGCGGGATCAGCTCGGCACGGTTGGCAACCCGCTGCTTATTAGTAGTAAAGCGCGGATCGTCTGCCCATTGCGGCTGGCCAGCCACTTCGGCGAACTTGCGGAACTGCCCGTCGTTGCCCACGGTGAGGATGAAGTCGCCGTCGGCAGTAGGGAAATCCTGGTAAGGCACGATGTTGGGATGAGCATTGCCCAGACGCCGCGGTGGCGTGCCGGTGGTGAGGTAGTTCATGGCCTGGTTGGCCAGGCAGGCAACCTGCACGTCGAGCAGCGCCATATCGATGTGCTGGCCGCCGCCATCGCGGTCACGATGGGCGAGGGCGGCCAGGATCGCCACGGTCGAGTACAGCCCGGTGAGGATGTCGGTCAGCGCGACACCGACTTTCACCGGCCCCGCACCTTCTTCACCTTCCGGCCGGCCGGTCAGGCTCATCAGCCCGCCCAGGCCCTGGATCATGAAGTCATAGCCGGCGCGCTTGGCGTAGGGCCCGGTCTGACCAAAGCCGGTGACCGAGCAATACACCAGGCGCGGGTTGATCGCCTTCAGGCTTTCATAGTCCAGCCCATAGGCAGCCAAGCCACCAACCTTGAAGTTCTCGATCAGCACATCCGACTTCGCTGCCAGCTCGCGCACCAGGCGCTGGCCCTCGGGCTGGGTGAAGTCGATGGTCAGCGAACGCTTGTTGCGGTTGGCCGCCAGGTAATAGGCAGCCTCGCTGGTGTTCTCGCCGTAGGCGTCCTTAAGGAAGGGCGGCCCCCAGGCGCGCGTATCATCGCCGCTGCCCGGGCGCTCGACCTTGATCACTTCGGCGCCGAGGTCGGCGAGTATCTGCCCGGACCAGGGCCCGGCCAGCACTCGCGACAGATCCAGCACCCGCAGATGAGATAGTGCGCCCATTGCTGGCTCCTTATTAATAGAAGGACTGGATGCCGGTCTGTGCGCGACCAAGGATCAGCGCGTGCACGTCATGGGTACCTTCATAGGTGTTGACCACCTCAAGGTTGACCAGGTGACGGGCAACGCCGAACTCGTCCGAGATACCGTTGCCACCCAGCATGTCGCGAGCCATACGGGCGATGTCCAGGGCCTTGCCGCAGGAGTTGCGCTTCATGATCGAAGTGATTTCGACCGCAGCGGTACCTTCGTCCTTCATCCGGCCCAGGCGCAGGCAGCCTTGCAGGGCCAGGGTGATTTCGGTCTGCATGTCGGCCAGCTTCTTCTGGATCAGCTGGTTGGCTGCCAGCGGGCGACCGAACTGCTTGCGGTCCAGGGTGTATTGGCGCGCGGTGTGCCAGCAGGCCTCGGCGGCGCCCAGGGCACCCCAGGAAATGCCATAACGCGCAGAGTTCAGGCAGGTGAACGGACCTTTGAGGCCGCGCACATCCGGGAAGATGTTCTCTTCGGGGACAAACACGTTGTCCATGACGATTTCGCCGGTGATCGAGGCGCGCAGGCCGACCTTGCCGTGAATCGCCGGGGCGCTCAGGCCCTGCCAGCCTTTCTCCAGGACGAAACCACGAATGTCGCCGGCATCATCCTTGGCCCAGACCACGAACACGTCGGCGATCGGGCTGTTGGTAATCCACATCTTGCTGCCGCTCAGGCGATAGCCCCCGTCGACCTTCTTGGCGCGGGTGATCATCGAACCCGGATCGGAGCCGTGGTCGGGTTCGGTCAAGCCGAAACAGCCGATCCACTCGCCGCTGGCAAGCTTGGGCAGGTACTTCTGCTTTTGTGCCTCGGTACCGAATTCGTTGATCGGCACCATGACCAGCGACGACTGCACGCTCATCATTGAACGGTAGCCGGAGTCGATACGCTCCACTTCCCGGGCAATCAGGCCGTAGCACACGTAGTTCAGGCCGCTGCCGCCGTACTGCTCGGGAATGGTCGCGCCCAACAGGCCGACTTCGCCCATCTCGCGGAAGATCGCCGGGTCGGTCTGCTCGTGACGGAACGCTTCCAGCACGCGCGGGGCCAGCTTGTCCTGGGCGAACTGATAAGCGCTGTCACGCACCATGCGCTCTTCTTCAGTGAGCTGTTGGTCGAGCAACAGCGGGTCGATCCAGTTGAAGCTTGCTTTACCGGCCATGAGCGAATCCTCGAGAAATGGGACCAGAGTTGTTGTGCCTTGATCCTAGGCCCGTTCAGGCGACGAGACAAACGAGGATTGCGCATGCTCTTGTGATAATTTCTCACTTCGTAATGGCCCTAAAGGCCATCTTTACGCCATATTAGTGAGGTTGATGTACATGCGGCGCAAGATCCCCAGTACGGCGGCCCTGGTCTGCTTCGAGGCTGCAGCCCGCCACGAGAGCTTTACCAAGGCTTCCCAGGAGCTATCCCTGACCCAGGGCGCCGTATGTCGGCAAATCGCCGGGCTCGAGGAGTTTCTCAATGTCGAATTGTTTCGCCGCTCCCGCCGCGGGGTGAAGCTCACCGAAGCCGGGCTTTCCTATAGCCGCCGGGTCGCCACCCAGCTGGACGCAGTGGAGCGCGACACCCTGTCGGTAATGGGCCAGCAGGGCGCCAACGTCATCGAACTGGCGGTGGTACCGACATTCGGCACCCAATGGCTGCTGCCACGGCTGAAGGATTTTCAGCAGCGCCACCCCGAGGTCACGGTCAACCTGACCAACCGCACCCGGCCATTCCTGTTTGCCGATACCAGCTTCGACGCGGCGATCTACTTCGGTGATGCCGACTGGTCGGGCACCGAGTCCCATCGGCTGATGGGCGAGAACCCCGTGCCGGTGTGCAGCCCGGCGTTGCTTGGCAATAACAAGCAGCTCACGGGCGAGCAGATCGCCCAGTTGCCGCTGCTGCAACAGACCACCCGGCCCTATGCCTGGCGCCAGTGGTTCAACAGCCTGGAGATGAATGTCGCCCGCGACATGACCGGCCCGCGCTATGAGCTATTCTCGATGTTGGCACAGGCCGCCATGCACGAGATGGGCGTGGCGCTGATTCCGCCCTTCCTGATCCAGCGCGAACTGGCAGAAGGGCGCCTGGTGGTGGCCAGCCCGCACGCGCTGTCGAGCATCAAGGCGTATTACCTGATGATCCCCGAGCGCAAGGTGGAATCGGCTTCGCTGCGCGCTTTCCGCGACTGGCTGGTGGGAGAGGCGAGCCGCTACGCCGCAGCGCATAAGGACGACAGCTATAACTTGACCCCGTAGTCAGCAAAACTGAAACCCTACAGATATAAGGAAATGTCGCATTTAGGCCAACTGTTTCAGAGGCCCTCACAAAAGCCCTTAACCCTGCTGTTTATGCGGCCTTCACAGCATAAATCGCGCTTTTAGCCAGGCATTCAGCAAATTCGGCGGAAAATTTTCAAATTTTACCGTAATCTCCCTGAAGCCCGCGCTTGGCGGGCTCCAGGCCTGTTATTGCGACATTCGGTCACAGGGTGACTTGTAGTTTGATTGCCGTCACCCTTCAAAACTGGTTGAAGCGATTCAGGAATCACCTGCAAAATGCCGCGCCCCGCTTGAATTCGGCGGGATCGTGCTGATCGGCCGCCCCAGCGCACCATCCGCAGTGCACTGGTTTACCAACAAAAGATCACGCAGGAGAAATGACGTGCACATTGGTGTTCCTCTCGAAACGCAGACGGGCGAAACACGGGTTGCTGCAACCCCGGAAACCATCAAGAAACTGATTGGCCAGGGGCATCAGGTCACCGTCCAGAGCGGCGCCGGCATCAACGCCAGCGTTCCGGACAGTGCCTATGAAGCAGCAGGCGCCACTATTGGCAGCGCTGCCGATGCGTTTGGAGCTCAGCTGGTTCTGAAGGTTGTAGCCCCTGACGATAGCGAACTGGCCCAGATCAAGAGCGGCACTGTCCTGGTGGGCATGCTCAATCCGTTCAATAACGAAACCATCGCCAAGATGGCCGAGTGCGGCATTACCGCCTTTGCCCTCGAAGCTGCGCCGCGCACCTCGCGAGCCCAGAGCCTCGATGTGTTGTCGTCGCAGGCAAACATTGCCGGTTACAAGGCGGTGTTGCTCGCGGCTCACCACTATCCGCGCTTCATGCCGATGTTGATGACCGCTGCCGGTACCGTTAAGGCCGCGCGCGTGCTGATCCTCGGCGCCGGTGTCGCCGGGCTGCAGGCCATCGCCACGGCCAAGCGCCTGGGTGCGGTGATCGAAGCCTCGGACGTGCGTCCGGCAGTGAAGGAGCAGATCGAGTCGCTGGGTGCCAAGTTCATCGACGTCCCTTACGAGACCGATGAAGAGCGCGAGTGCGCCGAAGGTGTCGGCGGTTACGCCCGGCCCATGCCGGCCAGCTGGATGCAGCGCCAGGCGCTGGCGGTGCACGAGCGCGCCAAGCAGGCCGACATCGTCATTACCACCGCACTGATCCCCGGCCGCAAGGCACCCACCTTGCTCAGCGCCGAAACCGTGGCGCAGATGAAACCCGGCTCGGTGGTCATCGACCTCGCCGCAGCCCAGGGTGGCAACTGCCCGCTGACCGTCGCCGACCAGGTGGTGGTGGAGCAGGGCGTGACCATCGTCGGCCCAACCAACCTGCCAGCCCAGGTCGGCGCCGATGCCTCGGCCCTGTACGCACGCAACCTGCTCGACTTCATGAAGCTGCTGTTCGACAAGGACGGCGCGCTGACGATCAACCTCGAAGACGACATCGTCGCCGCGTGCCTGATGTGCCGCGACGGCCAGGTCATCCGCAAGAACGGATAAGGAGCCAGACAATGGAAGACATGCTGATCTCTCACGGCGTCTATAACCTGATCATCTTCGTGCTGGCGATCTATGTCGGTTACCACGTGGTCTGGAACGTCACCCCTGCACTGCACACCCCGTTGATGGCGGTCACCAACGCCATCTCCGCCATCGTCATCGTCGGCGCCATGCTGGCCGCCGCGCTGACCGTCACACCGCTGGGCAAGACCATGGGCACCCTCGCGGTGGCCCTGGCGGCGGTCAACGTATTCGGCGGTTTCCTCGTCACCCGGCGCATGCTGGAGATGTTCAAGAAGAAAGCCCCAAGCAAGGGCGCAGCGAAGCAAGAGGGGCAGAAGTAAACATGAGCATGAACCTGGTAACACTTCTCTACCTTGTCGCCTCGGTATGCTTCATCCAGGCGCTCAAGGGTCTGTCGCACCCGACCACGTCGCGGCGCGGCAACCTGTTCGGCATGCTCGGCATGGCCCTGGCGGTGATCACCACCATCGGCCTCATCTATAAGCTCGGAGCTGAACTGGCCACCGATGGTATCGGCTACGTCATTGTCGGCCTGCTGGTCGGCGGTACTGCCGGTTCGATCATGGCCAAGCGCGTTGAAATGACCAAGATGCCCGAGCTGGTCGCCTTCATGCACAGCATGATCGGTCTGGCCGCGGTGTTCATCGCCATTGCCGCAGTGGTCGAGCCGCAATCGCTGGGCATCGTCGCCAGTATCAGCGACCCGATCCCTAGCGGTAACCGCCTGGAACTGTTCCTCGGTGCCGCCATTGGTGCGATCACCTTCTCAGGTTCCGTCATTGCCTTCGGCAAGCTCTCGGGCAAGTACAAGTTCCGTCTGTTCCAGGGCGCACCGGTACAGTTCAGCGGACAGCACAAACTGAACCTGGTACTCGGCCTTGCCACCATCGGCCTGGGCCTGGTGTTCACGTTCACCGGCAGCTACAGCGCCTTTGCCCTGATGCTGATCCTGGCGTTCATCATGGGCGTGCTGATCATCATCCCGATTGGTGGCGCCGACATGCCGGTGGTGGTGTCGATGCTCAACAGCTACTCGGGCTGGGCGGCAGCAGGTATCGGCTTCTCGCTGAACAACTCGATGCTGATCATTGCCGGCTCCCTGGTCGGTTCGTCCGGTGCGATCCTCTCGTACATCATGTGCAAGGCGATGAACCGCTCGTTCTTCAACGTGATCCTCGGCGGTTTCGGCGGCGCGGCAGAAGCGGCCGGCCCGGCGGGCGCCAAGGAAGCCCGCCCGGTGAAATCCGGTTCGGCCGACGATGCGACCTTCCTGCTCAGCAACGCCGACACCGTGATCATCGTCCCCGGCTACGGCCTGGCGGTGGCCCGTGCCCAGCACGCACTGAAAGAGCTGACCGAGAAGCTG
The DNA here is from genome assembly GCF_054788455.1 of Pseudomonas sp. ZL2. Taxonomy (NCBI): domain Bacteria; kingdom Pseudomonadati; phylum Pseudomonadota; class Gammaproteobacteria; order Pseudomonadales; family Pseudomonadaceae; genus Pseudomonas; species Pseudomonas sp. ZL2. Next base: position 447,712 of record NZ_JBGOGX010000003.1, on the reverse strand, counting down.
ACCCACAACGGCGTGACCGTGAAGTACGCGATCCACCCGGTGGCGGGGCGCATGCCCGGGCACATGAACGTACTGCTGGCCGAAGCCGAAGTGCCATACGACCAGGTGTTCGAGATGGACGACATCAACTCCGAGTTCGGCCAGGCCGACGTGGTGCTGGTACTTGGCGCCAACGACGTGGTCAACCCGGCAGCGAAGAACGATCCGAAGTCGCCGATTGCCGGCATGCCGATCCTCGAGGCCTTCAAGGCCAAGACCATCATCGTCAACAAGCGCTCGATGGCCAGCGGCTACGCCGGCCTGGATAACGAACTGTTCTATCTGGACAAGACCATGATGGTCTTCGGCGACGCCAAGAAGGTCATCGAAGACATGGTCAAAGCGGTCGAATAAGCCGTTCAACCTGCTGTGACAAATAGCCCCAGCGCGGTACCGGCTGGGGCTTTTTCATGCCCGGCCCGCCGACAGAAGGCTCTATTTCAGGGCTTCGCATTCGACCTTGGTCGCGGGACGAAGCCAGGCGAAAACACTAGACTGCGCATCTAGCTTTAGTAGCCCGAGATAACAATCCATGTACCGTGATCGTATCCGCTTGTCCTCCCTGCACAGCAAGGTAATGAGTGCGGCTGATGCCGCTGGCCTGATCGAGGACGGCATGACCGTCGGCATGAGCGGTTTTACCCGTGCCGGTGAAGCCAAGGCCGTGCCCCATGCACTGGCCGAACGCGCCAAGCAGTCGCCCCTGAAAATCAGCCTGATGACCGGCGCAAGCCTGGGCAACGACCTCGACAAACAGCTGACCGAGGCCGGTGTACTGGCCCGTCGCATGCCGTTCCAGGTCGACAGCACCCTGCGCAAGGCCATCAACGACGGCAAGGTCATGTTCATCGACCAACACCTGTCGGAAACCGTCGAGCAGCTGCGCAACCAGCAGCTCAAGCTGCCGGACATCGCGGTCATCGAAGCGGTCGCCATCACCGAGCAAGGCCACATTGTGCCGACCACTTCGGTGGGCAACTCGGCCAGCTTCGCGATTTTCGCCAAACAGGTGATCGTCGAGATCAACCTGGCGCACCACGCCAACCTGGAAGGCCTGCACGACATCTATATCCCGACCTACCGCCCGACCCGTACGCCGATCCCGCTGGTAAAAGTCGATGACCGCATCGGCAGCACCGCGATCCCGATCGACCCGGCCAAGATTGTCGGTATCGTCATCACCGAGCAGCCGGACTCGCCGTCCACCGTGCTGCCGCCAGACGACGAAACCCAGGGCATCGCCAACCACCTGATCAACTTCCTCAAGCAGGAAGTCGACGCCGGGCGCATGACCAACAAGCTCGGTCCGCTGCAGGCCGGTATCGGCAGCATTGCCAACGCGGTGATGTGCGGCCTGATCGACTCGCCGTTCGAAGACCTGACCATGTACTCCGAAGTACTGCAGGACTCGACCTTCGACCTGATCGACGCCGGCAAGCTGAGCTTCGCTTCGGGCAGCTCGATCACCCTGTCGACCCGCCGCAACGCCGACGTCTTCGGTAACCTGGAGCGCTACAAGGACAAACTGGTCCTGCGCCCGCAGGAAATTTCAAACCACCCTGAAGTGGTCCGCCGCCTGGGCATCATCGGCATCAACACTGCCCTTGAGTTCGACCTGTACGGCAACGTCAACTCCACGCACGTCTGCGGCACGCGGATGATGAACGGCATCGGTGGCTCGGGCGACTTCGCCCGCAACGCGCACCTGGCGATCTTCGTCACCAAGTCGATTGCCAAGGGCGGGGCGATTTCCAGCGTGGTGCCGATGGTCAGCCACGTCGACCACACCGAGCACGACGTCGACATCCTCGTCACCGAGCAGGGCCTGGCTGACCTGCGTGGCCTGGCACCACGCGAACGTGCCCGGGTGATCATCGACAACTGTGTGCACCCGGATTACCGCGACGCGCTGAACGACTACTTCACCCGCGCTTGCGAACGCGGCGGCCACACGCCGCACATCCTGCGCGAAGCCCTGGCCTGGCACGAAAACCTGGAAGAAACCGGGCGCATGCTCGCCAGCTGACCTGCACAGTAACCGGCCGGTTGTGCGCAATGCCAACCGGCCGGACAACTGATTTATTTATTTTGGCAAAAACTGTTCTACTGTACCGGTGATTTCACCACCATTTTCCGCCCTCTTGTCCCTTCTCCGAGCAGAAATGCACCATTTCAGTGCCGACCAGTACAGTTGCGCCTATTCCGAGTGCAACAGTCGCTTAAAACAGTTAACTGGCCCATCACAATGCAGGTGAACTGTATCTACTGTTATGGACGGCAGAGGAGGATCATTGGCATCAGTTAAATCACTACCTAATGCCGCCACAAGCGGAAGGATGACATCATGGAACGTACCCTCAGTTCCGATCTGGTTTTCGAAAACACCGCCGAACAATCCAAGGCCTCGCTGCCACTGCGCCTGCTGGCCAACCTGATGCTGTGGCAACGCCGTATTGCCAGCCGCCACCAACTGGCTCGCCTGGACTCGCGTCTGCTGGCTGATGCCGGTATCAGCGAAGCACAACGCTACGAAGAGCTGAGCAAGCCTTTCTGGCGTTAATGCAGGGCTCGCCGGCCAAGGCCGGCACCTCGAATTCCCCAAAACCCGTCGCAGGTGACTGCTGACGGGTTTTGTCGTTTAAAGGCCCGAGATAGAGCGGCTGACACCACGACAGGTACAGTTATACATTTAATCAATATGACCGGTACAGTTGATAAATCTTGCGACGAGGTGGTCCAAGCCTCAGGTTCCTATCGCGTGATACCCTTAGCGTACCCAGCTTGGTAATAAGTAGCGCAACAAGCTGAGCGTGCGTCTGACATAAGAACCACCAAAAAGCCTATCCAGGAGATCGACCATGTTCCATTCACGCTTGTTTGGCGCCGCGCTGCTGCTGGCCCTGGCTTCCACTGCCAACGCCACCAGCTTTGTCGTCACCACCGATACCGTCGTTCGTGGCGTCGCCGCCTCCACTGATGCCACCTCCGATGTGTCGTCCTCGTTCCGTGACGACAAGATCGTCCAGGCCGCCCGTGACGACGCCGCCAGCTTCGTTGCCAGCCACGGTGACATCCGCGGCGCGAAACTGGAGAGCGCTTTCGCCCACATTCGCCAGCAGACCCCAACCCTGCAGGCCAGCGACGCTCAACTGGCACAGGCCATCCTGGCGCTCTGAAGCACTCGCTTCCGGCCCATGCATGTAACAACGTGCAACTAAGCCGGGCCCTCTGCGCTGGTCCTCACCAGCGCATTGGGATAGCCTTTGCCGCCTGATTCAGCTGCCGTTCGAGACCCATGCGTTATCTGTCATTGCTGTTGCTCGTATTCTGCTGGAGCGGTGCCGCCCAGGCGCTGGACCTGACCACCAACAACCTTGTCGTCAGTGGTTACGTCACCAGCAAAGTGACGTCGGCGCCCTTCGATCGCAAACTGCTGCTGGCCGCCCATGACGATGCCGCTGCCTTTGTGGGCAGCGACGGTCAATGGCGGGGCGCTCGCCTTGAGGCTGCACTGGACCGGCTGCGCCAGGCCAACCCGGAACTTCATGCCAGCGACCTTGAACTGGCGCAGGCAATTCTCGTCCAATGATTACTTCTGTTTTCCCGGAGATGCTCCATGCGTAACCCGCTGATTGCCGCCACCCTTGGCCTTCTGCTGCTGGCCGATGTGGCCCAGGCACAAACCCTGGTGGCCACCAGCAACATCATCGTTCGCGCCTTCGGCCGCTCGATCGACTTCACCTCCGACACCACTACTTCGATTCGCGATTCCAAAGTCGTGCGCGAAGCCCGCGACGATGCCGCCAGCTATGTCGCCAGCCGTGGCGAGATCCGTGGCGCACAACTCGAAGCCGCCTTCGATACCCTGCGCCAGCGTGTTCCTGAAGCACGCCAGGCCAGTGACCAGGTCCTGGCTGAAGCCATTCTCGCTCTGTGAAGCCGGTGCGTGCCTGGCTGCTGGGTTGCCTGCTGATACTGTTCGGCAGCCCGGCACTGGCCGACCTGCAGCTGGTGCTGCAGGCCGATGACTTGAACCCGCAGCAACAGCGGGCCAGCCAGGCATTGCTGGACGAAGCCCTGCAGGCACTGCCGCCGAGCTTCAAGACCCGCCTTGACCGACGCATCCAGGTCAGCTGGAGCAGCCGCATGCCGGCCGACGCCTACGGCCAGGCATCGCTGGTCTCCACCCTGGAGCTCAATAGCCGCCTGCTGCCGGGCCTTGCCGATGGCAGCGCCGCCACGCAGAAGACCGGCCGCCCCCACGGCACCGTACGCCAGGAGTTGTTGGCCACCGTCCTGCATGAGCTGACCCACATCTATGACCGCGCCCGCCTGTGGCAGGGTGCGCAACGTCGGCTGATCACCCAGTGCACCCGACAGCGGAACAGCCAGGGCAAAGTCGGCCTGCCCGAACAGTGCCGTGGCCAGACCGAACGCCGTTTTACCCTCAGTGACGACCCGCGCCTACTCGATCTGGCTGGCTGGCCGCAATATGTCGGCCGTCGTGGCGAGCGCGAACAGCACAACCGCCAGGTGGCACGCAGCCCCGACAGCTATGAGCTGAGCAGCCCCAAGGAATTCATTGCGGTCAACATGGAGTACTTCCTGCTCGACCCAAGCTTTGCCTGCCGCCGCCCGGCCTTGCAGGCTTACCTGAAGGAGCATTTCGACTGGGCGCCCGAGCATCCGCCATGCCCGAGCGCATTGCCGTTCCTCAACGCCGGCAATGACTTTGCCAAATCGCCGCTGGGCGAGATCGACCCCGAGCGGGTCTATGCCGTGGATTACCTGCTGGCCGAAGCCAACCAGAACTGGGTCAGCCGCTGGGGCCACAGCATGCTGCGCCTGGTGATCTGCGCCCCAGGGCGCCCGCGCGGGCCGGACTGCCGCCTGGACCTGGACCAGCACCTGGTGCTGTCGTACCGGGCGTTCGTCAATGATGTGCAGCTGTCGAGCTGGGACGGTTTGACCGGTGCCTACCCGTCGCGGCTGTTCGTGTTGCCACTGGCCCAGGTCATCGACGAATACACCAAGACTGAACTGCGCAGCCTCGCCTCTATCCCGCTCAGGCTCAACCGTAACGAACTGGAAAGCCTGGTGCGGCAGGCCGTCGAGATGCACTGGAGCTACGACGGCAACTATTACTTCCTGTCCAACAACTGCGCGGTCGAAACCCTCAAGCTATTGCGTAGCGGCACCGCCAACCCACGCCTGAACAATCTGGACAGCATCGTTCCCAATGGCTTGCTCGAAGTACTCGAAGGCCGCGGCCTGGCTGACGTCAGCGTGCTCGACGACCCGCGCGAAGCGCTACGCCTGGGTTACCGCTTCGACTCCTACCGCGACCGCTACCAGGCGATGTTCCTGGTACTGAAGCAGCAGCTGCCGATCAAGCAGGACAGCGTCGAAGCCTGGCTGGAACAATCTGCCGAACAACGCCAGCAGTGGTTTGCCCAAGCCGACCTGCGCACCAGCGCGGCGTTGCTGCTACTGGAGCAAGCCAGCCTGCGCCGCCAGCTGTTGCTGGCCCAGGACGAGGTCAAGCAGCGCTACCTGACCGGGCGGGAGCTCAATGACGCCAGCGTCGGCAAGGCTAACAACACCCTGCAGCAGATTCTCGCCAACAGCGGTTTTCTCAGCCGCCCGGCGGAACTGCTGGGCAGCAGTGGCTACGGTTTGCCCCAGGCCAGTGAGCGGGAAAAGCTGCTGAGTGAAACCAGCCAGCGGCAAAAACAGCTGCAAACCCTCAGCGCCGAACTCGACAAGGAGGTGCGCGCCTTGCTCGGCCCGACACGCGCGGCTGAAATCAAAGCGGTCGAGGCCAACATCAAGCAGGTGGGCGAACATTTGCGCGCACTGCACAAGGCCGGCGGCGGCCTGCAACTGCCCTGATCACAGGGTTTCGCCATGCTCTTCAGGCAACTGTTCATCCAGGTGCAGCCAGGACAGGCGGCTGTCGATCCAGATGTGCCGGTTGGGCGGCGCCAGCTCCGGCTGGTCGAGCGTCGTCACGGTGACGTCGATGCTCTGCGGGCTCAGATCAGTGGTCAAGGCCACATGGGCACCGCAACGACTGCAAAAATATCGCACGCAACTGGCCGATGAGTCATAGCGTTGCGGCGTACCACTCAACCACTGGAAATCATCACAGTTCACCGTCAACCAGGTGATCAACAAGCCACCACTGACCCGCCGGCAAACCGAGCAATGGCAGTGGGCAACATCCGTCAACGGGCCTTGAATCCGGTAGCGCAGGGCGCCGCAATGGCAGCCGCCTTCGTACGAATCGCGCATCGCTCCCTCCTGTTACCTATTGGCTTACAGCCAACAATGCACCTCTCGTCGGCTTTGGGCCAGCGAAAGCTGGCTGAAAGCTTCCCGCCTTAGGATTGCCTCCACTACCGGCACCAGACCGGTCAGCCAGGGCCCTGTGTCTTTCATACAGCGCCCGGCCCAATTAACAACAACAATGGTGATACTGATGCTTTCCTACGCCCGCCTCCCTGCAGCCATCCCTCCGCTATTCCACGCGCCGCGCCCCGCGCGCTGATCCGCCCGAATCGTTCTTCCTTCGACGCGCTACGCCTGGAGTACTCCCATGCTGACCTTCCTCGGCTTCGCCATGGTCATCACCTTCATGTACCTGATCATGACCAAGCGCCTGTCGGCCTTGATCGCGCTGATCCTGGTACCGATTCTGTTCGCCCTGTTCGGCGGTTTTTCCGCCAAGATCGGCCCGATGATGCTCGAAGGCATCAGCAAACTGGCGCCGACCGGGGTCATGCTGATGTTCGCTATCCTGTATTTCGCCCTGATGATCGACTCCGGCCTGTTTGACCCGGCCGTACGCAAGATCCTCAAGCTGGTCAAAGGCGACCCGCTGAAAGTCTCGGTCGGCACGGCAGTGCTGGCCCTGGTAGTGTCGCTGGATGGTGACGGCGCCACCACCTACATGATCTGCGTGGCGGCCATGCTGCCGCTGTACAGCCGCCTGGGCATGAGCCCGCGGATCATGGCCGGCCTGATCATTCTCGCCGGCGGCATCATGAACATGACCCCCTGGGGTGGCCCGACCGCTCGCGCCGCCAGTGCCTTGCATGTCGACCCGTCGGATATCTTCGTACCGATGATCCCGGCCATGCTCGCCGGTGTCGTCGCCCTGCTGGCCATCGCCTACATGTATGGCAAGCGTGAGCGCGCTCGCCTGGGCGAACTGCATCTGCCGGGCGATGAAATCGATCACAGTGAAATCAGCGTCTCGCAGTTCCCGGATGCCCGCCGTCCCAAACTGCTGTGGTTCAACGGCGTCCTGACCGCCTTGCTGATGGTCTCGCTGATCATGGGCCTGTTGCCGCTGCCGGTGCTGTTCATGATCGCCTTCAGTATCGCGATGATCGTCAACTACCCGTGCCTGCAACAGCAGAAGGACCGCATCGCCGCCCATGCCGGCAGCGTCCTGGCGGTGACCGGCCTGATTTTCGCCGCCGGTATCTTCACCGGTATCCTCTCCGGCACCGGCATGGTCGACGCCATGTCCAAAAGCCTGCTGGCGGTCATCCCGGATGCGCTGGGCCCTTATCTGGCGGTGATCACGGCGATCGTGAGCATGCCGTTCACCTTCTTCATGTCCAACGACGCCTTCTACTACGGGGTATTGCCGGTGCTGTCGGAAGCGGCCAGCCATTACGGCATCTCGCCTGTTGAGATGGCCCGCGCGTCGATCGTCGGCCAACCCGTGCATCTGCTCAGCCCGCTGGTACCCTCTACCTACCTGTTGGTGGCCCTGGCCGGCATTGAGTTCGGCGATCATCAGCGCTTCACCCTGAAGTGGGCAGTGCTGGTCTGCCTGTGCATAATGCTCGCCGCGCTGCTCATGGGAATTTTCCCCCTGTTCAGTAGCCTATAAGACAACAGAATCACCTAACCGTAGCCGCGCCCCATTGCCTGGGGCGTTCTGCTTACATCGTTCGAAGGAATACACATGGAATGGCTGACCAGCCCAGAAATCTGGGTTGCCTTTTTTACTCTGACGGCGCTTGAGATCGTTCTCGGTATCGACAACATCATCATGATCTCGATCCTGGTCAGCCGCATGCCCAAGCACATGCAGCAGCGCACTCGGATCTTCGGCCTGGCACTGGCCATGGTCACCCGGATCCTCCTGCTGCTGTCGATCACCTGGGTAATGCGCCTGACCGCCGATCTGTTCGTAGTGTTCGACCAGGGCATTTCCGGGCGCGACCTGATCCTGTTCTTCGGCGGCCTGTTCCTCTTGTGGAAAAGCTCTCAGGAGATTTACCACGGCCTGGAAGGTGAAGACGAAACCAGCGACGAGCCAAGCGGCGCCGGCGGCAAGTTCTTCTACACCATCATCCAGATCGCGATCATCGACATCGTCTTCTCCCTGGACTCGGTGATCACTGCCGTGGGCATGGTTTCCCACGTACCGGTGATGATCGCGGCGATTATCGTCGCCGTGCTGGTGATGATGCTCTGTGCCGGCGCCATCAGTAACTTCATCGACAAGCACCCGTCGCTGAAGATGCTCGCCCTGTCGTTCCTGATCGTGGTCGGTACCGTGCTGATCGCCGAATCCTTCGACGTGCACGTACCGAAAGGCTATGTCTACTTCGCCATGGCGTTCTCGCTGGCAGTCGAAGCGATCAACATCAAGATGCGCACGGCCATGGCCAAGAAAAAGCAACAGAGCGATCCGGTGAAACTTCGCAAGGACATCCCGGGTCAGTAATCCCGGTGCTGTTGAAAAGGGCCCTGCGGGGCCCTTTTTTCATCCAGCTTCATGACAGTGCTGTTTCAAAGCCTGCCGTGGCTATGCGATGCTGGCGCCACGGCCATTGGCCGACTACAGCTTAAGTGGGCACTGGGAAAAACCGCCTGGTAGCAGGACAGGCTCACGGCATCATCCATTTGCCCCACTGGGGCGCATAACAGGGGGCCTTTTCAATGCTGACCCTGCTCAATCTGCTTTCCGCCGTGGCGTTGCTGATCTGGGGCACGCACATCGTGCGTACCGGCATCCTGCGGGTGTATGGCTCGAACCTGCGTCGGGTGCTGAGCCAGAACATGTCCAAGCGGCCGTTGGCCTTTGTCGCCGGTATCCTGGTGACGGCGATGGTGCAAAGCAGCAACGCCACGGCGATGCTGGTGACCTCGTTCGTCGGCCAGAGCCTGATGGGGCTGACCCCGGCGCTGGCGATCATGCTCGGTGCCGACGTCGGTACCGCGCTGATGGCGCGGGTGCTGACATTTGACTTGTCGTGGCTGTCGCCGCTGCTGATCTTTCTCGGGGTTATTTTCTTTCTTTCCCGCAAGCAGACCCGCGCCGGCCAACTGGGCCGCGTCGGTATCGGCCTGGGCCTGATCATCCTCGCCCTGCAGTTGATCGTCGAAGCGGCAGCGCCGATCACCCATGCACAGGGCGTGAAAGTGCTGTTCGCCTCACTGACCGGCGATATCCTCCTCGATGCCCTGGTCGGCGCCCTGTTTGCACTGATCTCCTACTCGAGCCTGGCCGCCGTGCTGCTCACCGCAACCCTGGCCGGTGCCGAGTTGATCAGCCTGCCGGTGGCCATCGGCCTGGTGATCGGCGCCAACATCGGCAGTGGCCTGCTGGCCTTTCTCAGCACCAGCATGCAGAACGCCGCAGGCCGTCAGGTGGCGCTGGGCAGTTTGCTGTACAAGCTGATCGGCCTGGTGCTGATCATTCCCGTGCTCAATCCGCTGGTGGCGTGGATGGACAGCCTGAGTTTCAGCCCCCAGGAACTGGTCATCGGCTTTCACCTGCTCTACAACACCTTGCGCTGCCTGATCCTGTTGCCGACGGTGACGCCCATGGGCCGCCTGTGCAGCTGGTTACTGCCTGAGCGCGAAGAAGCCAACGGCCGTGCCCGCCCACGGCACCTGGACGCTACCGCGCTGACTACGCCAAGCCTGGCCCTGGCCAACGCGGTACGCGAAACCCTGCGCATGGGCGATCTGGTCGACAGCATGCTCGATGCCATGCTCAATGTGCTGCGCGGCACCCAGACCGCCATGACCCAGCAGATGCGCGGCCTGGGCGAAGACGTCGAGGCCCTGTACAACGCCATCAAGCTGTACCTGGCGCAAATGCCCCGCGAAGACCTCAGCGAGCAGGACAGCCGGCGCTGGGCCGAGATCATTGAGCTGGCGATCAACCTCAAGCTTGCCAGCGACCTGATCGAGCGCATGCTGCGCAAGGTTCAACAGCAGAAGACCTCTCAGCGCCGGGAGTTTTCCGACGTCGGCCTGGAAGAGCTCACCGGTTTGCACAGCCAGTTGCTGGCCAATTTGCGCCTGGGCCTGTCGGTGTTCCTCAGCGCCGATCCGGAAAGCGCCCGCCAGCTGCTGCGGGAAAAACGCCGCTTCCGCGCCCAGGAACGACGCCTGGCCCACGCCCATGTCAGCCGACTGCAACGTAAAGTGGTGCAAAGTATCGAGACCAGCTCATTGCACCTGGAACTGATCGCCGACATGAAACGATTGAACTCCTTGTTCTGCAGCAGTGCCTATGTGGTATTGGGCGGCGCCGATACCGGCGGCCTGCTGCTCGACAGCGTGCCGGACGACGCTCACTCACCCTGACCGCTTCACCTCAAGAACTCCCGCAAGGAAGCTCGCCATGCGTTGCCTGATGTTCATTTGCCTGTTGCTGGGCTGCGCGCCCGGCTTTGCCATCGACCGCTCCCAGGTCGAAGGCTACCTGCTGCCCAATGGCCTGCAGGTGGTGCTCAAGTCGGGTTATGAACGCAGCCATGTGTCGATTCGCCTGGTGGTGGGTGTTGGCTTCGATGACTTCCCCTGCGAGCGCCAGGAGCTGCCGCACTTGCTTGAACACCTGCTGTTCAGCGGCATCGACGACAGCGGCGAGGGCGGCCTGGAAGAACGCATGCAGGCACTGGGCGGGGAGTGGAATGCCTATACCAGCAGTGCCGACACCACCTTCGTCATCGAAGCGCCGGCGCGCAACCAGCGCAAGGTACTCGACCTGCTGCTGGCGGTGATCAACGACACCCGGATCGATGAAAAAGCCCTGGAGCTGTCCAAGCGCATCGTCGAACGTGAAGACGGTGGCCATTACTCGCACCTGCAGCGCTGGCTCGACCGCCAGGACATCGGCCATCGCGCCAGCGACCAACTGGCAGTGGAGCTGGGGCTCAAGTGCGCCGAACGTTCGTCGATCGAGGACATGACCCTGGAAGAGGTCAATGACCTGCGCGAGCACTGGTACGCGGCCAACAACATGACCCTGATCGTTGTCGGCGGCCTCGACCGCCTGCTGCCAGCCTATCTGGAGCGCACCTATGGCGAGCTGCCAGCGGTCGAGCCGGGTGAGCGCCGGGTGCTCGACGGTGTCACGCACAAAGCCGAAGCCCGCCGTGAGTTGACCCGTGACTGGCTGGGCGACAGTGCGCGCCTGCACTGGCTATTCCTCGAACCGGTACTGGACAACGACCACGGCCAGACCTGGGACCTGCTGCAGCGCTACCTGGACTGGGCGTTGTACGACGAACTGCGGCTCAAGCACGGGTTTTCCTACGGCCCGTTCAGCCAGCGCGAGAGCTTCGGTGACACCGGGCTGATGGTGCTCAATGCCGATCTGGACCGCGCCGATGTCGATGCCGCCGAGCAGGCCCTGGCCGCCATGCTCGAGCGCCTGCGCAAGGATGGCCTGGACCCGGCAACGTTCCAGCGCATCAAACAGGCCGCCATCGACCGCGAAGCCTGGACCACCCAGGGCAACAGCGTCCTGGCCGATTATTACTGGGGGGCGCTGAACGATTACGCCGACGGGCGCTTTGCCGATCCGGTGCGGGCGTTGCGCAGAATCAGCCTGGAAGATGCCAACCGGGCCCTGCAGCAGTTACTGGCCGAGCCTGGCTATGTGCGGATCGAGAAGCCGCTGCTCAGTTTTGACGAGCTGTATGGGTGGGTGGCGCTGGCGGTGGGGGTGTTGTTGGCCGGGGTGTTGATCTGGGGGCGGCGGCGTTCCCGCTGAAATCATCGCGGGGCAAGCCCGCTCCTACAGAGTATCCTGTGAAGGTTTTTACCTGACCTTGCGAACACCTTCATGCCTCTTTACCTCCAGCGCCTGATCGAGCTGATCAAGCGCTATCCCGGAGTCATCGCCCTCGGTGGTTTCATTTCCGGTGTCGGCAGCTTCATTCTGGTCGATCGCCAGGAGAGCCTGGCCAGCTGGATCGCCATCGTCATGCTCATCAGCTGGATCTGGCTGATGATGGAGAACACCTTCACCAAGGTCTTCACCAAGGTCTTCAAGCGCGAAATCCCCCAGCCGCTGCTGCGCTACGCGACGCAGATGATCCACCAGGAAAGCCTGTTCTTCGTCCTGCCGTTCTTCTTCGTGACCACCACCTGGAACAGTGGCCAGCTGGTGTTTACCGGCATACTCGCCGCAGCCGGACTGATATCGATCATCGACCCGCTGTACTACAAGTGGCTGGCCCCGCGGCGCTGGCTGTACCTGGCGCTGCATACCCTGACCTTGTTTGCCGCGCTGCTGACCGCGCTGCCAATCATCCTGCACCTGACCACCTCGCAGAGCTTCAAGCTGGCCCTGGGCATCGCCATGCTGCTGTCGTTCCCGAGCCTGGCCAGCAGCTTCCCGATCAGCCACTGGCGCCGTGGGATCATGCTGGTGGTGATGACCCTGGCCGTCGGTGCCGGCGGCTGGATGCTGCGCTCCTGGGTGCCACCAGCGACCCTGTGGATGACCGAAGTGGCGGTCAGCACCCAGGTCGAGAACCGCACGCCGGGCAAAAGCCTGGAGCAGATCAAAGCCAGTGAAATACGCAGTGGTCTCTACGCCTTTACCGCGATCAAGGCCCCTCGCGGGCTGAACGAGCGGATCTACCATGTCTGGCAATTCGAGGGCAAAGAGGTCGACCGTATCGCCCTGGACATTCATGGCGGGCGCAAGGAAGGCTACCGGGCCTGGACCCACAAGCAGAACTTCCCCGGCAACCCGGTCGGGCGCTGGCAGGTGCGGGTGCTGACCGAAGACGGCCAGGTCATCGGCGTGCTGCGCTTTCGCGTGGTTGACGATGGTCAAGCGTTTGCGGCCGAGTAACGCTATGCTCTGAGGCTGCGAACCGTTGGTCGGACTGCATGGAGCCTATGACTACACACGCCAGCGCCACCCTGGATACTGCAAGCAGCCCGCCACGGCTGCGGATCACCGGTGACTGGACCCTGGCCAACTACGCCAGCCTCAAGCGCAGCAGCGACAGCCTGGCCGGCCAGTATGACCCCTCTACCGAGGTCGATCTCGACCAGCTTGGCAAGCTCGACACCGCCGGTGCGGCTTTGCTGGTCGAGCTGCTCGGTGCCGAGCGCCTGGCGCGGCTGACCGAAACCGCCACACACTTGCCCGCTGCCAGCCAGGCGCTGCTCAAGACTGTGTATTGCTCGGTGCAGGACTTCTGCATCCCGCAAAAGCAGCCGGAACGCTCGGTGCTGATTCAACTGCTCAGCCGTATCGGCCGCGCGGTCGACATCCTGTGGCAAGACACCCTGCAGATCCTCGGCTTCATCGGCCTGATCCTGCAAACCCTGTTCCTGCGTCTGCTCCAGCCCAAGCGCTGGCGGGTTACCTCGGTGGTTGCGCATATCGAACAGACCGGCCTGGACGCCGCGCCCATCGTCGCCTTGCTGACCTTCCTGGTCGGTGCGGTGGTGGCCTTTCTCGGCGCCACGGTGCTGGCCAGCTTTGGTGCCAGCATTTTTACCGTCGACCTGGTGGCGTTCTCGTTCCTGCGTGAATTCGGCGTGCTGCTGACCGCAATCCTGATGGCTGGGCGTACTGCCAGCGCCTTCACCGCGCAAATCGGTTCGATGAAGGCTAATGAGGAGATCGACGCCATCCGCACCCTGGGTCTCGATCCGGTGGAGTTGCTGGTGGTGCCGCGGGTGCTGGCGTTGCTGATCGCGCTACCGTTGCTGACTTTTGTCGCCATGCTCTGCGGCATTATCGGCGGGGCGGTGGTCTGTGCGCTGTCGCTGGGTATCTCGCCGGCGATGTTTCTGTCGCTGCTGCAAAGCGATATCGGTGTGCAGCACTTCCTGGTCGGGCTGGTGAAAGCACCGTTCTTCGCCTTCCTGATCGCTGCCATCGGCTGCCTGGAAGGCTTCAAGGTCAGCGGCAGCGCCGAATCGGTCGGCGCCCACACCACCTCCAGCGTGGTGCAGTCGATCTTCGTGGTGATCGTTCTGGATGCCGTGGCGGCACTGTTTTTCATGGAGATGGGCTGGTGAAAGAGGCCAACGGCAACGCTCGCGGGACGGTGATCGAAGCCCGGGGCATCTGCAACCGCTTCGGCACCCAGAGCGTGCACGAGCAACTCGACCTGGACCTGTACCGCGGCGAAATCCTCGCGGTGGTCGGCGGCTCGGGCAGCGGCAAGTCGGTGTTGCTGCGCAGTATCGTCGGCCTGCGCCGGCCCAACGAAGGCCAGGTGCGGGTGTTCGGCCAGGACCTGAGCAGCGCCAGCGACGAGCAGCGTTCACTGGTCGAGCGGCGATTCGGCGTGCTGTTCCAGAAGGGCGCGTTGTTCTCGTCACTGACCGTCACCGAAAACGTCGCCTTGCCGCTGATCGAGCACGCGGGCCTGAGCCGCGCAGATGCCGAGCACCTGGCCGGGGTCAAGCTGGCCCTGGCCGGGTTGCCGATTTCCGCGGCAGACAAATATCCGTCGTCGCTGTCAGGCGGGATGATCAAGCGCGCGGCGCTGGCCCGGGCGCTGGCCCTGGACCCGGACATCCTGTTTCTCGACGAACCCACCGCCGGCCTTGATCCGATTGGCGCGGCGGCCTTCGACCAGCTCATCCTGACCCTGCGCGACGCCCTGGGCCTGAGCGTGTTCCTGATCACCCACGACCTGGACACCCTCTACACCATCACTGATCGCGTCGCCGTGCTGTCGCAGAAAAAGGTGCTGGTTGCCGGGCCCATTGCCCAGGTCGAAGACACCGACGACGCCTGGATTCACGACTACTTTCATGGCCCGCGTGGCCGCGCGGCGTACCAGGCCGCTACAGCGCCCAAGGAGCTCTGAGATGGAAACCCGTGCACATCATGTTTTGATCGGCCTGGTCACCGTACTGGTGGTGGCCGGCGCCATGCTGTTCGGCCTGTGGTTGACCAAGTCCAGCGTCGACAGCACCTTCAAGGACTACGAAGTGGTGTTCAACGAAGCCGTCTCCGGTTTGTCCCGGGGCAGCTCGGTGCAGTACAGCGGCATCAAGGTCGGTGACGTGACCAGCCTGCGCCTGGACCCCAGTGATCCGCGCCGGGTACTGGCCCAGGTGCGTCTGAGCGCCGATACCCCCATCAAGGAGGACACTCAGGCCAAACTGACCCTCACCGGCATCACCGGCACCTCGTTCATCCAGCTCAGCGGTGGTACGCCACAAAGCCCCGAGCTCAAGGGCAAGGATGGCAAACTGCCCGTGATCATCGCCTCGCCGTCGCCGATTGCCCGCTTGCTGGATGACGGCAGCGACCTGATGACCAACATCAACGCCCTGGTGCACAACGCCAACGCGTTGTTCTCCCAGGACAACGTCGCCCGCCTGAGCAACACTCTGAACAACCTCGAACAGACCACCGGAGCTTTCAACGACCAGCGTGGCGACATCCGCGAGGCCATCCAGCAACTGGCCCAGGTCGGCAAGCAGGCCGGGGCCATGCTCGAGCAGACCAGCGAACTGATGCGCAACGCCAACGGCCTGCTCAGCAACCAAGGCAAGCAGATGTTCGGCAGCGCAGAGCAAGCCATGCAGTCGCTGGCGCAAAGCACCGCGACCATCAACAGCCTGCTCAATGACAACCGCGAAGCCATCGACGGCGGCGCCCAGGGTTTCAATCAACTGGCGCCGGCAATCCGCGAGCTGCGCGATACCCTGACCTCGCTCAAAGGTATCTCCCAGCGCCTGGAAGCCAACCCCAGCGGCTACCTGCTGGGCCGTGACAAAAACAAGGAGTTCGAGCCATGAGCCATACCTGCCGCTACCTCGTCCTGGCCACTGCGCTGAGCCTGAGCAGCGCCTGCTCGATCCTGCCCCAGGCCGAACCTGCCGACATCTACCGCCTGCCTTCGGCGCAAAGCACCCGGACTGTGCCGCACAGCACGTTGTGGTCGCTGCGGGTGAACAAGCCGATCGCCAGCGATGTCCTGAACAGCCCGCGTATCGCCGTGGTGCCGCAAGGCGACCTGATCAGCAGCTACAAGGGTGCACGCTGGAGCGACCCGGCGCCGACGTTGCTGCGCAATCGCATGCTCGATGCCTTCCAGCGTGACGGCCGGGTGCAGCGCCTCAGCGCCGACGACAGCAACCTGCAAAGCGATTATGAAATTGCCGGTGAACTGCAGGCCTTCCAGAGCGAGTACAGCGCCGATGGCCTGGCGGTGGTGATCCGCTACGACGCGCGCCTGGTGCAGGGCCGCAGCCAGCGCATCCTCGCCAGCCGGCGCTTTGAGGTGCGCCAGCCGGTGAGCGACAAGCAGGTTTCAGCGGTGGTCAGCAGCTTTGGCACGGCCAGCGACCAGTTGATGAAGCAACTGGTCGACTGGACGGTAGTCCAGGCCGGTCAGCTTCAGGCGAAGAACCAGTAGCACACGAAGATCGCCGCGACCACTCCGGCCAGCTCCGCCAGCAACGCACAGCCTACTGCATGGCGGGCGCGCTGGATGCCGACGGCGCCGAAGTACACTGCCAGCACGTAGAAGGTGGTTTCGGTGCTGCCCTGGATGGTGGCTGCCACCAGGGCCGGGAAGCTATCCACGCCGTGAGTCTGCATGGTTTCGATCAGCATCGCCCGTGCCGCACTGCCGGAAAACGGTTTGACCAGGGCTGTGGGCAGGCCTTCGACAAAGCGGGTATCCCAGCCCAGCCACTCGACCGCATGACGGATGCCATCCAGAGCCAGCTCCAGAGCCCCTGAGGCGCGCAGCACGCCGACGGCGCAGAGCATGGCAACCAGATAGGGCAACAGGCTCTTGGCGACGTCAAAGCCCTCCTTGGCGCCTTCCACGAAGGTTTCATAGACCTTCACCCGCTTCAGCGCACCGATCACCAAAAACAGGATGATCAGGCCGAACAACGTCAGGTTGCCGAGAATCGATGACAGGCTCGCCAGCGCCGTGGCCGACAGGGTGCCGAGAAAGGCCATGAACCCGCCCAGCAGCAGGGCGCCCGGGATCAGGTAAGCCAGCACTACCGGGTCCCATAGCCGAAGTCGCTGCATCACCGCCACCGACAACAGGCCGACCAGGGTCGAGGCGCTGGTGGCGAGCAGGATCGGCAGGAACACCAGGGTCGGGTCCATTGCCCCTTGCTGGGCGCGGTACATGAAGATGGTCACCGGCAGCAGGGTCAGCGAGGAAGCATTGAGCACCAGGAAGAGGATCTGCGCGTTGCTGGCGGTCGTGGAGCTGGGGTTGAGTTCCTGCAGTGCGCGCATGGCCTTGAGGCCGATGGGCGTAGCGGCGTTGTCCAGGCCCAGGCCGTTGGCGGCGAAGTTGAGGGTAATCAGGCCCAGGGCCGGATGGCCGGGCGGGACTTCCGGCATCAGCCGGGCGAACAACGGGCCGAGGACCTTGGCCAGCCATTCGACGATGCCGGCCTTTTCGGCAATCTTCAAAAAGCCCAGCCACAGGGTCAGGGTGCCGAACAGCAGGACCATGACCTCGACCGAGAGCTTGGCCATGGCAAAGATGCTTTCGACCATTGCCGCGAAGATCCCGGCGTTACCGCCCACCAACCATTGTGTCAGTGCCGAGACGGCGGCGACCAAGAAAAAACCAAGCCAAAGGCCGTTGAGCATCCGTTGTTCCCCCCAAAGATGGCGCAAATGATAGCGGGCCGGGTTGGCTTCGCGCCATAAACGTCGACTCAGGCACCGTCTCCATCGCGGGTCAAGCCCGCTCCCACACTGCAGGGGCGGGCTTGACCCGCGATAGGGTCAACAAAAAAGCCCCGACCAGGTCGGGGCTTTTCGTGCAGCCGGTTAGCGCTTACTTGCTGGCAGGCTTGCCAGCCGGTACGGCTTCCTTGCTGCGCCAGTGCGGCAGCGAGTTCCAGTAGCGCTGGCCCTTGGCATCGTCGTACATGCCTTCCCAACGAGCGATAACCAGTACCGCCAGGGCGTTGCCGATCACGTTCAGGGCAGTACGAGCCATGTCCATGATGCGGTCGACACCGGCGATGAAGGCCAGGCCTTCCAGCGGGATACCAACGCTGCCCAGGGTGGCCAGCAGGACCACGAAGGACACGCCCGGTACACCGGCGATGCCTTTGGAAGTGACCATCAGGGTCAGCACCAGCAGCAACTGCTGGCTCAACGACAGGTCGATGCCATACAACTGGGCGATGAAGATCGCCGCGATGCTCTGGTACAGGGTCGAACCGTCAAGGTTGAACGAGTAGCCGGTCGGCACCACGAAGCTGCAGATGGCTTTCGGCGCACCGTAGGCTTCCATCTTCTCGATCACGCGCGGCAGCACGGTCTCGGAGCTGGCGGTGGAGTAGGCCAGGACCAGTTCGTCCTTGAAGATGCGCATCAGCTTGATCACCGAGAAGCCGAACAGGCGGGCGATCAGGCCAAGGACCATGAAGGCGAAGAAGGCGATGGCGAAGTACACCAGCAACACCAGCTTGGCCAGCGGCAGCAGCGAGGCGAAGCCGAAGTTGGCGACGGTCACCGCGATCAGCGCGAACACACCGATTGGCGCGTAGTTCATGATCATGTGAGTGACCTTGAACATGGCTTCGGAGACGCCCTGGAAGGTTTTCACCAGCGGGTCGCGGATGTCTGCCTGCAGGCTCGACAGGCCCAGGCCGAACAGCACCGAGAAGAAGATGATCGGCAGCATCTCACCGCGCATCAGCGCTGCGAAGATGTTCGACGGGATCAGGTTGAGGATGGTCTCGATGAACGCATGCTCATGCTGAACCTCGGCCGCCGTGGCCTGGTACTTGGAGATGTCGACGGTACCCAGGGTGCTCATGTCGATGCCGGCACCCGGGTGGAACAGGTTGGCCAGCACCAGGCCGACGACGATGGCGATGGTGGTCACCACCTCGAAGTAGATGATGGTCTTGAGGCCGATACTGCCGAGTTTTTTCGCATCGCCAACCCCGGCGATACCCACGATCAGCGACGAAATCACGATCGGGATGACGATCATCTTGATCAGGCGAATGAAGATGTCACCTGCAGGCTGCAGGACGTTGCTGATCCACCATGCCTTTTCTGCACTGAAATGGTTCAGTAAAGCGCCGATTGCAATCCCCAGTACCAGACCGATGAGGATCTGCCAGGCGAGGCTTAGCTTTGCCTTCTTCATGTCGTTACCTTTCTTCAAGTGGAAACGGCCACCAGGCTGATAACCGCGATCCAGAGCTGTTGCCAGCGATCCGTATCGTTTTTGTTATCTGCCGATGACATCGTAAAAGGTCACCGCAAGCGAGCGTAGGAACGCTCAGGCCAGCGAAAAAAGGCGCAACTATTCCGACGTGGGGGGGCTCCGTCTAATGCCGTAAACGACTACCCTATGCCGAATCGGCATGAGGTTTATCGGCCAAATCGTACGTCACAATGGGTTATTCGCCTACCGTTCGGAATTCCGACGATGGCCAAAGCGCCATAATCCGGCAGATATAGAGGTATCCACCTGCAAGGCAAAGGCCTTTGTTCGACAATCCGAATGGGTGAAATTGCTTCGACTTTGGTAGGGCGGCGGGGTGAAAAAATATCGATGTACGGTCGGGCAAAAATATGCGTCGACTGCTTCGGTAGGAAAAACGAATTTACTGCGAGGAAAAGGCGATTGCCTCAAAGAGCGCTACGGAAGCCCGGTCGGGCACCTCTGCCTGAAGGCAGTTACCCGACCCGGAACTTCCGCTACCGCTGCACCTGACCCGGCCCTCATCGGAGGTACTCCCTGTACCCCTAGGCCCCTCCGATCCTGAAACAATCAGAGCAGCCCGGCCCCCTGGTCATGCGCCTGCCTTCCTCGGGTGGCGCAGCATAGAAGCCTGAAATGGAAAAAGGTTCAGCTTCTATATATGTACTGATGTGTGAGCAACACCTCAGTACCAGTTCGGATCCCGCTTGAGTTGCTCCTTGAGCAGGGCCTGCATGCCTTCGTCCGGCTTGCCCAGCCATCGGTAGTCGGCGTGGCGTGTGGGCGACTTGTCGGACGGCAACCCTTCGGGTACTTCAACCAGCATCCCGTAGGCTTCGTCCTTGTCCCAACTGAAGGCAACGATCAGGCGCTTGTTCAGGCATTTCTGCTCGGACTCGCACAACGGTCCGACCAGATACTTGTCGCCATCTTCCTCAACCGCCGACATCTGTTGCTCGGAGGTACCGCTCAGGTTGAGGACCCATTCGGGCAAGCGCTCTTCGTTTTTGACCACGTCCTGCCAGGTTTCCCGGTATTCAGGGTCCGAGCCAAGAACCTGATTGGCCCGGACCTGGCCGTCATTGGCCGCCATTGCCACTGCGCTGCCGCCCATGATCAGGGCGGCAACCAGGGCTCTGCCTAGCGTTGTGCTCATACTCAGCCCCTACCGCGGCGACCAAAGAAGAAGGACACCACGAATAGCACCAGGAAGATAATGAACAGAATCTTCGCGATACCGGTAGCGGCGCCGGCGATACCACCGAAGCCCAGCACGGCAGCGACAATGGCGATAATCAGGAAGGTGATGGCCCAACTCAACATGGTGATTCTCCTTACCGTTTTTAGAAGAGGTCCTTGGGTGTTCGCTTAAAACACCCAGCGATCACGGGGTGCAGCGTTATCAACAACGGCTGGAGTGGTCACTGGCGTAGACAGTGCGACCCGGGCCTGCAGCGGTGCAATGGAGCGTTGCGCCTGAACCTGCGCCACCAGTGCTGCCTGGGCAGCCAGCTGCTCGGCACTGTGCGCGGTTTCCCAGCTGTTATAGAGCTGACCGGCAATCAGGGTCAGCAACAGCGCCAGGCTGAAAAACAGGCCTTGGCGCAGCTGAAGCGAAGAAACCTGCACTAGGGTGGCGGGGTAGCGGTTCATGCCGTGCTCCTCCTGCTGCGTTTACTGTTGACTTGATGTAGTCATTGCAGCCTGCATGCCATCCTTTAAAACAATTTTTTATCGTTAAAAATCAATATGTTATCCATATATTTGGATCCCGCCCGAAACGTATCCTGCACGATCGGGCGCAGGCGCTCGTGCGTTTTGCATGATCAGCCCGGGACCTTGCTCGCCACCTTGAGCATGTCGGCATCGACCCCGCGAACGCCGCGAATCTGCCGGGCGACCTCGACGGCAATGGTCTTCTGCTCGCTGCTGACCACCTCGCCAGACAAGCGCACCACGCCATCCTGGGTCGCCACCTTGATGTTCGGGCCATCGAGGTTGCGGCTGTACATGAAACTGGTCTGCACCTTGTCGTTGATCCAGGCGTCGCTGAGCTGCGGATCGGCAACCAGCTCCTGGCGCTCTTCGCGCAACCTGGCCATATCCGCGGCACCCAGGCTGATCAGGTTGTTGACCAGGTAAACGCCCTCGGTGGAGCTTGCCAGTACGCCCGCCAGCTCCTTGGCTTCGGCGCTGCTGACTTGGCCGCGCAGGGTGACCACACCTTCACGGCTGTCTACTTCTATAGGGGCTGCCTGGGTATGAGTGCTCCACAGCAGGCGCGCGCGAATAATGGAGGCGAGGGTCGCGTCCTCCAGGCGCTGGGCATAGGCGCGCAGCTCCAGCGGTTGTTCGACCAGTTCGGCATTTAGCTGCAGGTCGTTCTGCACCGCCTCGATGCCGCGGGTCGCCAGGGCAATACGTTCGGCCAGCTGACGCTCGACCTCGTTTTCCACCTCACCCTGCAAATGCGCCGTGCTGCCCTGGACCTTGACCTCGATCTTGAACGGGTTGAGCAAGCGGTTGAGCGCCAATGCAGTTTGCAAGGCGCCTTCTTGGCGGGCCTGCTGCACGCTGGAAGAAGGCGATTCGGCGGCGCTGCTGGCCATCGGCAGCAGCAGGAACAGGGCAGTAGCGACTGCCAACGGATAGGGCGCGGACATGACAAAGCCTCCGATGGGTCAGAGTCTTTTGTCTTCGCAGAGCCCGTGCCAGTTCCTTGCGGGTAAACAACCGCTGACTTTTCAGTGGGTTAGATAAGTGCTGGGCGAACGGCTACCATGCAGACAGCGGAATGAATCAGAATGAACCATGCAACTTGCCCGATTTTTCCGACACTAACCTAGATCATTCTCAAAGGAGCGTAGGAAATGGAGCCAGCCCAGGAACATCAAGGCCGTATTCTGCTGGTCGACGATGAGTCCGCCATCCTGCGAACCTTCCGCTACTGTCTCGAAGATGAAGGCTACAGTGTGGCCACCGCCAACAGTGCGGCGCAGGCCGAAACCCTGCTGCAACGACAAGTCTTCGACCTGTGTTTCCTCGACCTGCGCCTGGGCGAGGACAACGGTCTGGATGTACTGGCACAGATGCGTATCCAGGCGCCGTGGATGCGCGTGGTGATCGTCACTGCGCATTCGGCGGTCGACACCGCGGTTGATGCAATCCAGGCCGGTGCCGCCGATTACCTGGTGAAGCCGTGCAGCCCGGACCAGTTGCGCCTGGCCACTGCCAAGCAACTGGAAGTCCGTCAGCTGTCGGCACGCCTGGAAGCACTGGAAGGCGAAGTCCGCAAACCCAAGGACGGCCTCGACTCGCACAGCCCGGCGATGATGGTAGTGCTGGAAACTGCCCGCCAGGTCGCCACCACCGACGCCAACATCCTCATTCTCGGTGAGTCCGGTACCGGTAAAGGTGAACTGGCCCGCGCCATTCACGGCTGGAGCAAGCGTGCGCGCAAAGCCTGCGTGACCATCAACTGCCCGTCGTTGACCGCCGAGCTGATGGAAAGCGAGCTGTTCGGCCACAGCCGCGGTGCCTTTACCGGTGCCAGCGAAAGTACCCTGGGCCGGGTTAACCAGGCTGACGGCGGTACGTTGTTCCTCGACGAGATCGGCGATTTCCCGCTGACCCTGCAACCCAAGCTGCTGCGCTTTATCCAGGACAAGGAATACGAGCGGGTCGGCGACCCGGTGACCCGCCGTGCCGATGTGCGGATTCTGGCCGCGACCAACCTCAACCTTGAGGACATGGTCCGCGAAGGACGCTTCCGGGAAGACCTGCTGTACCGTCTGAATGTCATCACCCTGCACCTGCCGCCATTGCGCGAGCGCAGCGAAGACATTCTCACCCTGGCCGATCGTTTCCTCGCCCGCTTCGTCAAGGAATACTCGCGACCGGCACGCGCGTTCAGCGACGAAGCCCGCGCCGCGCTGCTCAATTACCGCTGGCCAGGCAATATCCGCGAGCTGCGCAACGTGGTCGAACGGGCGAGCATCATCTGTGCCCAGGAGCGCGTCGAGATCAGCCACCTGGGCATGGCCGAACAACCGGCCAGCAATGCCCCGCGCATTGGCGCGGCGCTGA
Organism: Pseudomonas sp. ZL2; assembly: GCF_054788455.1. Classification (NCBI taxonomy): domain Bacteria; kingdom Pseudomonadati; phylum Pseudomonadota; class Gammaproteobacteria; order Pseudomonadales; family Pseudomonadaceae; genus Pseudomonas; species Pseudomonas sp. ZL2. Next base: position 424,121 of record NZ_JBGOGX010000003.1, on the reverse strand, counting down.
GCCTGGATGAACTGGAACGCGCCCATATCGGTGCGGTACTGGCCACCAGTGAAACCCTCGACCAGGCCGCCAAGACCCTCGGTATTGATGCCTCGACCCTGTACCGCAAACGCAAGCAGTACAACCTGTGAAACTGGCGATGAAGCTGCGCACGCGGCTTTTCCTCAGCATTTCAGCGCTGATCACTGTCGCGCTGTTCGGCTTGCTGCTGGGCCTGGTCAGCGTGCTGCAGATGGCCAACGCGCAACAGGCGCTGGTGCGGGAAAACTCGGTGACCCTCGACCTGGGCCTGAAGCTACGGCAGAACCTGGGCGAGCAACTGACCCTGCTGCTGGATGACTCCCAGGACAAACCAGCCCTCGAAGGGCTGCAAAGGCAGTTCCAGCAACTGCTGGACGAAGGCATCAACCATGACGACGACAGCCCTGGCGATCAGGGCTTTGCCAAAGCCAGTATCGATTACCAGGCCTTCCTCCAGGCCTACCGTAGCAGTAGCTCGCCTTCCAAGAGTCTGGGCGCGGACCAACCGTTGGGCCACGCCTTCAACGTACTGCGTGCCGATCTGGTCGAATCGCATAAACGCGCCTTGCAGCACATCAACGAAAGCGAGCAGAAAGCCCATGACCGCGCCCTGCTGATTGGCGGCTTGCTCGGCCTGGTTGGCCTGACAGTATTGATTCTCGGTTTTGTTACAGCCCATGGCATCGCCCGCCGCGTCGGCCAGCCGATCGAAGCACTGGCCAAGGCCGCCGACCAGATCGGCCAAGGCAACTTCGAGGTGACCTTGCCGGTCGCCCACGCCCTGGAGCTGAACCAGCTGACCCGCCGCTTTGGCCTGATGGCCGAAGCCTTGCGCAAGCATCAAGCAACCAACATCGACGAAGTACTGGCCGGCCAGCAGCGTCTGCAAGCGGTGCTCGACAGCATCGACGACGGCTTGCTGATCATCGATCGCCAGGGCCATCTGGAGCACCTCAACCCGGTCGCCCAACGCCAGCTGGGCTGGGAAGATGCACGCCTGGGCACCGGGCTTGGCGATGCCCTGCAGCGCCCGGAGCTGGACGAACAACTGCGCCTGGTGCTGCGCGGCGGCACCCTGGACCGGGTGCCCGATGATCTCAGCCTGGAAATAGATGAAGAATCCCGGCTGCTTTCCTACAGCCTGACACCGGTATGCCATCCACAAGGGCAAATCCTCGGCGCGGTGATGGTGCTGCACGATGTCACCGAACAACGCGCATTCGAACGGGTACGCAGTGAATTCGTCCTGCGTGCCTCCCATGAGCTGCGCACGCCGGTGACCGGCATGCACATGGCTTTCGGCCTGCTGCGTGAGCGCCTGAGCTTTGCCCCTGATTCGCGGGAGGCGGACCTGTCCGACACCATCGGCGAAGAGATGCAGCGCCTGAACCAGCTGATCAATGACCTGCTGAACTTCTCCCGTTACCAGAGCGGCCTGCAAAAGCTCGAACTCACCCCTTGTGCCATCGACGAACTGCTGGGCCGTGCCTGCGAGCGTTTTGCCGCTGCGGCCAACGACAAGCAGATCGAGTTGCAGGTCGAACTCACTGCGCCCCTGCCGCGCATCCAGGCCGACCCCGCGCAACTGGACCGGGTCATGGACAACCTGCTCGACAACGCCGTGCGCCATACGCCGACTGCCGGGCGCATCCGTCTGCATGCACGCCGTCACGCCGAGCGGGTGATCATCAGCATCGAAGACAACGGTGAGGGCATCGCCTACGGCCAGCAGGGCAGGATCTTCGAGCCTTTCGTCCAGGTCGGGCGCAAAAAGGGCGGTGCAGGCCTGGGCCTGGCGCTGTGCAAGGAGATCGTCCAGCTGCACGGCGGGCGCATGGGGGTGTATTCGCGGCCAGGCCAGGGCACCCAGTTCTATATGGCCTTGCCGGTCTGAATCACCTGCGGCTCAGGCTTCATCGTCGATGCGACGAGGCCCGAGACGCCGGCCGCGGGTGATCAGCTCGATGAACTGGCGGGCGTTGAGCGGATGAGCGAACAGCCAGCCCTGGCCGTAATTGACCCCTTCACTGTTCAGCAGCAAGGCTTGGTCTTCGTACTCGATACCCTCGGCAATCACCCGCAACTGCAGGGCGTGGGCCATGCGGATGATGTGCGGCGCCACCCCGCTGCTGGCCGCGTCATGGCCCAATGCATCGATAAAGGCCTTGTCGATCTTCAGGCAATCGACCGGCAGGGTTTGCAGGTAGGCCAGGCTGCAATAGCCGGTGCCGAAATCATCGATCAACACCTGATGCCCCACCGCCCGCAAGGCTTGCAGGTTATCCCGGGCCACCACTACATCAATCAGCCCGCGCTCGGTGACCTCGAAGGCAATCTGGCTGGCCGCCACATGGTGCAAAGCCAGCAACCTCGCGGCTACCCGACCGATTCTCGGCACCATGACATCGCAAGCGGCAAGATTTACCGAGATGTACAGCTGGCGATTGGCGCGCAGCAACTGGCCCAATTGCTCCAGCACTCGCTGCAGGACGAAGTCGGTAATCTGACGGATCTGCCCCGTGTTCTCCGCCAGCGGGATGAACAAGTCCGGGCTGGTCAGCGTGCCATCCGGCCGTCGCCAGCGTACCAGGGCTTCAGCCCCCACGCAGCGGCGGCTGGTGAGTTCGAAGATCGGCTGGTAGAGCACTTGCAACTCCCCCCGGCGCAAGGCGCCCTGCAGCTCCGAGCTCATCGAGCGACGCTGGCGAACCAGCTGCAGCACCAACCAGCCAATGCACCAAGCCAGCACCAGGCTGCCTGGGAACAGTAGCCAGAGAATGCCGTTCATCTTCAACGGCAAGCTGGCCCGCGGGGCGATCAGCACCAGTTGATAGTCCGGCGACTTGGTCGGCATACGGTAGATAAGCCGGTCCGACAGCTCCAGCAGGGAATCGTTGGAGGCCGGCGGCCAGTCGGTTGACGGCGGCCATACTTGCGGCGGGCCAAGTACCGGAACGGCACGTGCACCGTTGTCCAGCACCACTAGCAAGCTGCCCTCCGGCGGCAGGTCGACCACATCGGTCAGGTGCCCACGGGAAGTGGCGACGAGAAATTTGCCACGGCCAAGCATCAACGCCGCCAGGTTGTCATCGGGTTCGGTGGTGGTGTTGAGCCAGTAGCTGTAGGTAGGGCCCTGGATATCGGCAGGGCGTAACGGATTGATGGTGCGCTCGCCGATGCGGTTGGAACAGGCGATAGTGCCATCGACGTAGGCGGCTTCATAAACGAAACGGTAGCTGAAGCCGACCTGCTGCAAGGCCGCTAGCATATTGGCGTCGCAGCCCCGCAAAGGCTGGGCCTGAAGCTGATCGACGCCTTCGCGCAACTGGCCGAATATCTGTTCCAGGCGCACGAGAAAACGCTCGCCCTTGGCGTTCATCTGCTCGATTTCGCTTTGCTGTATCTGGTGCATGGCCACGCCAACGCTGGCCATGAGCAACAGGATCGCGCTGGCCGTAGCCGCGAGTATGGCCAATAACCAGGGACGATAGAGCAGGTGGCGCAGCACGGACAGGGCAGCTGACATCAATAAGCATCCAGTTGAATACCAAGAGGTATAGCAACTGCCAGCCAAGTCAGCCTGCCCGTTGGGCGGTGCCGGTTAACGACTGCTGTTGAGCACCTGCAACATCGCCGCTGTTTGTGCATCCGGCACACCATCGAAACGCTGGGGGCGGAAGCGCATCTGGAAAGCTGCCAACACGTGCTTGGTGCTGACGTCGTATTCGCCGGTCTGCTCGATGGCATAGCCAAAGCGCTTCAACTGCTGCTGATACCAGGTGATGCTCGGCGGATTGACATTGAAGTACGCCTGCTGCCGGGCCACGGCCTGTGCGTTCGGCCAGACCCCAAGCCCCGCGTCTGCCAGGCGCTTCCAGGGGAACATCGGACCCGGGTCGAGTTTGCGCAGCGGCGCGATATCGCTGTGGCCGATGATGTAGCGGGGTTTGATGTTGTTGCGCTTGACGATGTCCTTGAGCAGGACGATCAGCGCTTCGATCTGTGCCTCGGTGTACGGCTGCCAGACCCGCCCGGTTGGCGTGTCGGTAAAACCCGGATTGACGATCTCGATACCGATGGAGGTGGAATTGAGCCAGGTGCGGCCATCCCACTGGCTGTCGCCGGCATGCCAGGCACGGCGGCCCTCGTCGACCAGTTGATAGACGGTCGCCGGTGAATCGCCAATCAGGTAATGACTGCTGACTTCACCGTGGGTCAGCAAGGCCAGGGAACGCTCCAGCGACGCGTTGGTGTAATGCAGGACGACGAACTGGATCCGTTCGTCCTGGTTGGCGGAGGTGTGGCTGCGATCGATCCGCAGGCCAGTGGCGCAACCTGCCAGGGTCAGCAGCAGGAGGGCGGTGAAAAACGCTTTCATGGAGAGGGCACTGTGATGAGAGTCTGCAAAGCGTAAGCTTACCGTATCCTCAATGTTGCCACTCAGCCCTGTTCGACACGATTTCGACCAAGATGTTTCGCCCGGTACAGCGCCTCGTCCGCCCGCTTGAGCACCACCTCGCTGCGCTCACCGCTGCGAAATGCGCTGATACCGATCGACAAGGTGATGGTCACCCGCTCGCCCTTGAAGTGGAACGGGCAGGCTTCAATGGCTGCGCGCAAGGTTTCCGCCAGTTGGCAGCCAGCAGGCAGCGAGGTTTGCGGAATCAGCAAGACGAACTCCTCACCACCAAAGCGGGCGATGAAATCACGGCTGCGCAGGCGCTTGCGCAGCACGCTGGCGACAATCTTCAGCACCTTGTCGCCAGCCAGGTGGCCATAGCTGTCGTTGATACGCTTGAAATGGTCAAGATCGAGGATCGCCATTAGCAGGTGGCCACCGCTTTCTTGCCACTCCAGCACTTCCTGATCGACCCGCTCCGACCAGGCGGCGCGGTTGGGCAGGCCGGTGAGGGGGTCGATCAGGGCTTTCTGACGCTGCTCCTCAAGGTGCTCGCGATAGCCCAGGGCTTCCTGCTCCATGCTTGCCACCCGTTCGGCCAAGCCATGCAGGCGACTGGCCATCTCCTGCTCGCGCTGATCGCGCTGTTGCTGGTGCTCGTCCATGGTACCGAGCAAGCCTTCGAGGCGGTTTTCGAGGATGTTTTTGAGACTGCCCAAGTCGGCTGCGCCCTGCACACTGCTTTGCAGGCCATCGACTTGCTCACGCAGCTGGCTGTCGAGGTCGCGCGCTGCCGAGGTATTGTCGGCATGGCCTTCGCTGGCTTCGTGCAGGTGGCTCTGGAATGACTCCAGGCGTTCGTTGAGTTGCTGCAGGTAGGCTTCGAATTCGTGCTGGCCACTGTCGTTGATCGCCAGCATCAGCACTGCCAGATCATCCAGCACCGGCAGCAGCTCATACCAGTTCAGGCCGTGCTCCAGGCGCTCGCGCATGGATTGCGCCTGGGCCTTGTGGCGTTCGGGCAGGGTCAGGTCGTCGAGCAAGCCAAGCAGAGTCTCTTCAATATGAGTTGCGACCGAGCTGTAAGTGGGCTCGGTGCCATCGGGCAGGGCGTACTGGGCGTCCTCATCGTCGACGGCCTCGGCTTCTGGCTGGTGAGCGGGGGGATCGTCCGGGCTATGTTCGAGTAGCGCCAATACATCCTGCTCACTGTCCAAAATGATGGACTCGACCGGCGCTGGCAGTTCGGGTTCGGGCTCTGTTGGCAGCTCTAGAACTGGCTCGGGCTCGGGCTCGGGCGCAGCCGTAAGCGGTGGCTCTTCGTTAGCTTCAGCCTCGACCGTTGCGGGCTCGAACGCCTCGGGCACAAGCGCTTGAGCAGCCGACAAGGGCTGCAACTCATCGATATCGACGGGCTCTTGCGGTGCAGTTTCCACAACAGCTTGCGGCATCGGCGCAAGCTGCTCTCTAGCCTCAGGTACAGCCACTGCTGTTCCTGCGAGCGCCGGTTGCAAGGCTTCGGCTTCTGCTTCGGCTTCGCGGTTTCCGAACAAACGCTGCAGCAAGCCGGGCCGATGCGCCTCTTCAGGCCGCTCCAGCGCCAGCAGTGCTTGGCCCTGCAAGCCGCTCAACTCGCCCAGCAGCAGGGGCATTTCCCGGGATTGGCTGGCGCGGGCCTCGACCTGCTTGGCGAATTTTTTCAGCGGTCGGCTGACGTCGCTGGGCAAGGGCAGGGTCTGCAACTGGCTGACCAGCGAGGCGAGGGCAGTGGTGACCTGAGCGATACGGGTTTCCCGGCGCTGCTCGGAATCGAGCACGGCCTTTTCCAGGCGCGGGATCAAGCCGGCGAGGGCGGCGTCCATGTTGTCGGTGCGGATCACCTCGCGCATTTCCTTCATGCACTGGTCCACCGCGCGGTCGCTGCCTTCAGCGGCCAGCGTGCTGCGCACAAGACCACGGCGCAACAGGTCGAGACGGGCCTCCCAACGGCGCTCCAGCTTCTCTTGCTGCTCGATACTCTTGAGGTATTTCTCTTTCCAGCGCTGGGCTTCGTCGGTCATGCCTGGGTCCGCAGAGGGTAATGGCAATTAGCTCAAAGCGGGCAGCGTATCCACAGCAAGGGCATCAGGCAAACGAATCTCAACCGCGACCGGAAGATGATCGGAAATAGGCTGGGCCAGAACCTCGACCCGCTCCAGGGTCAGGCTCGGGCTGAGCAGAATATGATCAAGGCAGCGCTGTGGCCGCCAGCTGGGGAAGGTGGCTTGAATCTGGGGCGCGATCAGGCCCAGATCGCGCAGCGGCGAGTGTTCGAGCAGGTCGGTGGCATGGGTGTTCATGTCACCCATCAGTACCTGATGGCGGTAGCCGCCGATCAGTTCGCGAATGTAGGCAAGCTGCCGGGCTCGGGTCTTGGAGCCAAGGGCCAGGTGCATCATCACCACGACCAGGGCGTCTTCACCCTCGCCGAAACGCACCAGGATTGCCCCACGCCCGACAGGGCCCGGCAACGGGTGATCTTCGAGCAGTTGCGGCTTCAGGCGGCTGAGCACGCCATTGCTGTGCTGGGCCAGACGACCGAGGTTGCGGTTGAGCTGCTGGTACCAGTAAGGGAAAGCACCGAGCTGGGCCAGGTGCTCGACCTGGTTGACGTAGCCCGAGCGCAGGCTGCCGCCGTCGGCCTCCTGCAAGGCGACCAGGTCGAAATCGGCGAGCAGGTCGCCGATTTTCTGCAGGTTGCCGGCCCGCCCGGTGTGCGGCAGCAAGTGCTGCCAGCCACGAGTCAGGTAATGGCGGTAACGCTCGGTGCTGATGCCGACCTGGATGTTGAAACTGAGCAGCCGCAGCCGGCCATCCTCTGGCAGGCCGTTGGCCTGCAAGTGATGTTCGTTGACCTGCGGATCATGCAGGCCAACGCCACGCTCGGTTCTCCAGCGGCGCATGGCTGGCGCCGCTTACTTAGCGGCGCGCTCCTTGGCGATCAGGTAGTCAGCGACATTCAGCACGCCCTGCGGACCTTTGGCGGTGCCCAGGTCAAAGCGGTACTTGCCGTTGACAACCATGCTCGGTACGCCGGTGATGCCGTACTTCTGGGCCAGATCTTTGGCCTGCTTCACTTGGCCCTTGATGGCAAAGGAGTTGAAGGTGGCGAGGAACTTGTCGCGATCAACACCTTGAGTGGCGAGGAAGTCAGCCATCTCTTCAGGCTTGGTCAGGTGCTTGCGCTGAACCTGAATGGCTTCGAACACCGCAGCGTGAACCTTGTGTTCAACACCCATGGCTTCGAGGGTCAGGAACATCTGGCCGTGGGCATCCCAAGGGCCACCGAACATCGCCGGGATCCGCTTGAAATTGACGTCCTCGGGCAGCTTCTCGACCCATGGATTGACCACCGGCTCGAAGCTGTAGCAGTGCGGGCAGCCATACCAAAACAGTTCGACCACTTCGATCTTGCCAGGTACCGACACCGGAACCGGGTTCTGCAGCTCGGTATACCGGTCGGAGGGTACCGGTTCTGCCGCCTGGGCAGTCATGCCGAAGAGGCTGGCGGTGACCAGCGCGGCGCCGAGAATCAGATTACGCATGCTTTACTCCTGAGCAGTCTATTGAGTCGCCTTGGCGCGACCGGTCGCAGGACAGGTCGAGGCAGGCCCGAGTTCGTTAGTGTAACGGCAGCGGGCACAAAAAAGGGCGGCCGAAGCCACCCTTTTCATCTTTGCGCCGCAGTATTAACCCAGCGTTAAAGCGCGGATCAGTGCAGACCCTGGATGTAGCTGGACAGCGCTTCGATGTCCTTGTTGCTCAGCTTGGCAGCGATGGTGCGCATGGTGGTGGCGTCGCCATCGTTGGTACGGTTGCCTTCGCGGAAGTCGGTCAACTGCTTGGCTACGTAGCTGGAGTGCTGGCCACCCAGGTGCGGGAAGCCGGCCAGGGCAATGCCTGCGCCGTTAGGCGAGTGGCAGCCGGTGCAGGCCGGCAGGCCTTTCTCGACGTCGCCGCCGTTGAACAGAGCGCGGCCACGCTCGACCAGCTTCGGATCAGCCGCGCCGACACTGCCTTTCTGGCTGGAGAAGTAAGCGGCGATATCCGCCAGGTCCTGGTCGCTGAAGGCGGCCAGCATGCCGGTCATTTCCAGCACGGTGCGCTTGCCCGACTTGATGTCATGCAATTGCTTTTCCAGGTACTTTTCACCCTGGCCTGCAAGTTTCGGGAAGTTCGGCGCCAGGCTGTTGCCGTCCGGATTGTGACAAGCGCCACATACAGCAGTTTTGGCCTGACCAGCAGCGGCATCCCCTTTGATAGGCTCTGCGGCATTGGCTGCACCGGTGATGCCCAAGGTCAACAGCAGACTCACGAGTAGTTTGTTCATCAGCTAATCCAACTACGGCTAAGGGTGAAAGAGTTATGTATCGGGACTTTGGCTCATCCACTGGATGATTGCCTGGTAGTCCTCGGCACTGCAGTCCATGCACAATCCACGCATTGGCATAGCCTTGAAACCCTGGGTGACATGCACCACCAGCATCTCCATACCCTTCGCCAGTCTTGGCTCCCAAGCCGCACGATCACCCGCTTTCGGTGCCTGTGGCAGCTGCCCGGCGTGACAAGCCGCACACGTGCGGTTGTACAACGCCTCGGGATCCTGTGTAGCCTGAGCGCTGAATAACGGTATCAAGACACCGACAACAAGCAGCCATTTCGTCATGCGAACGACCTTTCAGGGTTGGGGGCTGCACTGCGTTCTAATGCGCAAGCTTGAATCCGATGCCCCCGTGCACATCCTCCTACGCTGGGATAATGCGCACACAAAATCTGGGGCATTATATACTCCCGTTACTGAAACGGAAACGACACCGCTTGCCGAGCCTGCCTCTGGCAACGCCCACACCGGATATCCCATGCAAGTCAAAAACCCCATCCTCGGCCTCTGCCAACAGGCCAAATTCGCCATCAGTGCTGCCAAGGTCGACCAGTGTCCGCCCGACCAGGGCTATGAAGTGGCCTTTGCCGGCCGTTCCAACGCCGGCAAGTCCAGCGCCCTGAACACCCTGACCCACGCCAGCCTGGCGCGCACCTCGAAAACCCCGGGGCGCACCCAGCTGTTGAACTTCTTCAGTCTGGACGATGAACGGCGTTTGGTCGACTTGCCGGGTTACGGTTATGCCAAGGTGCCAATCCCGCTCAAGCAGCACTGGCAGCGCCACCTGGAGGCCTACCTGGGCAGCCGCGAGGCCTTGAAGGGCTTGATCCTGATGATGGATGTGCGCCATCCGATGACCGACTTCGACATGATGCTGCTCGACTGGTCGCGCGCATCGGGCATGCCGATGCACATCCTGCTGACCAAGGCTGACAAGCTGACCTTCGGTGCAGCCAAGAACACCCTGCTCAAAGTTCAGTCGGAAATTCGCAAAGGCTGGGGCGACAGCGTGTCGATCCAGCTGTTTTCGGCGCCCAAGCGTCAGGGCCTGGAAGAGGCCTACGGGGTGCTGGCGCGCTGGATGGAACTGCCGGACAAGCCCGCCGAATAAGGGCTGCCCGGCAAACGCCGGGCAAAAAAAACCCCGGACTTCGTATGGGGAGGGGGAAGTTCGGGGTTCAAGTTTCCGGACCGCTAGGGCGGGGTCCAGATATCTGCCAACACTTAACACAACATAGGAGCATCGAAGGGCTTCACCAGCCATTCAGTTACTCTGAGTCGCGGTTCACCGGTTTAGTTCCGGACGTTTAAAAACTATTTGCGATAGATGGGAAATTTCCGGCACTGATTCCATCTAGCCAGGCCAGAAGCCGCGACGATATGCCGCAGCTTTCCCCCGATTTTCAGCGCATTTTTAGTGCGCTTCGTCCCAATTTGCCCCCACTCCGACCTCAACCAGCAACGGAACATCCAACTGGGCAGCCCCGCTCATGTGTGGACGAATTTGCTCGCGCACCTGCTCGACCAGGTCTTCGCGCACCTCCAGCACCAGTTCATCGTGCACCTGGAGGATTACCCGGGCATCCAGGCCCGAATCGGTCAGCCAGTTATCCACAGCGACCATGGCGCGCTTGATGATGTCGGCCGCCGTGCCCTGCATCGGCGCGTTGATTGCGGTGCGCTCGGCGCCTTTGCGCAGGGCCGGGTTCTTGGCGTTGATCTCCGGCAAGTACAGGCGCCGGCCAAACAGGGTTTCGACATAACCTTGCTCGGCCGCCTGGGCGCGGGTGCGCTCCATGTAGGCCAGCACGCCGGGGTAGCGGGCGAAGTAACGATCGATGTAGGCCTGGGACTGTTTACGGTCGACGCCGATCTGCTTGGCCAGGCCGAAGGCGCTCATGCCGTAGATCAGGCCGAAGTTGATGGCCTTGGCGCTACGTCGCTGGTCGGTAGTGACCTGCTCCAGCTCAACGCCGAATACCTCGGCAGCGGTGGCACGGTGAACGTCCAGGTCGTTGCGGAAGGCGTGCAGCAAGCCTTCGTCCTGGGCCAGATGGGCCATGATCCGCAGCTCGATCTGCGAATAGTCCGCCGCCAGCAGTTTGTAGCCCGGGGCCGCAACGAAGGCCTGACGGATACGCCGGCCTTCGGCGGTACGGATCGGGATGTTCTGCAGGTTCGGGTCGCTGGACGACAGGCGCCCGGTGGCCGCCACCGCCTGATGGTAGGAGGTGTGGATACGCCCGGTGCGGGGGTTGATCTGCTCTGGCAGGCGATCGGTGTACGTGCTCTTGAGCTTGCTCAGGGAGCGGTACTGCATCAGCACCTTGGGCAGCGGGAAGTCCATGTCGGCCAGTTCCGCCAGCACCGCTTCGGCGGTGGAAGCCTGGCCCTTGGCGGTCTTGTTGAGCACCGGCATACCGAGCTTGTCGTAGAGGATCACGCCCAGTTGCTTGGGCGAACCGAGGTTGAACTCCTCGCCGGCGATCTCGAAGGCCTGGCGTTCCAGCTCGGCCATTTTCTCGCCCAGCTCGATACTCTGCACGCCCAGCAGCTTGGCATCGACCAGCGCGCCCTGGCGTTCGATCTTGGCCAGTACCGGTACCAGCGGCATCTCGATGTCGGCCAGCACCGATTGCAGGCTTGGAATCTGCGCAAGCTTCTGCTGCAGGGTCTGGTGCAGACGCAGGGTCACGTCGGCGTCTTCCGCGGCATAGGGGCCGGCCTGTTCCAGGGTGATCTGGTCGAAGGTCAACTGCTTGGCACCTTTGCCGGCGATGTCGGTAAAGCCGATGGTAGTGTGGTTCAGGTACTTGAGCGCCAGGCTGTCCATGTCATGACGGGTGGCGGTGGAGTCGAGCACGTAGGACTCGAGCATGGTGTCGTAGGCCACGCCCTGCATCTGGATGCCGTTGGCAATGTCGCCACCGATGGCGCAGTGGGCCAGGATGTTCATGTCGTACTTGGCGTTCTGCGCCACCTTGACCTTGGTCGGGTCCTCCAGCAGCGGCTTGAGCGCCAGCAACACGCTGTCGCGGTCGAGCTGCTCGGGCACGCCCATGTAGGAATGGGTCAACGGCACATAAGCGCCTTCATGGGCCTGGACCGCGAACGACACGCCGACCAGTTGCGCCTGCTGGGCATCGAGCCCGGTGGTTTCGGTGTCGAAAGCGAACAGTGGCGCCTGGCGCAGCTTCTCTAGCCAAGCGTCGAATCGGGCCTGGTCGAGGATGGTTTCGTACTGGGCCTCGACCACTTCCTGCGGCGCTTCGACCACCACCTCCTGGCCGGCGCGCTTGGCGTCGCGCTGGACTTCGTCGATCCAGCTCTTGAATTCCATCTCCGTATACAGCGCCAGCAGCGCGTCACGGTCTGGCTCGCCGCAGACCAGCGCATCGACTTCAACGTCCAGTGGCACGTCAATCTTGATGGTTGCCAGCTCATAGGAAAGGAACGCCGCGTCACGGTGCTCTTCAAGCTTCGCCGGCAGGGTCTTGGCGCCGCGAATGGCCAGGGCCGGAACCTTGTCGAGGTTCTGGTAAAGGTCGCTCAGGCCGCCGCCGATACCGGTCAGCAGGCCCACCGCGGTCTTTTCGCCTACCCCCGGTACACCCGGGATGTTGTCGACCTTGTCGCCCATCAGGGCGAGGAAATCGATGATGTGCTCAGGACCGACGCCAAATTTCTCGTGCACGCCAGCCACGTCGAGCACGCTACCGGTCATGGTGTTGACCAGCGTAATGTGGCCGTCGACCAGCTGCGCCATGTCCTTGTCGCCGGTGGAGATGATCACCGGACGCCCGGCAGCAGCGCTGCTGCGCGCCAAGGTGCCGATAACGTCGTCGGCTTCCACGCCTTCGACGCACAGCAGCGGGTAGCCCAGGGCACGCACGCTGGCGTGCAACGGCTCGATCTGCACCCGCAGGTCGTCGGGCATGCTCGGCCGGTTGGCCTTGTACTCGGCGAACATTTCGTCGCGGAAGGTGCCGCCCTTGGCGTCGAAGACCACCGCGAACAGGCTGTCCGGATACTGCTTGCGCAGGCTCTTGAGCATGTTCAGCACGCCCTTGACCGCGCCGGTTGGCAGGCCCTTGGAGGTAGTCAGTGGTGGCAGCGCGTGAAAGGCGCGGTACAGGTACGAGGAACCGTCCACCAGGACGAGGGGAGCTTGGCTCATGTGCAGAATCAACCTTTTCGACGGGCCCGGCGCTAGAATGTCCGGAACATTGACGACAAAGGGACAAGGTTATCATGCGTACACTAAATCGCCTGTTGCTGCTCAGCCTGTTGGCAGTCACTCCGGTCGTCACCCTGGCAGCGGACGACGCGCCATCGGCTGATCCGGATGTAACCATTCGCACGGAAGGCGACAAAACCATCCAGGAATACCGGCAAAATGGCTTCCTGTATGCAATCAAGGTGACCCCGAAAGGCGGCAAACCTTACTTCCTGGTACGCGCTGATGGTTCGGAGGGCAATTTCATCCGCTCCGACCAACCGGACATGCTGATCCCGTCGTGGAAAATCTTCGAGTGGTAAGCCGTACCCTTTACATCAACCTGGCACTTCCCTGCTGAAGTGCCCGTATGGGCAATTTTTGATCATGTCAGTCTTCACCCCCCTGACCCGGCCTGAGCTGGAAACCTTTCTGGCGCCGTACGGCCTGGGCCGCCTGCGGGACTTCCAGGGCATTGCCGCCGGTACCGAGAACAGCAACTTCTTTGTCAGCCTGGAACAAGGGGAGTACGTGCTGACGCTGGTCGAACGCGGGCCGATCCAGGACCTGCCGTTCTTCATCGAACTGCTCGATGTGCTGCATGAGGCCGACCTGCCGGTACCGTACGCCTTGCGTGGCAACGACGGCGTGGCCCTGCGAGAGCTGGCCGGCAAGCCTGCGCTGCTGCAGCCACGGCTGCCGGGCAAACACATCAAGACCGCCAACAATCAGCACTGCGTGCAGGTGGGCGAGTTGCTCGGGCACCTGCACCTGGCCACCCGTGACAAGGTCCTGGAGCGCAAGACCGACCGCGGCCTGGACTGGATGCTGGAAACCGGCGCCGAACTTATGCCGCGCCTGAACGCCGGACAACGCCAGCTGCTGCAGGCTTGCCTGGACGAGGTGGGCGAGCACAAGGCGCAGATCATGGCGCTGCCCCGGGCCAACCTGCATGCCGACCTGTTCCGCGACAACGTGCTGTTCGAAGGCACCCACCTGACCGGCCTGATCGACTTCTACAACGCCTGCTCGGGGCCGATGCTCTACGACCTGGCGATCACCCTGAACGACTGGTGCTGCGATGATGCCGGGCTCATCGACGGCCCGCGGGCGCGGGCGTTGCTGGGGGCTTATGCGGCGCTGCGGCCGTTCACTTCGGCCGAGGCCAACCTGTGGCCGGTGATGTTGCGCATTGCCTGCGTGCGCTTCTGGCTGTCGCGCTTGATTGCTGCCGAGTCGTTTGCCGGGATGGACGTGCTGATTCACGATCCGGCGGACTTTGAAGTGCGCCTGGCGGCGCGGCAGCAGGTGGAAATCGCTTTGCCGTTTGCGTTGTGAAACATCGCGGGGCAAGCCCGCTCCTACAATAGGTTGGAGCGGGCTTGCCCCGCGATCAGGGCGTCACAACTTCTCCAGGCACCCCGCCAGATCATTCCCCAGCGTCTCCAGCAACTGCTCATAGCCCTGGGCACTGGCTGGCGCGGTCCCGCCCAGCGCATCCAGCTCAGCCAGGGTCACCGGCAGCCCCGCCGTCAGCGTTTCGGCCAGCCGTGGCCGCAGTGGCGGCTCGCTGAACACACAGGTCTTGCCCACTTCCTGCAGACGCTTGCGCATCGCCGCCACGTGCTGAGCACCTGGCTGCACTTGCGCAGCCACGCTGAACACCCCGGTGTGTTTCAGGCCATAGGCCGATTCGAAGTAATCGAAAGCTTCATGGAAGACAAAAAACGGTTTGCCGCTGATACCCGCCATACGCTTTTGCAGGCGCAGGTCGAGTGTATCCAGGCGCTCGCCAAAGGCCTTGAGGTTGCTCTGGTAGCGCGCCGCGTTGGCAGGGTCGGCAGCGCTGAGGTCAGCCGCCATCTTCGCCGCAATCACCCGGGCGTTGACCGACGACAGCCACAGGTGTGCATCGAGGCTGCCGGGGCGGTGATCGTGGTCATGATCGTCGCCATCTTCGTCGTGGGAGTGGCCATCTTCGTCGTGGGAGTGGCTATCTTCGCCAAAGTGGCGCAGGTGCAGGCCAGGCAGGTCCTGCACGGCGACGCTTGGCTTGCTGCGGGTCTTGAGCACACGAGGCAGGAAGCCTTCCATGTCCGGGCCGATCCAGTACAGCAACTCGACATCACCCACGCGCCGTACGTCGGAAGGACGCAGGGCGTAATGGTGCGGCGAGGCGCCTGGCGGCAGCAGCACTTCAGGGGTGCCGACGCCGTCCTGAACCGCTGCAGCGATCTGTTGCAGGGGCTTGATGCTGGTCAGCACACGCACTTCGGCCTGTGCCTGGGCCATCGCCAAGGTGGCGATAAAAGCGACAAAAAGGGCAAAAATTCGGGACACGATGACCACTCACAGGGGCTGAAACAGGTAACATAATAACGTCTCCAATCAGAACCGTCGCCGCTCATGCCTAAAACCCCGCTGGCCAACCGCCCCCACGACCACTCCCATTGCGTGCACAGCGCCCTGGCCGAGGCCGATGCGCTGTGCGCACGCCAGGGTGTGCGCCTGACCGCCTTGCGCCGGCGCGTGCTGGAGCTGGTATGGCAGAGCCACAAGCCGCTGGGTGCCTACGACATCCTTGCCGTGCTGAGCGAGCAGGACGGTCGCCGGGCGGCGCCGCCCACCGTGTACCGGGCGCTGGATTTCCTCCTGGAAAACAGCCTGGTGCACCGCATTGCCTCGCTCAACGCCTTTATCGGCTGCAGTCACCCCGAGCATGCGCACCAGGGGCAGTTCCTGATCTGCCGCGAATGCCACGTGGCCATCGAGCTTGAGCAAAGCAGCATCAGCGACGCCATCGTCGCCAGCGCCAAAGAGGTCGGTTTCAGTGTCGAAGCACAGACGGTCGAAGTGGTTGGCCTGTGCGGCAACTGCCGGAGCGCCTGATGAGCAATGCGCTGATTCGCCTCGAACAGGTGGGCGTGAGCTTCGCCGGCCAGGCGGTACTCGACAGCATCGACCTGGCCGTGGAGCCCGGACAGATCGTCACCCTGATCGGCCCCAATGGTGCCGGCAAAACCACCTTGGTGCGCGCCGTGCTGGGCCTGCTCAAGCCGCATACCGGCAAGGTCTGGCGCAAGCCACGGCTGCGCATCGGCTACATGCCGCAAAAGCTTCAGGTCGATGCCACCTTGCCGCTTTCGGTCCTGCGTTTTTTGCGCCTGGTACCCGGCGTTGACCGCGCGGCGGCGCTGTCGGCATTGAAGGAAGTCGGCGCCGAACAGGTCATCGACAGCCCGATCCAGGGCATTTCCGGCGGTGAGATGCAGCGTGTATTGCTGGCCCGGGCGTTGCTGCGCGAACCTGAACTGCTGGTACTCGACGAACCGGTGCAAGGCGTCGACGTCGCCGGCCAGTCCGAGCTGTACAGCCTGATTACCCGCCTGCGCGACCGTCATGGCTGCGGCGTGCTGATGGTTTCCCACGACCTGCACCTGGTCATGAGCACCACCGACCAGGTGGTCTGTCTGAACCGTCACGTCTGCTGTTCCGGCCATCCGGAGCAGGTCAGCGGCGACCCGGCTTTCGTTGAGCTGTTCGGCAGCAACGCGCCGAGTCTGGCGATCTATCACCACCACCACGACCACGCCCACGACCTGCACGGCTCGGTGGTTACCCCGGCCAAAGGCGGCCATGTCCACGGAGATCACTGCAAGCATGGCTGATTTTCTGCTTTACGCCCTGCTCGCAGGTTTGGCACTGGCACTGGTCGCAGGCCCTCTGGGGTCCTTCGTGGTCTGGCGGCGCATGGCCTATTTTGGCGACACCCTGTCCCATGCCGCGCTACTCGGCGTCGCCTTGGGCTTTGTGCTGGATGTCAGCCCGGCCCTGGCGGTAACCGTCGGCTGTCTGTTGCTGGCTATCCTGCTGGTGACCCTGCAACAGCGTCAGCCGCTGGCCTCGGACACCCTGCTGGGGATTCTTGCGCCCAGCACGCTTTCCCTTGGCCTGGTGGTACTGAGCTTCATGCACGATGTGCGCATCGACCTCATGGCCTACCTGTTTGGCGACCTGCTGGCGATCAGCCCGGGGGATCTGGCCTGGATTCTCGGCGGCAGCGCCGCAGTGCTGCTGTTGCTGGTGGTGCTGTGGCGCCCGCTGCTGGCGGTCACCGTGCATGAAGAACTGGCCATGGTCGAAGGCTTGCCTGTCGCCGCGCTGCGCCTGGCGCTGATGCTGCTGATCGCGGTAGTGATCGCCGTGGCGATGAAGATCGTCGGCGTGCTGCTGATCACTTCGCTATTGATCATTCCCGCCGCTGCGGCGCAACGTCACGCTCGCTCGCCGGAACAGATGGCCCTGGGCGCCAGCCTGTTGGGGGTGACTGCGGTTTGCGGAGGGCTGGCGCTATCGTGGTTCAAGGACACCCCGGCCGGGCCGTCCATCGTGGTCTGCGCCGCAGTGCTATTCTTGCTAAGCCTGGCACTGCCCCGGCGCTGAAGGCGTGGGGCGCAGCCTCGGCGGTTGCACCCTGCGACATTAAAAACGCGCAGGGTCCTGAAGAGTTATTTTCGAGTCTGCGGACTGGGTGTAGACTTGCTCGCTTTTTGCGCAAATAGAGAGTCGCAGGAATGAAGCCGTTCGCCTCCCGTTATCTGCTCCTTGCCGCGTTTTCGCTGATCCTCGCCGCGTGCTCCAGCACCCCGGCCGACAACGCCGCCGTGCCTGCCCAGCCTGATGCCTGGCAGCAGCTGGAGCAAAGCATCGCCAGCAGCGAGCTGGCCACTGCCGAAGATCAACTCGCCACCCTGCAAAGCCAAGCGCCAAATGACAGCCGGATCGAGCAATACCAGCGTCAGCTGGCCGAAGCCTATCTGCAACGCAGCCAGATCGTCCTGCAAAAGGGTGATGTGAATGCGGCTGCCACCGCATTGGCCCGCGCCCGCGCGCTGATGCCCAAGGCACCAGCGCTGACCGGTGGTGTCAACGGCGCTATCGCCCAGGCGCGCAAGGCCGAGCTCGATAAAGCCGAGGCTGCCCTGAAGGCCGCCGAAGCCCGCCCGGCCGCCAAACTGATCGACCCGACCGCACCCAACACGGTCGTTGCATTGAAAACCACGAATATTCGCGAAATGCGCAAGCAACTGGATGACATCGCCACCGATGTGGTCAATTACCAGTGCGAGGTGGTGTTCCAGGTTCCGCGTAAGCAGGACGCGCCCTGGCTGCAAACCCTGCTGGGCAAACGGGTGAAAAAACTCGACAGTGAGTTTGCCTTGCAGCAAAGCCACGAGATTCATCGCAACCAGCCTGCCCAGGCGGTGTTGATCCCGCGCCGCCCGTAACAAAAAGGGTGCCCAGGCGGGCACCCGGTTCCTGCCTCAAGCCGGAATGGCTTTCGCTGCAGCCTCACGCGCCCACACCCGATGCTTGCTGATTGCAGTGATGAAGGCCTTGTAATCTTTGTCATCGTTGCCTAGCAGCAAACCGCTGTCGACCTTGAGCCCCAGTTTGTCGAGCACGGCTTGCGCCTCGCTGGCCAAGCCGATCGGCTTGAGGTGCTTGTAGGCTTCGAGCAGGAAGTGCACCGCTACACCATCACCCGCCAGGGCCTGCAGTGAGGCCTTGCCGCCCGGCACCCAGACTGCATCGAAAATCACCGAAGGCATGCCTTGCATCGAAGCATCCACTGCCAACGGCTTGCCCTGGGCGGTCTTGACCGGTGCCGAAGTAGGGCCAAGTACCTTGATCTGTGCGCTCTCGGCTTCCAGCGCCTTGACCAGGCCATCGACACTGGCGGCATCCACCCCATCGGCCACCAGCACTGCGACCTTGCGGCCCTTGATGCCTTCGCCCAGCAGGTTCATCTGACTCAGGGCAGGGGACTCCTTGAGGCTTGGCGCAGGCACATCCACCGTGCCTTTCTTCGGCGCCGGCAGGCCCAGGTTCGCCGCCACGCGCGCGGCCAGCTTGAGGTCGATGTTGGCGAGGATCTCGTTGACCTCGCGGGCGCGGATGAACTCACGCTCAACCTTGCCCAGCTCGAAGCTGTAGGCACTGACGATGTGTTCCTGCTCGGTCGGGCTCATGCTCTGGAAGAACAGCCGTGCCTGGGAGAAGTGGTCGGCAAACGACGGGCTGCGCTGGCGCACCTTGTGCGCTTCGATGCGTTCCGGGTACGACTCGAAGCCGCCATCGCTGGCTGCTGGCGCGGTCTCCTTGGGCCAACCGCCGTCGATCGAGTTGGGTTCATAGGAAGTGCGGCCCTTGTCCACGGTGGTCCGGTGCAATGCATCACGCTGACCGTTGTGGTTGGGCGCCAGCGGGCGGTTGATCGGTATCTCGTGGAAGTTCGGCCCGCCGAGCCGGCTGATCTGGGTATCGGTGTAGGAAAACAAACGGCCCTGCAGCAGCGGGTCGTTGGAAAAATCAATGCCGGGAACGATATGCCCGGGGCAGAAGGCAACCTGTTCGGTTTCGGCAAAGAAATTGTCCGGGTTGCGGTTGAGCACCATCTTGCCCAGCGGCGTAACCGGCACCAGCTCTTCGGGGATGATCTTGGTCGGGTCGAGCAGGTCGAAGTCGAACGTGTGCTCGTCTTCTTCAGCAACGATCTGCACGCCGAACTCCCATTCCGGGTAATTGCCGGTTTCGATCGCTTCCCAGAGGTCGCGGCGGTGGTAGTCGGTATCTTTACCCGCCAGCTTCTGCGCTTCGTCCCAGAGCAGCGAACATACACCAGCCTTGGGCTTCCAATGGAATTTGACGAAGCTTGACTTGCCTTCGGCATTGATCAGTCGAAAGGTGTGCACACCGAAACCCTGCATGGTCCGCAGGCTTTTCGGAATGGCGCGGTCGGACATCGCCCAGATCACCATGTGCGCTGACTCCGGCACCAGCGAAACGAAGTCCCAGAAAGTGTCGTGGGCCGAGCCTCCGGTGGGAATTTCGTTGTGCGGCTCAGGCTTCACCGCATGGACGAAGTCGGGAAACTTGATGGCATCCTGAATGAAGAACACCGGCATGTTGTTGCCCACCAGGTCGAAGTTGCCTTCATCGGTAAAGAATTTGACGGCAAAACCGCGCACATCACGCACGGTATCACCAGAACCCCGTGGGCCCTGAACGGTGGAAAAACGCACGAACACCGGGGTAATTTTCTCCGGGTCCTGTAGGAAGCCGGCCTTGGTCAAGGCGGCATGAGATTCGTAGGCCTGGAAGTAACCATGGGCCCCGGTACCGCGGGCATGCACGATGCGTTCAGGGATGCGCTCGTGGTCAAAATGCGTGATCTTCTCACGCATGATGAAGTCTTCAAGCAGCGACGGGCCACGGTCGCCAGCCTTGAGGGTGTTCTGGTTGTCGGCAACCTTGACCCCCTGATTAGTGCGCAGGGCCTGGCCGGTGGCGTCACTGCGAAACACCTCCAGGCTTTGCAGCTTGGCGTTGGTATTGGCCCGGTCGGGGGTCTGGGTACCGGCGAGTTGGCTTTCCTTGGGCGGGTTCTTCTTGCTGGGCATCAGTGTGCTCTCCTCACTCGATCAGTCCTGCGGTTCGACCCCACGGTGGGCCCTATTCAGTAGGGACTGATGGCTTGTGCAGGCGTTCCTTCGGATTGACCACTGATCGCGTTATTCCAGTAGCATTGGTCAATTGCGAAATAAATGCTAAGAACCTCTATACGAACAGGCTAAAATGCGCGCCCGGCTAACCGCTGACCCCATTCCCATGCGCCCCACAAGGTTCGCTACGTGATCGAGTTTCAAAATGTCCATAAGACCTACCGCGTTGCCGGTAGGGATATCCCCGCACTGCACCCGACCAACCTGAGCGTCGAAGACGGCCAGGTGTTCGGGCTGATCGGCCATTCCGGTGCCGGTAAAAGTACCCTGCTGCGCCTGATCAACCGCCTGGAAGCGCCGAGCGGCGGCAAGATCATCGTCGACGGCGAAGACGTCACTGCGTTCAACGCCAACGATCTGCGCCGATTCCGCCAGCAAGTCGGGATGATCTTCCAGCACTTCAACCTGCTGGCCTCCAAGACTGTCGCCGACAACGTGGCCTTGCCACTGACCCTGGCCGGCGAGCTGTCGCGCAAGGAAATCGACACCCGCGTCAACGAACTGCTGGCCCGCGTCGGCCTGTCCGATCACGCGAAAAAGTACCCGGCGCAGCTCTCCGGCGGCCAGAAGCAGCGCGTCGGCATCGCCCGCGCCCTGGCTACCAAACCGAAGATTTTGCTGTGTGACGAAGCCACCAGCGCCCTTGACCCGCAAACCACCGCTTCGGTGTTGCAGTTGCTGGCCGAGATCAACCGCGAATTGAAACTGACCATCGTGCTGATCACCCATGAAATGGACGTGATCCGCCGGGTCTGCGACCGCGTGGCCGTAATGGACGCCGGGCAGATCGTCGAGCAGGGCCCGGTGGCCGATGTGTTCCTGCATCCGCAACACCCGACCACCAAGCGCTTTGTCCAGGAAGATGAACAGATCGACGAGAGCGAACAGCGCGACGACTTCGCCCACGTGCCAGGGCGCATCGTGCGCCTGACCTTCCAGGGTGACTCGACCTACGCGCCGCTGCTGGGCACTGTGGCCCGGGAAACCGGTGTGGACTACAGCATCCTGGCTGGCCGCATCGACCGTATCAAGGACACCCCGTATGGGCAGCTGACCCTGGCCGTCACTGGCGGCGACATGGAAGCGGCGTTTGCCCGCTTCACTGCGGCTGATGTTCATATGGAGGTACTGCGTTGATGGACGCTTTGAGTTTCTTTGCCAACGTCGACTGGGCCGAAATCTGGCTGGCCACCATCGACACCATGATCATGCTGTTCGGCTCGCTGTTCTTCACCGTGCTGCTCGGCCTGCCGCTGGGCGTGCTGCTGTTCCTCTGCGGCCCGCGCCAGCTGTTCGAGCAGAAGGGCGTGTACGCGCTGCTGTCGCTGGTGGTGAACATCCTGCGCTCGCTGCCGTTCATCATCCTGCTGATCGTGATGATCCCCTTCACCGTGCTGATCACCGGCACCTCGCTGGGCGTCGCCGGGGCCATCCCGCCACTGGTGGTTGGAGCCACGCCGTTCTTCGCCCGCCTGGTGGAAACAGCGCTGCGTGAAGTCGACCGCGGCATCATCGAAGCCACCCAGTCGATGGGCGCCACTACCCGCCAGATCATCATGAACGCCTTGCTGCCCGAGGCCCGCCCGGGCATCTTCGCGGCCATTACCGTCACTGCCATTACCCTGGTGTCCTACACCGCCATGGCTGGTGTAGTGGGCGCTGGCGGCCTGGGTGACCTGGCGATCCGCTTCGGTTACCAACGTTTCCAGACCGATGTGATGGTGGTCACCGTGGTTCTGCTGCTGGTCCTGGTTCAAGTCCTGCAGAGCGTGGGCGACAAACTGGTTGTGCATTTTTCCCGTAAGTAACCCCATGGGTCGGCACTAGCCGACGCACCGGGGGCCGGATCGGCCCTCACAAGGAGTGATTTGATGAAAAAGCTGCTTGCTGTTGTCGCCGCCGTCGCGGCTTTCTCGGCCCAGGCCGAGACCCTGACCGTCGCCGCCACCCCGGTGCCGCACGCCGAGATCCTCGAGTTCGTCAAACCGGCCCTGGCCAAAGAAGGCGTGGAACTGAAGGTGAAAGTATTCACCGACTACATCCAGCCGAACGTACAGGTCGCCGAGAAACGCCTGGACGCCAACTTCTTCCAGCACCAGCCGTACCTGGATGAGTTCAACAAGGCCAAGGGCACTGATCTGGTCAGCGTTGCCGGCGTACACCTGGAGCCGCTGGGCGCCTACTCGAGCAAGTACAAGAAGCTCGACGAGCTGCCTTCGACTGCCACCGTGGTCATCCCCAACGATGCCACCAACGGCGGTCGTGCCTTGCTGCTGCTGGACAAGGCCGGTGTGATCAAGCTCAAGGACAACAAGAACATCCTCTCGACCGTCAAAGACATCACCGAGAACAGCAAGAACCTGAAATTCCGTGAGCTGGAAGCCGCGACCATCCCGCGCGTGCTGACCCAGGTCGACCTGGCGCTGATCAACACCAACTACGCGCTGGAAGCCAAGCTCAACCCTGAGAAGGATGCGCTGGTCATCGAAGGCAGCGATTCGCCTTACGTGAACATCCTGGTGACCCGCGAAGACAACAAGGACGCGGACGCTGTGAAGAAGCTGGTAACAGCCCTGCACACGCCGGAAGTGAAGAAGTTCATCGAAGAGAAGTACAAGGGCGCGGTCAAGCCGGCGTTCTGATAAGCCGCATCGCCCTCATCGCTGGCAAGCCAGCTCCCACAGGTTCAGGTGCAAAGCCGGACCTTGTGGGAGCTGGCTTGCCAGCGATGCTTTTCAGTCGCGCTTAACCAATCCCGGCAACTGCGCAACCAGCTTCTGGTTGTTGAACGGCGCCCGGATAAACCCGCGCTGCTTGCCATCCGGCCCCAGCAGTGCCAGGTTGCCGCTGTGATCAACCGTGTAGTTCGGCTTGCTGGTATCGGCCGGAATGAACGGAATGCTCACCGCATTGGCCAGCTTCTGAATGTTCTCCAGCGAGCCGGTCACCCCGCGAAAATCCTTGTCGAAATAGCCCAGGTACTGCTTCAGCTGTGCCGGGGTGTCGCGGTTCGGGTCGACACTGACCAGCACCACCTGCAATCGGTCTACCGCCTCTTTGGGCAGCTCGCTTTTCACCTGGCGCAGCTGGGCGAGGGTGGTCGGGCAAATGTCCGGGCAGAAGGTGTAGCCGAAGAACAGCAGCGACCACTTGCCCTTGAGCTCGTCCATCACCACCGGCCGACCCTGCTCGTCGGTCATCTCCACGGCAGGCACGGTGCGGCTCTGTGGCAGCAGGATGATGCCGGCATCGATCAGCTCGGTAGGATTACCCTCGCTGCGGCCATTGAGCACCTTGTTGACGGTAAGCCCGAGGATCACGGCGACCAGGGCAACGAGAATAAAGACGGTTTTCTGGGTTCGAGTCATAGGTTCAACAGTAGGTAGTGGTCAACAAGCAGCGCGATGAACAGCAGCAACAGGTACCAGATAGAGTACTTGAAGGTCTTGATCGCCGCGTGCGGCCGACTGCCACGGTACAACACCCAGGCCCACTGCAGGAAGCGCCCGCCCAGGGCCAGGGCGCAGGCCAGGTACAACGGGCCGCTCATGTGGATGGCGTAGGGCAGCAGGCTGACCGCCAGCAAAACCAGGGTGTACAGCAGGATATGCACCTTGGTGTAGTGTTCGCCGTGGGTCACCGGCAGCATGGGAATATCAGCCTTGGCGTACTCCTCCTTGCGGTGAATGGCCAAGGCCCAGAAGTGCGGCGGCGTCCAGGCGAAGATGATCAGCACCAGCAGCAATGGCTCGGCGCTGATATGCCCGCTGATTGCCACCCAGCCCAGCAGTGGCGGGGCGGCGCCGGCCAGGCCGCCGATAACGATGTTCTGCGGCGTGGCGCGCTTGAGAAAGCCGGTGTAGATCACCGCGTAGCCGAGCAGCGAGGCCAGGGTCAGCCAGGCGGTCAGGGCATTGGTGAAGACCAGCAGCAGGGCCATGCCCATTGTCGCCAGCAGCAGGGCAAAGGCCAGTGCCGCCGCCGGTGCCACTCGGCCTTCGGCAATCGGGCGTTTATGCGTACGCGCCATCAGCGCGTCGATACGCCGGTCCACCACATGGTTGACCACCGCAGCACCGCCGGCGCAGCAGGCGATGCCAAGGTTGCCGAACAACAGGATGGTCCACGGAACCCCGGCGCGGGTGGCGAGGAACATACCGACCAGCGAGGTGATCAGCATCAGCACCACCACCTTGGGTTTGGTCAGCTCCAGGTAATCACGCCAACCTGCTTGCAGCCTGCGCTCGCTCAGAAGCGTCGCCATGAGTTATCTCCCAGATAATGAACGACTCCGCCGCTAGCCAGCGGGGTCAGGCGCCAGCCCTGGCTGACCCGACGAACTTTGGCCTGGGCAACCAGGCGAATGCGGTAATTGACCAGCACCATGCTCAGCAACAACATGGCGCCACCGGCGTTGTGCGCCACGGCCACAGCCAGCGGCAGGTGGAACAGCACGTTGCTGACCCCCAAGGTCACCTGCACTGCCAGCGCCACCAGCACCAACCCGGCCAGCCTGCTCAAGCCATGGCGATGCAGCTTCCAGCTCAGGGTCAGCATGACTGCGGTCACCAGCAAGGCACCCAGGCGGTGACTCATGTGAATCGCCGTGCGCGCATCGCTGTCGAGCTGGCCGCCGAGGTAATTGGGGCCGATGTGCTGGGTCAGGTGAAAGCCGTTGGCAAAATCGGCCTGCGGCCACCACTGGCCATGGCAGGTCGGCAGGTCAATACAGGCCACTGCCGCGTAGTTGGCGCTGACCCAGCCACCCAGGGCGATCTGGCCAATCACCACCAGCAAGCCCAGCGCCGCCACCCGGCGCACGCTCAAAGGCAGCTTGGGCAAGGGTGCAAAGGCCCGCGACAGGCGCAGGCTGAGCAGGAACAACAGGCTCAAGGTGGCAAAGCCGCCCAATAGATGTGCCGTAACCACCTGCGGCCAGAGCTTGAGGGTCACCGTCCACATGCCGAAGGCCGCCTGGGCGAACACCACGCAGAGCAACAGCAGGGGCAGGCGATAAGGCTGGCCATCGCGGCCATGACGGCGCCAGGCCTGCAGGGCCAGCAGCGTGATCACCAGCGCCAGGGTGCCGGCAAAGTAGCGATGGACCATTTCGTTGCGGCCCTTGTGCGCCTCCACCGGAGTGTCGGGGAAGTGCAGCTCGGCGTGGGCCAGTTGCGCTTCGGTCTTGGGCACGCTGATAAAGCCATAGCAGCCCGGCCAGTCCGGGCAACCCAGGCCGGCGTGGGTCAGGCGGGTATAGGCACCGAGCAACACGACAACCAGTGCCAGCAGGGTGGCGAAGACGGCGAGGCGAAATCCTGGTCTGGCCATGGCGATGTCCTACCCGATGTTGGACAGCTTCAGCAGGTGGCGCAGGTCGTTGAGCAAGTCCTTGCCCTTGACCCTGGCGTCGTAGCGCAGCACCAGGTTGCCGTGCGGGTCGATGATCCACAGCTGGGCATCCTGTTTGCCCTGGCTGACCGCGCCGTAGCGCGACAGGTCCAGGGAGTAACGCTGCAGTTGCGGGTACTCGCGGTCCAGCTTGGCCTGGTAGTCGCTGGCCAATGGCTGGCCGGCGGCCAGGGCATGGCTGGCGCGGCTGGCATCGCGGCCCAGGCCGATCTGGATCTGCCGGGCCAGGTACACCAGTTGCTGGCAGTCCAGTGCGCAATCCTTGGGCGTACTCACCAGCAGTTGCCAGCGCCCTTCGTCAGCGCTCACCCCCAGGTCGGTGCGGGTCTGGCCGTTGCCGATCATTTCCCCGTGGTAGCTACGGCTGTCGGGCACCCAGAACTTGAGTTTGTACATGCTGGTGGCAAGGATCATCGGGCCGAGTACCACCAGCAGGATCAGCAGCAGCTGCAGCCGCCCGCGCGCACGACTGCGCGGGACCTTGCCTTCAGACATGTTGAGTGGACTTGTGACGGCTCCCATGCTGTTTCTCCTTGTTGTTATGCCAGCCGAAATAGAGGTAGAGCAGCCCCAGGGCCAACGCCAGGGCAAACCACTGCACGGCGTAACCCAGGTGTTTTTCCGGGCCCAGAGCGACTACCGGCCAGTCCAGCCGGTAGCTGGCCGGGCCCGGTTCCAGGCGCAATTCGTGGGTGAAACCATCGCGGCCCAACAGCGGCCACAGCATGCTGGCGTCGATGGCGGTGATCAGCCGCGGCCAACTGCCGCCTGCCGGGTCGGCCTGCAATTGAAAGGTGGCGCCCGGGGCGACATACACCGAGGCGTCCAGGCTCAAAGGCTGATCAGGCGTGCTGAACTGCACGGGTATGCGCCGGTCCGGCCAGGGCAACCAGCCGCGATTGATCAACAGCCACAGGCCGCTGGCCTGGTCGAGAAAGGGTTGCAGCAGCTCGACGCCGACCTGGCCATCGCGCATGCGGTTATCCAGCAACAGGCTGTGCTGACCATCAAAATGGCCATACAGGTGCACCCGGCGATATGCCGGATCATCGATCTGCAGCAACTGCGCACTGCCTACCGCGTCGCCGGCACTACGCTCGGCGTAGGCCTGCAGCAGCTGGCGTTTCTGCTCGGCACGCCCGAGCTGCCAGCAGCCGAGCGCAATCAACCCCGGCAGCAGCAACAGCACCACCAGGGTCGGCACGATGCCGGGGCGAAAGCGCGTCACCGGGCCCTCGAAAGGTCAGTCGCTATACTTGTACTCATCACTGCATCCCCCCGGAGTTTCGCCATGCTTAAAGCCGCGATTGTCCTGATGCTGTTGGCGACCATCGCCAGCCTGTTCAGCGGCCTGTTCTTTCTGGTCAAGGACGACGGGCAGTCGACTCGCCTGCTTAAAGCCCTGACTGTTCGCGTCACCCTGGCCGCCTTGACCCTGGCCCTGGTGACCTGGGGTTTCTATAGCGGCCAGTTGGTGTCCCACGCGCCGTTCTGAACCCGGCTACAGCACATAAACAAAGATAAACAGCCCCACCCAGACCACATCGACGAAGTGCCAGTACCAGCTGGCCGCCTCGAAGCCGAAGTGTTTGTCGGCGTTGAAGTGCCCGCGCATGATCCGCACCAACATCACGAACAGGATCAAGGTACCCATGGTCACGTGGGCACCATGGAACCCCGTGAGCATGAAGAAGGTGGCGCCATAGATGCCCGAGCCCAGGGTCAGCCCCAGTTCGGTATAGGCCTCGTGATACTCGTAAGCCTGCAGCACCAGGAAGCCCAGGCCGAGCAGGATGGTCAGCGCCAGCCAGGCCTTCAGCGGCCCGCGGTGGTTCTTGCGCAGGGCATGGTGGGCGATGGTCACGGTGACACTGGAGCTGACCAGCAGGATGGTGTTGATCAGCGGCAGGTGCCAGGGGTCGATGATGTCCTTGGGCGGCGGGAACAGTTTCGGGTCTGGGGTATTGAGCAACGGCCAGGCGAACTCGAAGTTCGGCCAGAGCATGTGGGTCACACCCTTGGCACCATCGCCACCGAGCCAGGGCCCGGCCAGGTTGCGCACATAGAACAGCGCACCGAAAAAGGCGATGAAGAACATCACCTCGGAGAAAATGAACCACGACATGCCCCAGCGGAACGAGCGGTCCAGCTGCGGGCTGTAGAGCCCGGCGCGGCTTTCCTTGACCACCGCGCCGAACCAGCCGAACAGCATGTAGGCCAGGCACAGGGCACCGAAGAAGAAGATCCACGGCCCGTGGGATTCCGGCCGCCCGGCCTTCAGGTCATTGAACCAGGTGCCCAGGCCGAACACCGTGATGAACATGCCGACCGTGGCAATGATCGGCCACTTGCTTTGCGCCGGGACGTAATAGTGCTCATGGGAAGCCATCTTGGTGTTCTCCTTATCGGGCGCCCTGTGCAACCGGGTCCGCCAGGTGTGCAACCGGCGGGTGGCGAGCGGTGATATCGAACAGCGTGTAAGCCAGTGTCAGGTGTTTCACATCCTTGGGCAGGTCGCGGTCGACGATGAAGCGCACGGGCATTTCGATGCGCTCACCCGGCTGCAGCACCTGCTGGGTAAAGCAGAAGCATTCGGTCTTGTGGAAATACGCCGCCGCCTCGGCTGGAGTAATACTGGGAATGGCCTGGGCGCTCATGGGTTTGTCGGTCGGGTTGCGGGCGATGAACACCATCTGGTTGACCGCCCCCGGGTTGACGTCGATCTGGTCGGCGGTGGAATAAAAGTCCCAGACCATGTCGCTGGCGTTGGTCGACATGAACTGCACCTTCACCGTACGGTTGGGGTCGCTGACCTGGGTGCCTTCGTACTGCCCGCCGGTCTTGCCATTGATGCCAAAGGCCTTGCACATCACGTCGTAGATCGGCACCAAGGCAAAACCGAAAGCGAACATCACCACGGTCAGCAGCATCAGCCGCCAAACCAGGCGTTTGAGCGAGGTCCCTTCACTCATGGCTGCATCCTCGGGCCGGAGCCGTTCATTTCACTTCCGGAGGAGTCTGGAAGGTGTGATAGGGCGCCGGTGACGGTACCGACCATTCCAGCCCTTCGGCGCCATCCCAGGGTTTGGCCGGCGCCGGGGCGCCGCCGCGAATGCACTTGATGACGATGAACAGGAAGAAGATCTGCGTGGCACCGAAGGTAAAGGCGCCGATTGACGAGATCATGTTGAAGTCGGCGAACTGCAGGTTGTAGTCCGGAATCCTGCGCGGCATGCCGGCCAGGCCCACGAAGTGCATGGGGAAGAAGGCCATGTTCATGCCCACGAACGACAACCAGAAGTGCAGCTTGCCCAGGGTTTCGTCGTACATATGCCCGGTCCACTTCGGCAGCCAGTAATAGGCCGAGGCGAAGATGCCGAAGATCGCACCGGGCACCAGCACATAGTGGAAGTGAGCAACCACGAAGTAGGTGTCGTGGTACTGGAAGTCCGCCGGGGCGATCGCCAGCATCAGCCCGGAAAAGCCACCGATGGTGAAGAGGATGACGAAGGCGATGGCAAACAGCATCGGTGTCTCGAAGGTCAGCGAGCCTTCCCACATGGTGCTGACCCAGTTGAACACCTTTACCCCGGTGGGCACCGCGATCAGCATGGTGGCGTACATGAAGAACAGCTCGCCGACCACCGGGATGCCGACCACGAACATATGGTGGGCCCAGACGATAAACGACAGGAAGGCGATCGCCCCGGTGGCGTAGACCATGGAGGTGTAGCCGAACAGCGGCTTGCGCGAGAACGCCGGGATGATCGAGCTGACCGCGCCGAAGGCCGGCAGGATCATGATGTACACCTCGGGGTGGCCGAAGAACCAGAACACATGCTGGAACAGCACCGGGTCACCGCCGCCGGCGGCGCTGAAGAAGCTGGTGCCGAAGTGGATGTCCATCAGCATCATGGTCACCACACCCGCCAGCACCGGCATCACCGCAATCAGCAGGAAGGCGGTGATCAGCCAGGTCCAGACGAACAGCGGCATTTTCATCAGGGTCATGCCCGGGGCACGCAGGTTGAGGATGGTAGCGATAACGTTGATCGCGCCCATGATCGAGCTGATGCCCATCAAGTGGATGGCGAAGATGAAGAAGGTCACGCTTTCCGGCGCATAGGTGGTCGATAGCGGAGCGTAGAAGGTCCAGCCGAAGTTCGGCCCGCCGCCGGGCATGAACAGGGTCGAGACCAGCAGCAGGAAAGCTGCCGGCAACAGCCAGAAGCTGAAGTTGTTCATCCGCGGCAGGGCCATGTCGGGCGCGCCGATCATCAGCGGGATCATCCAGTTGGCCAGGCCGACGAAGGCCGGCATCACCGCACCGAAGACCATCACCAGGCCGTGCATGGTGGTCATCTGGTTGAAGAATTCCGGCTGGACGATCTGCAGGCCAGGCTGGAACAGTTCGGCGCGGATGACCATGGCGAACGAGCCGCCGAGCAGGAACATCATGAAACTGAACCACAGGTACATGGTGCCGATGTCCTTGTGGTTGGTGGTCAGCACCCAGCGCATCAGGCCCTTGGCCGGCCCGTGGGCGTGCTCATGACCGTGGCTGTGGTCGTCGATCACTGCGCTCATGTCCTGTCTCCTGCAGTCCGGTGGTTGGGGCGCGGATACGCGTCAACCCGGCTCATTTGCTTTCTGCCTGTTTGATCGCCAGCACGTCTTTTGGCGTGACCATGTCGCCCTTGTTGTTGCCCCAGGCGTTACGTTCGTAGGTCACCACGGCGGCGATATCGACTTCCGAGAGCTGCTTGCCGAAGGCGGCCATGGACGTGCCCGGCTTGCCGTGGAAGACGATGCTCAGGTGATCTTCCTTCGGCCCGGTGGCAATCTTCGACCCCTTGAGCGCCGGGAACATCGGTGGCAGGCCCTGGCCTTCGGCCTGGTGACAGGCCACGCAGGTGGTGTGGTAGACCTTGTCGCCGCGCTCGACCAGCTCTTGCAGGGTCCATTCCTTGCTGGTCAGCTCCTTGAGCTTGGCCGCTTCGGCCTTGCGCTCGCCGAGCCAGGTGTCGTAGTCGGCCTTGGACTTGACCTCGACCACCACCGGCATGAAGCCATGGTCCTTGCCGCACAATTCGGTACATTGGCCGCGGTAGATGCCGGGCTTCTCGATCCGGGCCCAGGCTTCGTTGACGAAGCCGGGGATGGCGTCACGCTTGACCGCAAAGGCCGGCACCCACCAGGAATGGATAACGTCGGCGGCGGTCACCAGAAAGCGCACCTTGGCCCCCACCGGCAGCACCAGCGGCTGATCGACTTCGAGCAGGTAGTGCTCATCCTTGGGGGCTTTGTTGTGGATCTGCTCGGCGGGGGTGGCCAGGTTGCTGAAGAACTCGACGTCCTGCCCCAGGTACTTGTAATGCCACTTCCACTGGTAGCCGGTGACCTGGATGTCGACGTCCGACTCGCTGGCATCGTAGATATCGATCAGGGTCTTGGTCGCCGGAATGGCCATGGCCACCAGGATCAGGAACGGCACCACCGTCCACATGATCTCGACCCAGGTGTGCTCGTGAAAGTGCGCGGGCTGCTGGCCGGTGGAACGACGGTGGATGATCATCGACCAGAACATTGCGCCAAAGACCACCAGACCGATGATCACGCAGATCCAGAAGATGGTCATGTGCAGGTCGAACACTGCGTTGCTGACTTCAGTCGCCCCTGGCGCCATGTTCACGGTCCAGGCGGCGTGCGCCTGACCGAATACCGACCACAACAGGAGGCCCATCCAGACATGTGGATGTCGCATCATTGCGGGTTCCCCTTATCGTTCTTGTTATCCCGGAGGCGTGGACCTACGGCTAAGGGTACGGCGGCCAAGACTGCGAACTTCGACGACCGAGCCCCTGCGAACTGCAGTCGGGCCTCATCAGCGAATCACTTTCAAACCGGAGTATAGACAGCGACCCCGGCCTCGCAACGCGCGCAAGGAAAACATCAGAAGAAGTTGAACGTTTGCGCGCAAAGCCGCGAATTACCTGGCTTGGGGCACAATGATGGCATTTCGATATAATTGGCGAATATTAAGTTGTTAATGGTTATGCCAAATGCGTCTTAGGCATTTTCAGAACCGAGCTACCTTATGTCTTCCGTTTGTCACGCCTTTACCCTGGAGTTGTCATGAACATCGCCGCTTTGCGCGAGCAGATCACCCGTGCCCGTCAACATGAGACCGAAACCGGCCAACTGAAAGAGCAACTCGAAAAACAGCTGCCCCACCTGCATCCTTCAATCCATTTGCCAGAGGCCGATGCCCAAGGCGCCCTGGCGCGCTTCGTCGGCGCTTATATCGATCAGGTTCCGGAACTGCTGGAAGCGGCCAATGACGTTGCCCGCGAAGCCGGCATCGAGTCGCAGATCAAACCGGTGCTGAAAATCGCCGAACAGTATTTCCTGCAACCGCCCACCATCACCAATACCCACCTGGGCCTGGGCTGCCTGCTGGATGAGGCCTACCTGGCCCACCGCCTGGTGGAAGAAGTTAACGATCTGTACATCAAGCACTTCAACCAGCCGCTGATCCCGCTGGACACCACCGTGGCCAACCTGATCGCCCATCAACTGATTGGTGAAGACTTTGCCAACCAGCTGGATGAAGTGGTGCACCACTCGGTGGATGAGATGCTCAATGACCAGAGCTTTGCCCTGGAGTCAGTCGAACAGTACCGCGACAAGCTCAGCAGCCCGGACACTGGCGAAGCCTGGAAGCGCTGGCCGTGCCTGTCGCGGCAGTTGGGTGTGGGCCTGGAGCTGGATCAATCCGCTTGATATTGATGCGCCAGCATCGCCGGCAAGGCCGGCTCCCACCGGTTCAGTGCAGAGCCCGAGCGGGGTGTGGGAGCTGGCATTGCCAGCGATGGCAACACCGCTGAATCCAGATCAGGCCCCCAACCCCGCCGTCGTGCGCACTCGCCCCTCGACCCGGCGCTTGAGTCGTCGCTGCTCGATCAGCAACCGCGAACCCTTGCCGGCGTTGGCCCGCCCCCAGTCCTCGAGCAGCTCCAGGCAGGAGTGGTCGATGTAGCTGAGGTTGGCCAGTGGCACATGCAGGGTGGTCCCGGGCGGAATGCCTTCAAGCACCTGGGCCAGCGCGGGCACCTTGAGAAAGGTCGCCGCGCCGCTCAGGCGCAGCTCCAGATGGCCCGGTTGATCAAGGCTGACCACGCTGATTTTCAGGCGTGCGGCCTTGAGCGCCAGCTTCAGCAGGGTCAGGGCAAAACCGAGCAACACGCCGGTGAGCAGGTCGGTGAAGATGATTGCCAGCGCAGTCGCGGCATAGGTCAACATCGGCATGCGTCCATAGCGCCCGAGCCCGCGAAAGGCCTTGAAGTCGACCAGCTTGACCCCGGTGTAGACCAACACACCGGCCAGGCTCGCCACCGGAATCTGCTGCAGCACGCTGCTCAACACCACCACGAAGGCCAGCAACCAGACCCCGTGCAGGATCGCCGACAGGCGCGTCTGCGCGCCGGCCTGGACGTTGGCCGAGCTGCGCACGATTACCCCGGTCATCGGCAACGCACCGAGTACCCCACAGAGCATGTTGCCCAGCCCCTGCGCCGACAGTTCACGATCGAAGTCCGAACGCTGGCCGTTATGCATGCGATCGACCGCAGCGGCAGAGAGCAGGGTTTCGGCGCTGGCTATAAAGGCCAGGGCGAAAGCGGCGACCAGCAGGTTCGGGTCGGCGAGGTTGAGCAGGTCAGTCGGGCGCAGCCAGTCGATGGCTTCGCTCAGGTTCGCCGGCACTTCGACGCGGTTCACCGGCAATGCCAGCCAGATGCTGATTGCTGTCATCAAGGCCACGCCAAGCAAGGCCCCCGGAACGAATCGTAGCGACTGCGGGCGCAAGCGCTCCCAAGCCCACATGATGGCAATGGTGCCAAGCCCGAGCGCACCGGCCTGCCAGCCATTGCCCCGGCTTTCCAACGGCAGCGCCTGAGTCAGGGTTGCCGGAAAGCCCAGCAGGTTGGCCAGGCCCGAGGGTTGGGGGGCGCTGTCGAACATCACATGCACTTGGGACAACACGATCAGCACGCCGATACCGGCGAGCATGCCGTACACCACCGCCGGCGCCGTGACCCGAAACCAGCAGCCCAGGCGCAAGCGCCCGGCGAGCAATTGCAGCAGGCCGGCCAACAGCAGGATCGGGCCGAGCATCGCCACGCCGTGCTGGCGCACCAGTTCGAACACCAGCACCGCCAGGCCGGCTGCCGGACCGCTGACCTGCAACGGCGAGCCGGCCAGCCAACCGACGACAATGCCGCCGATGATCCCGGTGATCAGGCCCTTGGCCGGCGGCATGCCCGAGGCAATGGCGATGCCCATGCATAAGGGCAGGGCGACCAGGAACACCACCACCGAGGCCAGCAATTCACGCGGCAAAGCCGCTTTCACTTGTGTCTTGTTCACCCTGTCACTCCTTCTTTCACGATTCATGGCCATTCCAATGGCCGCTGGCACAACCCCTGACACACGCGCAGGCACACACCGCCAGCGGGCGCCGGCAAGGCAGTCAGGGAAATTCAAGGCAGCCGATGACCAGGCCGCACCAGGCAGGTGCGGCCGTCAATCAGCTATTCGCGGGGGTGTCTGGAACGCTTAGTAGCGTCCTCTGGGTGTTGCGCAGGGGATCGGCTGACCTTGGGCAAGGGGCAGGAAGCTGTCGCTTGCCGCGTCGTAGGCTTCGATCTGGCTGGTTTCGATGTCGTAGATCCAGCCGTGAATAAACAGCTGGCCAGCCGCCAGGCGCGAGGCCACCGAAGGGTGGGTGCGCAAGTGGTGCAGCTGGGCGATGACGTTTTCCTTGGTCAGCACCTGCATGCTTTCATGCTCGCTGCCACAGGAGCAGTTGTCTTCGACCACCGTGCGGGCGACCTCGGCATGGCGCAGCCAGGCTTTGACCGTCGGCATCTTCTCCAGGCTCTGGGGGTTGAGCACCGCGCGCATGGCGCCACAATCGGAGTGACCGCAGACAATGATGTGGTGTACGCCGAGGGCCAGCACAGCATATTCGATGGCGGTGGATACGCCGCCGTTCATCTGCCCGTAAGGTGGCACGACGTTACCGACGTTGCGGGTCACGAACAGATCGCCAGGGGAGCTCTGGGTAATCAACTCGGGCACGATGCGCGAGTCGGCACAGGTGATGAACATCGCACGGGGCTTTTGCGCGGTGGCGAGTTTCTTGAACAGCTCCTGCTGCTCGGGAAAAACGTCGTGATGGAACCGCAGAAAGCCGTCGACGATATGCTTCAGGGCGGCATCGGCGCTCTCGGTGGGGGTTTCCGGGACGGCCTTGGATGGGTCCTTGACGGGCATGATTCATCCTCTTTGACGGTTTTAGGTTAAGTCCATTTTACCGGGTTGATGATTCAAACGGCGTATGACAGTTGGATGAAATACGCGCGCCAACAATCACATCAGTTGCTGGCTGAATTCCTACGCTACTCGGCGAAACTTAACTCAAACTGAATTGCGAGGCTCTAGTACGGGCGTTCCAGAGATTCAAAGAGTTGCCAGGATAATATCAAAAAAACATTAATGGCCAATACCCATTATTGAAATCAGAGCAGTGACATCTGCCCGCCAGGGGGGCAAAACGCACTGCAATCAAGCGCGTAGCCTTCGCGCCGGTTCAGCCCCAGGCGGCGGATCGCCTTGCTGAAGCGTTGCGCCAGCAACTCGGCAAATACCCCTTCGCCGCGCATGCGCGCACCGAAGCGGCTGTCGTACAACTCACCACCGCGACTCTGGCGGATCAAGCTCAGGACATGATTGGCCCGTTGCGGGTAATGGTCCTGCAGCCATTGCTCGAACAGCGGCGCGACCTCCAGCGGCAGGCGCAACATCATGTAGGCCGCGCTCAGGGCGCCGTTGGCCTTGGCCGCCTCGAGCAAGTGCTCAAGCTCGCTGTCGTTGATCATCGGGATCATCGGCGAGCACAACACCCCCACCGGAACACCAGCCTCAGTGAGCACCCGGATTGCCCGCAGCCGTGCCTTGGGTGCTGCTGCCCGTGGCTCCAGGGTGCGTTTTAGTTCGTCGTCCAGCGTGGTCAGGCTGATCATCACCTGCACCAGACGCTGCTGGGCCAGTTCGGCAAGCAGGTCAAGGTCACGCAGGATCAACGAGCCTTTGGTGACAATGGTGACCGGATGGCGATAACGCAGCAGCACTTCCAGCAGTCGGCGAGTCAGCTTTTGCTCGCGTTCGATGGGCTGGTAGGGGTCGGTGTTGGAGCCCAGGTTGATCGGCGCGCACACATAGCCCGGCTTGCTCAATTGCTGTTCGAGCACGGCGGCGGCGTTGGTCTTGGCAATCAGCTTGGTTTCGAAGTCCAGCCCCGGCGACAGGTCCCAATAGGCATGGCTGGGCCGCGCATAGCAGTAGATACAGCCATGCTCGCAGCCGCGATAAGGGTTGATCGCACGATCAAAAGGCAGGTCGGGCGAGTTGTTGCGGGTGATGATGCTCTTGGCGGTTTCGATGCGTACTTCGGTGCCCTGGGTCAGGGGCACTTCCTGGTACCAACCGTCATCCTCGGCCACCGAGCGATTCGGGGCGAAGCGGTTATGGGGATTGCTCGCGGTGCCACGACCCCGCACCGGTCCTTGAGGATTGAACATGAAAAACCCCGAATACTGTTTTTATATACAGTACACGGGGCTTGCGTTCGATTCCAGTACCGCTGGGCGCCAGCCGAAAACGCTGGCGCTGGCGCGTTTACTCGGTTGACTTCTTCAACTTCGGATTAGGGAAGAACTGTACCGTCTGCACCGTAGCCGCAGCCGGTTTCACCTCGACCTTGTTGACCCGGGTCCCCAGTTCCTTGGGCACCGACAACCCTTTCTCGTTAAGGGTGTCGGAAAACCCGCAGGCCACGCACTCACGGTGCGGAACGCTGTCTTCGCTCCACATCATCAGTTTGTCCGGCTCGCTGCACGCCGGGCAGACCGCCCCGGCGATAAAGCGCTTTTTCGTTATCACAGGCCCATCACTCATGCCGCCACTTCCTCACTCAAGCCGCTATGGCGCAAGAGTGCATCGATTGACGGCTCGCGGCCACGGAAGTCGACGAACAGCAGCATCGGCTCCTGGGAACCGCCACGGGCCAGGATCGCTTCGCGGAACGCGCGACCGGTGTCGGCATTGAGCACGCCTTCTTCTTCGAAGCGCGAGAAGGCGTCGGCCGACAGCACTTCAGCCCACTTGTAGCTGTAGTAACCGGCTGCATAACCACCGGCGAAGATATGCGCAAAGCTGTTGGGGAAGCGGTTGTACGCAGGTGGGCGCATGACCGAGACCTCGTCGCGGATGCCTTCGAGCACTTGCAGTACACCGCGGCCGTCGCCGTGGCTGGCGTGCAGTTCGAAGTCGAACAGCGAGAATTCCAGCTGGCGGACCATCATCAGCCCGGACTGGAAGTTCTTTGCCGCCAGCATCTTCTCCAGCAAATCCTGGGGCAGGGCTGCGCCAGTTTCGTAGTGACCGGAAATCAGCGCCAGGCCTTCAGGCTCCCAACACCAGTTTTCCATGAACTGGCTCGGCAGCTCGACCGCATCCCAGGCCACACCGTTGATACCGGAAACACCGGCATGCTCGATACGGGTCAGCAGGTGATGCAGGCCATGGCCGAATTCGTGGAACAGGGTGGTGACTTCATCATGGGTCAGCAGCGCCGGCTTGCCAGGGGCGGCCGGGGTGAAGTTGCACACAAGGTTGGCCACCGGGCTCTGCAACTGGCCGTCAGCGGTCAGGCGACGGTCGCGGGCGCCGTCCATCCAGGCACCGCCGCGCTTGTTGGCACGGGCGTAGAGGTCGAAGAAGAAGCGCCCGACGTGCTGGCCGTGCTCCTTGATTTCGAACAGGCGCACGTCCGGATGCCAGCTATCGAAGCCCTTGAGCTCGGCAATCTCGATGCCGTACAGGCGCTGGACGATGGTGAACAGGCCGGTCAGCACCTTGTCGATCGGGAAGTAGGCGCGCAGGGTTTCCTGGGAAACGCTGTAGCGCTGTTCACGGAGTTTTTCCCCATAGAAACCGCTGTCCCAGCTTTGCAGGTCCGGGCACCCCTGCTCGGCGGCATAGGCCTTGAGCTGGGCCAGATCCTGGGTGGCAAACGGCTTGCTGCGCTTGGCCAGGTCACGCAGGAAGCTCAGCACCTGATCGCTGGACTCGGCCATCTTGGTCGCCAGGCTCAGCTCGGCGAAGTTCTGGTAGCCCAATAGTTGAGCCAGTTCCTGACGCAGATCGAGGATCTCGCCCATCACCGGACCGTTGTCGAACTGGCCGGCGTTAGGGCCCTGATCGGAGGCGCGGGTGCAGTAGGCGGCGTAGATTTCCTCGCGCAGGGCGCGATCTTCAGCGTAGGTCATCACCGCGTAGTAGCTGGGGAATTCCAGGCTGATCAGCCAGCCATCGAGGCCCTTGGCCTGGGCGGCGGCAGCCATCTGTGCCTTGGCCGAGTCAGTCAGGCCGGCCAGTGCCGCTTCGTCGGTGACGTGCTTGGTCCAGGCCTGGGTGGCGTCCAGCAGCTGGTTGGAGAAGCGGCTGCCCAGTTCGCTGAGCTTGCTCTGAACTTCGGCATAACGTTGTTGCTTATCGGCCGGCAGGTCGATACCCGACAGGCGGAAGTCACGCAGGGCGTGTTCGAGAATTGTCTTTTGCGCCACATCGAAGCCGGCGGCTTCGGGGCTGGCGATCAACGCTTCATAGGCCTGGAACAGCTCGCGGTTCTGGCCCATTTCGGTGGCGTAGGCGCTCAACGCCGGCAGGCAGGCCTCGTAGGCTTCACGCAGTTCGGCGCTGTTGCACACGGCATTGAGGTGGCTGACCGGACTCCAGGCGGCGCCCAGGCGGTCGTTGAGTTCGTCCATGGCCAGGATCAGGCCGGCCCAGCTTGGGTGCTTGCCCTGGGCCTGGAGGATGTCGGCAATGGCTTTACGGTTGTCGGCCAGGATCTGTTCAATCGCCGGCTGCACATGCTCGGCACGGATCGCCGAGAAGGGCGGCAAGTCATAAGACTGCAGAAGCGGGTTGTTCGCACTCACGGTTAAACACCTTGGCAGAAGAAACACTTCCCCATCTTAATTACAATCGACGCCGACCGCAGCCCTATCCATACCAAAGAGAATTCCTATCATGGCCATCCGTAGCTTCCAGCATCACACTCCCAGGCTTGGCGAGCGTGCCTTTGTCGACCGCAGTGCCGTGGTGCTGGGCGATGTCGAGATCGGCGCCGACAGCTCGGTGTGGCCATTGACGGTGATCCGCGGCGATATGCACCGCATCCGCATCGGCGCGCGCACCAGTGTCCAGGACGGCAGCGTGCTGCACATCACCCATGCCGGGCCGTTCAACCCGGATGGTTTCCCGCTGCTGATCGGCGATGAAGTAACCATCGGTCACAAAGTCATGCTCCATGGCTGCACCCTGGGCAACCGCATCCTGGTCGGCATGGGCAGCACCATCATGGATGGTGCAATCGTCGAAGACGAAGTGATCATCGGCGCCGGCAGCCTGGTGCCTCCGGGCAAGCGCCTGGAAGGCGGTTTTCTCTATGTCGGCAGCCCGGTCAAACAAGCTCGCGCCCTGACCGAGAAGGAGCGCGCGTTCTTCCCCTACAGCGCCGGCAACTACGTCAAACTCAAGGATCAGCACCTGGCCGAAGGCTACCACCTGCCCGAGTGAACCTGCCCACAGCCTATTCGAGACTGCCATGCACCAGCAAAACATCCTCTTCGACCTCGACGGTACTCTGACCGATCCGCGATTGGGCATCACCCGCTCGATCCAGTACGCACTGGCCAAGCTCGGCATCGATGAGCCGGACCTGACGCGCCTGGAACACTTCATCGGCCCGCCGTTGCTGCAGGCGTTCATGCAGTTCTATGACTTCGATGAGGCCAAGGCCTGGGACGCGGTGAACTTCTATCGCGAGCGCTTCAAGGTCACCGGCCTGTACGAGAACCAGGTGTTCGACGGCGTCAGTGAAATGCTCGAAACCCTGCAAGGGCAGGGCCGCACCCTGTACATCGCCACCTCCAAACCCTGGGAATTTGCCCGCGAGATCGCCCGGCACTTCGATTTTGCCCGGCACTTCAAGGTGATCTACGGCAGCGAGCTGGACGGCACCCGCACCAACAAGGTCGAGCTGATCCGCCACCTGCTGGCCGAAGAAGCCCTGGACCCTGCGCACACCCTGATGATCGGCGACCGCAAGCACGACCTGATCGGCGCGCGCAGCAACGGCCTGGAAGCGGTAGCGGTGGGTTATGGCTTTGGTAGCCATGAAGAGCTGACAGCGGAGCAGCCGGCTTATCACTTTGCTACGTTGGCGGAACTGCATCAGGCTTTTCAGCGCGGCTGAGGCCCCTATCGCGGGGCAAGCCCGCTCCCAGTGGAGGAGCGGGCTTGCCCCGCGATGCTTTTCAGCGCCTGCTGACGCTGTTCAAGGGGCAGCCGCCCGAAAGCTTCTACTCGCTGATAAAACACCTGCCAATCGCCCCCCACCTCGGCAAACAGCTGCGCAAACGCCGGCACCCACTGGTCATACAGGCCAAAGGGCAGCAACTTGGCATTGTTCATCGGCGCATTGATCCAGGCGTCATAGCGCCCGACACCGCCCCATTGGCTATCGCGCAAGGCCCGGTACTCACGGCGCAAGCGTTCGAACTCGGCCTGCTTGCCAGCGCGCTTGGCGGGCTCGGTCAGCGGCGCCGCGTACAAGGCTTTGAGCCGTTCGCGGCTGGCCAGCACCAAGCCGACGAACTGCTCGCGCTGCTGGCTGCCAGCCTCGGCCAGCGCTGGCAGACTCCGCGCCGCTCGCCATTGACGGGTACCTTCCTGCTCGACAAACGTGGCGAAGGACTCGTTGAACGCAGTGTCGTCCTGTACATAGACCCGTTGGTGGGCCAACTCATGGAAGATCACCGTGGCCAGGCGTTCATCGCCCCAACCAAGCATCGAACTGAGGATCGGGTCGTCGAACCAACCCAGGGTCGAATAAGCTTCAACGCCACCCACATACACATCCAGCCCTTGCTGTTTCTGCAGCGCCGCCGCTCCTCGCGCCGCACCCTGGCTGTAATAACCGCGGTAGGCAACGCAGCCGGCGATGGGGAAGCAATGGGTTTGCGGCTCAAGTGAAAACTCCGGTGTGGCGAACACATTCCAGACCACATAGGGCCTGCCGATGTCGGCATACACCCGGTAACTGCGGTTGTCCGGCAGCTTCAAACGCGCACTGGCGAAGGCCCGGGCCTGCTCGGCATGCAACAAATGCTGGCGCAATGCGCTGTCGGTGGCCGGGTCGGCTACCAGTTCGGCGACCGGCTGGCGTGCCTGCAACAACTGCCACTGACCACTGGCCAGTTGCCCGTAGTAACTGACACTGGTGCAACCGTTCAGCAGTCCAATGGCCAGGAAGGGAACCAAGTAGCGAAAAATGTGGTCGAGTGACACATGACTTGAGCGCAACAAAAAAAATAGTCGAAGCATTCGTATCCCGTCATCCGCTCAAGTACTCGTCAGCTTCAAGACTATCCTGCCCGGCTGGAGTTTTGCCATGCGTACACTGCTTGTCATCAGCGGTCTTCTGCTTCTGTCCGGCTGCGCCGGCCTGCCCGATCCCGACCCCAACCAGGCCTGGATCGACCTCGCACCGGGCCAGGATGACACCCTGCATGCCATGGAAATTGACGAACGTGCCTGGGCCGACAAACGCTATTTCGAGGTACCGCCAGGCAGCCATGAGCTGACCGTGCGCTATCTCTTCCCGGTTACCCCAAGCAA
Organism: Pseudomonas sp. ZL2; assembly: GCF_054788455.1. Classification (NCBI taxonomy): domain Bacteria; kingdom Pseudomonadati; phylum Pseudomonadota; class Gammaproteobacteria; order Pseudomonadales; family Pseudomonadaceae; genus Pseudomonas; species Pseudomonas sp. ZL2. The sequence continues at coordinate 382,278 of NZ_JBGOGX010000003.1, read as the reverse complement.
TATCGGCCCGGTCGACGAGCCGCTGTGGCGCGATTGCCAGCTGAATGTGAAGTTCAAGGATTTCAGTGCCGGCCAGCGTTATCAGCTTGAGGCCGGCAGCATCGGATTCCGCCCCTGGGCCAAGCTCTATGACGAACAGCGCAAAGTGGTCGGCAAAGGCCAGCCGGCGGGCTGCCAGCGTACCTAAAGGCGTGAATGGCGCTATGCTTATGCTTTGTAACCCGCACGTCGGAGTTCGCCATGCGCCAGCCTATGATGCTGCTCGCAATCAGTACCCTGGGAGCTTGCGCCAGCCCCCTGCCACCTGTGGATAACAAGCAGGCCTGGGTCGACCTTTACACCATCACACCGGGCAAACTGGTGATGGCCGAACAGCTTGATGGCCAGCGCCTGACCGATGGCCGGTTCTTCCAGGTCACGCCCGGCGCACACGAGTTGGTGGTGAGGTTCGATTACGAAATCTACTCCGGTGGTTTCAGCACCGACCCGACCGAGCGTACCTGTTACCTGACGGTCAAATTCGCCCATTTCGAGGCCGGTCAGCGCTACCGCCTGGAAGCCCGGGCACCGGCCATGCAGCCCAGTGCCTACCTCTATGACGCTCAGCGCAAGGTCGTGGCCGAGGAATCGAACGACATCTTCTGCACACCCTGATACCTAGCGATCATTCTTTTGATAGATGATCTTCTTGGTGCCGTTTTCACAGCTGCCAACCACCATGTTCTGGTCTTTGACTTCGTCATTGCTGACAATTTCCAGGGTGTAGGAACTCACGTTGTTGGCCTGGATCTTCGCCTCAATCTCGGCCTTGAGCTCTTCACAGTTCTTGGTCGCGGCCAACGCAGACGTTGCCAGCAGCGAAGCGAGCACAGCGATTGCAACACGGATCATGGGACAGCTCCTTGTGGCGGCAGACGTTCTACCGACCCTCATTTGACCACAAGAAGCGCGTCCCGGTTCTGCCTTAACTCAGCAGCGTCGCATCCAGGCTGATTTTCGCGTTGAGCACTTTCGATACCGGGCAACCGGCCTTGGCCTTGTTGGCGATCTCAAGAAACTGCGCTTCGCTGGCCCCGGGCACCTTGGCCTTTAGGATCAGGTTCACGGCGGTAATGGCAAAGCCATCTGGCAGTTTGTCGAGGGTCACTTCAGCAATGGTATCGATGCGTTCTGCGGTCAATCCGGCCTCACCGAGCATCATCGACAGGGCCATGGAGAAACAGCCGGCATGCGCCGCACCGATCAATTCTTCCGGGTTGGTGCCCGGCTGGCCCTCGAAGCGGGTGTTGAAGCCATAGGGGTTCTGTTTAAGCGCGCCACTTTCCGTAGAAAGCAGGCCCTTGCCGTCCTTCAAGCCACCTTGCCAGATAGCCGATGCTGTTTTTTTCATAATGCCTCCTGAGCTCCGTGGGACGCGTGATATCGCGCCTTGCCTTAAATTCAGAGATCCTTGACTCAGGCAAGTTCAGACGGATTACAAACCCTGGCATTGATTCCTGCAGATGTGCCCATACAGAGCTAGAAAGGCCGTTGGGTTATTTCGGCCAATCGACTGCCCAGGAGGCTCAAACGCCCATGAAGCGACTTGCGGATATCAAGATCTCCACCCTCGACCTGGTACCAGTGCGTGCCGACAGCGGCCCGGCGCAGTCCCTGCGCAACTCGCTGGACCTGGCGCAACATGTCGAAAAGTTTGGCTACAACCGCTTCTGGGTGGCCGAGCACCACAACATGGATGGCATCGCAAGTTCTGCAACCTCGGTACTGCTCAGTTACCTGGCCGGTGGTACGTCGACCATTCGCGTTGGCGCCGGCGGGGTAATGCTGCCCAACCATGCGCCGCTGGTGATCGCCGAACAGTTCGGGACCCTGGCCAGTCTTTACCCCGGGCGTATCGACCTGGGCCTGGGGCGCGCACCCGGCTCCGACCAGATGACCGCCCGCGCCCTGCGCCGCGAACGCTCTGGCAGTGCGGACGACTTCCCCGATGATGTCGAAGAACTGATGCGTTACCTGGGCCCGCGCACACCGGATCAGAAAGTCATTGCCGTGCCGGGATACGGTACTGAAGTACCGATCTGGTTACTGGGTTCGAGCCTGTTCAGTGCGCAATTGGCCGGAATGCGCGGTTTACCCTACGCCTTCGCTTCGCATTTCGCCCCGCGCTACATGCACGAAGCGATTCGCGTGTACCGCAACCACTTCCAGCCTTCGGCCGTGCTCGACAAGCCCTACGTGATGCTCGGTGTACCCCTGGTGGCGGCCGAGACTGATGAACAGGCTGATTACCTGGCCACCTCGGTGTATCAGCGCATCCTCGCCCTGATGCGCGGCCAAAGCCTGGTGCAACGTCCGCCGGTAGAGACCATGGACGGCCTGTGGCTGCCTCATGAGCGTGAAGCGGTGGGCAGTTTCCTTGGCCTGGCGATGGTGGGTAGCCCAGAGAAAATCCGCGCCAAGCTTGAGGTGCTGCTGGAGCAAACCGAGGCTGATGAGCTGATCTTTACCTGCGATCTGTATGAGCATGCAGACCGGATTCGGTCTTATGAGCTGCTGGCGCAGACGGTGCTGGGCGGCTGAGGGCCCTATCGCGGGGCAATCCAGCTCCTACAATCAGGTAGGAGCGGGATTGCCCCGCGATGGATTCAATATCGATCAGCCGCGCTTGTAGACGATTTCCTTGGTACCGCCTTCGCAGCTACCCACGACCTTGCCACCAGCGGCAGCGCCTTTATCGACGATCTCCAGCGAGTAGCCGCTGACGCCCTTGGCGTCGATCTTGGCGGCTATCTCAGCTTTCAACTCTTCACATGGCTTGCCGGCTGCCAACGCGGTACCCGCCAACGTCATCAAACCTATCGCTACTACTAACTTCTTCATCGATCGCTTTCCTTGTTCAGATCAAAGTAGAGAAGGGCGCCAGGAGGGCCGGGCGCCTCAGACTGTGTAACGCAATTGACCCGCACAAGCCAGTGTCGCCGCTTCAGCTATTGACGATGCGAAAGCCCACCTTGAGCGTGACCTGAAAATGCGCGGCCTTGTTGTCCTTGATATGGCCACGGGTGTCGACCACCTCGAACCATTCAAGATGCTTGATGCTTTTGCCTGCCTCGGCCAGGGCGTTGTTGATCGCCTCTTCAATGGAAGTAGGCGACGAGCCGACAAGCTCGATTTTCTTGTAGGTGTGGTGATCTGACATGGCAACCTCCTTTTTTAATGTGAGATAGAGCCTAGCAGCGCCGGGCTGATTTACCTGCGAGGGGTAAATACCGCTAAAAGTTCGACTGCACTTTCCCAACACCCTGTAGTCGGAAACTACACAGCTCAACTCAACCTCGAAGGAGAGTCACCATGGCCAACACCTCGCTGCGCAAAGCTTCGCTGCAAAGCATGGAAGCGGAAATCGAAAGCCTGCTCAAGTCCCTGGAAAGCCTCAAGGACGATGCCTCGGATGAGTCGCGCAAAACCTTGAAGACGCTCAAGGGCAACGCCGAGAATGCCCTGCGCCATTCGCGCAGCCTGCTCAGCGATGCCTACGAAGACGTCAAAACCAAGACCCGCCAGACTGGCCTCGCCACCCGCGACTATGCCCAGGAGCACCCTTGGACCACCGCCGGTGTCGCCGTTGGCGCCCTCGGCCTGTTGGCCGCGTACCTGCTGTGCAAACGCGGTAACTAAGCGGCCTGGCGCGCCAGCTCGGCGCGCAACCAGCCGGCTAATTGCTCGGCGCGCCCGTCTGCGGCGCGTCGCGGCACCCACAGGGCCAGCGCGGCCTGTGTTTCACAAAATCCCCAGGGTGCAGCCAGACGGCCGGCCCGCAGATCGTCGGCTACCAGCGGTTGCGGTGCAATCGCCACACCCAGCCCCGCCACTGCCGCCTCCAGCAAGTAATACAGATGCTCGAAATCCTGCCCGTAGCGCAGCGCCTGCGGGTCTATACCCTGCTGCGCGGCCCAGCTTGGCCAGGCTTGCGGGCGAGAGGTGGTCTGCAACAGTGTTTCAGCCAGCAGCGCCTCAGCCGGCGCCTGCTGCAAGCGGTTGAAGCCGGGGAAGTGCGGGCTGAGCACCGGGCCAATGCGCTCCTGGGCCAGCACATGAACCTGCATGTCCGCCGGCCACGGTGGCTCGGCAAACACCAGCAGGGCGTCCAGCCCCGGGCGGCGCGGGTCGAGATCACCTTCACCGGCCGACAGGTGCAGGCGCAGTTGCGGCAGGTCCGCCTTCAGCCGGCCCAGCCGCGGGATGAACCAGCGTGCCAGCAAGCTACCGGAACAGCCGAGGACGAACGGCGCATCGGCGCTGCTCTGGCTCAGTTCGGCGCACACCCCGCGCAGACGCTCGAACGCGTCGCTGCTGGCATCGCGTAAACGCACACCCGCATCTGTGAGTTTAAGGCCGCGCCCTTCCTTGACGAACAACGCCACCCCAAGGTGTTCTTCAAGCACCTTCAATTGCCGGCTTACCGCACCGTGGGTAACGTGCAGCTGCTCGGCCGCCTGGCTGACGCTGTTGAGCCGGGCAGTGGCTTCAAAGGCCCGAAGGGCATTGAGGGGAGGCAGGTCCTGGCGCATGACGTGTGAGTTTTCCTGACATGTTGTCGCAATCTTATCGGTTTTCAGTTGCGCGTGTCGTGGTTAGAGTAAAGCCATTCCCGACTTCACTACCGCCCTGGAGCGACCCATGACCCAGACCAACTTCCGCGCCGGCCCCGATGCCAACGGCCTGTTTGGCGCATTCGGCGGCCGCTACGTGGCAGAAACCCTGATGCCGCTGGTGCTCGACCTGGCCCGCGAATACGAGGCGGCCAAGGCCGACCCGGAGTTCCTCGAGCAACTGGCGTACTTTCAGCGCGACTACATCGGCCGGCCCAACCCGCTGTATTTCGCCGAACGCCTGACCGAACATTGCGGCGGCGCGAAGATCTTCTTCAAGCGTGAAGAGCTCAACCACACCGGCGCGCACAAGGTGAACAACTGCATTGGCCAGGTACTGCTGGCCAAGCGCATGGGCAAAAAACGCTTGATCGCCGAAACCGGAGCCGGCATGCACGGTGTGGCCACTGCCACCGTCGCCGCACGCTTCGGCCTGCCTTGCGTGATCTACATGGGCGCCACCGACATCGAGCGCCAGCAAGCCAACGTATTTCGCATGAAGCTGCTGGGCGCCGAAATCGTCCCGGTCACCGCCGGTACCGGCACCCTCAAGGACGCGATGAACGAGGCTTTGCGTGACTGGGTCACCAACGTCGACGACACCTTCTACCTGATCGGCACCGTGGCCGGCCCGCACCCGTACCCGGCAATGGTCCGCGACTTCCAGTCGATCATCGGCAAAGAAACCCGCGAACAGCTGCAAGCCAAGGAAGGGCGCCTGCCCGACAGCCTGATCGCCTGCGTCGGCGGCGGCTCCAATGCCATGGGCCTGTTCCACGACTTCCTCGATGACGCCAGCGTGCAGATCATCGGCGTCGAAGCCGGTGGCCATGGCGTCGACACTGACAAGCATGCCGCCAGCCTCAACGGTGGCGTGCCGGGCGTACTGCATGGCAACCGCACCTACCTGCTGCAGGATGCCGACGGCCAGATCACCGACGCCCACTCGATTTCCGCCGGCCTCGACTACCCCGGCATCGGCCCTGAACACGCCTGGTTGCACGAAGTGAAACGCGTCGAGTACGTCAGCATCACCGACGACGAAGCCCTGGCCGCGTTCCACACCACCTGCCGCCTGGAAGGCATTATTCCGGCCCTGGAAACCTCCCATGCCCTGGCCGAAGCGATCAAACGCGCGCCAACCCTGCCCAAGGATCACCTGATGGTGGTGTGCCTGTCCGGGCGCGGCGACAAAGACATGCAAACCGTGATGAGCCATATGGCCGCCCAGGAGAAACAGGCATGAGCCGTCTTGAACAACGCTTCGCCGAACTGAAGGCCGAAGGCCGCTCCGCACTGGTCACCTTCATCACCGCCGGCGACCCTGGCTACGATGCCTCGCTGGAGATCCTCAAGGGCCTGCCGGCTGCTGGCGCCGACGTGATCGAGCTGGGCATGCCGTTCACCGACCCGATGGCCGACGGCGTGGCAATTCAGCTCGCCACCCTGCGCGCCCTGGAAGCCGGCCAGACCCTGGCGAAAACCCTGCAGATGGTCAGCGAGTTCCGCGTCGGCAACCAGACCACGCCGATCGTGCTGATGGGCTACTACAACCCGATCCACCGCTTTGGTGTCGAGGCCTTCGTGGCCCAGGCCAAGGCAGTGGGCGTGGATGGCCTGATCATCGTCGACCTGCCGCCAGAGCATGATGCCGAGCTGGCTACCCCGGCCCAGGCCGCAGGTATCGACTTCATCCGCCTGACCACCCCGACCACCGACGACGTGCGCCTGCCGCGCGTGCTTGAGCGCAGCTCGGGCTTCGTCTACTACGTGTCGGTTGCCGGCGTGACCGGTGCCGGTTCAGCGACCACCGAACACGTCAGCAGCGCCATCGAGCGCCTGCGCCGGCACACCGACCTGCCGATCAGCGTCGGCTTCGGTATCCGCACGCCAGAGCAGGCAGCTGCCATTGCCAAACTGTCAGATGGTGTAGTGGTAGGCTCGGCGCTGGTGGACAAGATTGCCAATGCCAAGAATGCCGAACAGGCCGTGGGTGATGTGCTCGAGCTGTGCTCGGCGTTGGCCCAGGGTGTGCGGGGTGCGCGCAAGGCTTGAGGCAGCGCCTCAATCGCCGGCAAGCCGGCTCCCACAGGACAGCGGCGATCTTCGGATCACTCCGGTACCTGTGGGAGCTGGCTTGCCAGCGATGGTAAAGCTCGAAATTTCAAGGCTGTTGAAAGATCGAAAGATTCAAAGGCCGCACCGCTCCCATCCAGATCGCATGATCGCGATGATCGGCCAGCTCATCCCCGGTCAGCGGATGCAGAAACACCACCAGCCCATGGCGATACAACGCCAGCCAGGGCAACACCACGCCCACCACCTCAGGCCCGAAGGCCAGCTGGCAGCTCCAGTCCGGGTGCGGTCCGACCGGCTTCTGATGCATGCGGCCCATGCTCACCGGAAACAGCCGAGCGGCTTCTTCACACAGTTGCCGGGCCTGTTCCATGGTGCTGGCGTCATAGTAGATATGGGCGTGATAACCCTTGATCCTCTGCACGAAAACTCCTGAATCATAACGAACCCGCAGCGCGCTGCGCGGGTCAAATGATCACCCGCTGCCAATGGAGTGATCTGGTGAAAAATGCCGAAACCCCAGTGTTCAAACTGGCCCTGCTCGGAGGACTGAGCAGCCTGGGCAGCGCCCTGATGGCCGAATTGCTCAAGCGCCAGCACGAGGTGATCGCCGTGGTCGATGACCTCAACAGCCTGGCGCCACGCCCCGGCTTGCACTTCAAGACCGGCGGCCTGGACAACCCCGATCAGGCTGAACAAAGCGTAGCCGGCGGTTCGGCGGTGATCTGCCTGCTGGCGGCACTGGCGCCTGACGACTTTGCCGCGCAGCTGCGCATGAGCCAAGCGCTGATCGCCGGCATGGCCCGCACAACTATACGCCGGCTGCTGCTGGTGGGCGATTTCGACGTGCTGGATCACAGCGAAGGGCACAGCGAGCAGCAACGGGCCTGCGCCGACCAGATCGTCGACCTGTTGCAGCGCAGCCCGCTGCACTGGACCTTGGTCAATACTCCACAACAGGTTGCTGGCCTGGGTATCGAGCATTTTCACCAGACCCACGGCACCCTTGAGCCGGGCCTGGCCGAGCCACTGCAACGCCTGGCCCGGGTGGCGGCCGCCATGGTTGATGCCCTGGAGCTGAAGCTGCACCACGGCGAACACGTGAACTTTGTCTTCTGACCCGGCTTGCACCCAAGCGCCCGACATCGCACCCTGAACAGCTTCCACCTGCGATAGAGACCCTTCATGGCCTGGCCCGACCGCCACCAACTGCTGCCGTTTCTCACTTGGCTGCCGCGCCAGACCCGAGCCAGTGTGCGCCGCGATCTACTGGTCGGCCTGAGCGGGGCGATCCTGGCCTTGCCGCAATCAATCGCCTACGCCCTGATCGCCGGGCTGCCTGCCGAGTACGGGCTGTACGCGGCGATTGTGCCGGTCATGATCGCCTGCCTGTGGGGTTCTTCCTGGCACCTGATCTGCGGGCCGACGGCAGCGATCTCAATCGTCCTCTATGCCAGCGTCAGCCCGCTGGCGGTCGCTGGCAGCAGCGACTACATCACCCTGATCCTGCTGCTGACCTTCCTCGCCGGGGTGTTTCAGTGGTTGCTGGGGCTGCTGCGCTTTGGTGCGCTGGTCAATTTTGTCTCGCAATCGGTGGTGCTGGGCTTCACCCTGGGTGCTGCGGTGGTGATCGCGCTTGGGCAACTGCCCAACTTGCTGGGGATGAACCTGCCCAGCCAGGCCACGGCATTGAAAACCCTGCAAAACTTGCTGGATCACGCCGGGGAGGTGGATTGGCCTTCACTGTTGCTGGGCCTGGGTACCGTACTGCTGGGCGTTGCGGTAAAGGTAATGCGCCCGCGCTGGCCCGGCCTGTTGATAACCTTGGCGGTTGCCAGCTTGCTGGTCTGGTCGCTGCCAGGCGTTTTTGGCCACGTGCAATTGGTCCCCGGCTTCATCGGCCAGTTGCCACCGCTGAGCCCGTTGCCACTGCTGGACCTGGAACTGATCCTGCGTCTGCTACCCAGCGCCGTCGCGGTAGGCATGCTCGGTCTGGTTACCAGCCTGTCGATTGCCCGCTCGCTGTCTTCACGCTCCGAACAGCTCATCGATGCCAATCAGGAGATCCGCGCCCAGGGCTTGTCGAACATGGTCGGGGGGTTCTTCTCCGGCTACCTGTCGTCCGGTTCCTTCACCCGCTCCGGGCTCAGCTATGACGCTGGCGCCCGTTCGCCCTTGGCCGGAGTGTTTTCCGCCCTGTGGGTAACTTTATTTGCGGTAGCAGGGGCGGGACTGATCGCGCATATCCCGATCCCGGCCATGGCCGGCAGCATCCTGCTGATCTGCTGGGGACTGGTGGATCGTCGGGTGATCCGCGCACTATTTCGGGTCAGCCGCTCGGAATTTCTGGTCATGGCCCTGACTGCTGCCGCCACCTTGCTGCTGGAGCTGCAAACAGCAATCTACGCCGGGGTACTGGCGTCGCTGTTTTTCTACCTCAAGCGTACTTCGCGGCCACGGGTGCAGCAGTCTCGTGAAGGCGATGCCGATGTGCTGCGGGTGGGTGGCTCGATCTTCTTCGGCGCCAGCCATTACCTGCAGGTACGCCTGCAACGCTGCCAGGGCCCGCAGGTGGTGATCGATGCGCGGCAGATCAACTTCATCGACTATTCCGGGGTCGACATGCTCCACCGCGAAGCCCGGCGACTGGGCCGTGCGGGCGGCAGCCTGACGCTACAACGGGCGCGCCCGCAAGTGATCGAGGAATTGCACAAGCTCGAAGGGGCAGCGAACTGCCCGATCCGCTTCAAAGATTAGCCGCGCGCCAGCTGGCGGCGCAGTTCATCCAGCACCGGGGCAGTGTCGGGGCGCACGCCACGCCAGATGAAGAACGCCTCGGCGGCCTGTTCGGCAAGCATGCCCAGGCCGTCCAGGACCTTGGCGGCCTGGTGCTCGCTGGCCCAGCGGCAGAAAGGCGTCGGCTCCTTGCCATACATCATGTCGTAGCACACGGTTTTACCCGGCTCGATCAGGCTGGCGGAGATCGGCGGCAACTCGCCGGCAAGGCTCGCCGAAGTGGCGTTGATGATCAGGTCGACCGGCTCTTCAAGCCAGTCGAAACCGCTGGCAGCCACCGGCCCCAGGTCGGCGAACTCACGGGCCAGTTGTTCGGCTTTTTCCACCGTGCGGTTGGCGATCACCAGCGAAGCCGGATTGTGCGCCAGCAATGGCTCCAGCACCCCACGCACGGCACCGCCGGCGCCGAGCAGCAGGATGCGCTTGCCGGTCAGTTGCACGCCGGCATTGACGGTCAGGTCGCGCACCAGGCCGGCACCATCGGTGTTGTCGCCCTGCAGGCTGCCGTCGGCGAGCTTGCTCAGGGTGTTGACCGCCCCCGCACGCTTGGCCCGTGGCGTCAGGCTATCGACCAGGCGATAGGCTTCTTCCTTGAACGGCACGGTGACGTTGGCGCCCAGGCCCTGCTTGAAAAAGCCTTGGGCACACATGCTGAAATCATCCAGTGGCGCCAGCAGCGTGCTGTACTCCAGCTGCTGGCCGGTCTGGTCGGCGAACAGGCGGTGGATCAGCGGCGACTTGCTGTGGCCGATCGGGTTGCCGAATACAACGTACTGGTCCATTCACGCGGTTCCTGGGTCAAGGTCGGGCAGGGCCGGAAAGTTATCCACAGCGGTTCAGTGGCTGGTCCTGGCCTCGCCAAGCCAATCACGGTCCTGCAGGAAATACTCGGTCAGACGTGCTTCTTCGCTGCCTGGCGCGGCCTTCCAATCGTACCCCCAACGCACTTGCGGTGGCAGCGACATGAGGATCGATTCGGTACGTCCGCCCGATTGCAGGCCGAACAGGGTGCCACGGTCGTAGACCAGGTTGAACTCGACATAGCGGCCGCGACGGTATTCCTGGAACTCACGCTGCTCGGCGGTATAGGGCTGATCCTTGCGGCGCTGGACGATCGGCAGGTAAGCCTCGACATAGGCGTCGCCGATGGCGCGGATGAAGGCGAAGCAGGTGTCGAAGTCCCATTCGTTGAGGTCATCGAAGAACAGGCCGCCAATGCCCCGTGGCTCGCCGCGGTGCTTGAGGTGGAAGTAGCGGTCGCACCAGGCTTTGTAGCGCGGATAGACGTCGGCGCCAAAAGGCGCGCAGGCGCGCTCGGCAACCTGGTGCCAATGCACACAGTCTTCTTCGTTGCCGTAGTAAGGGGTCAGGTCGAAGCCGCCGCCAAACCACCAGACGGCTTCTTCACCTTCTTTCTCAGCGATGAAAAACCGCACGTTGGCGTGGGAAGTCGGCACATGCGGGTTGTGCGGATGGATCACCAGCGACACGCCCAGGGCTTCGAAACCGCGCCCAGCCAGCTCCGGCCGGTGGGCACTGGCCGAGGGTGGCAAACCGCTGCCGAACACGTGGGAGAAGTTCACCCCGCCTTTTTCGATGACCTTGCCGTCGCCGATCACCCGGGTTCGCCCGCCACCGCCGGCCTCGCGCGTCCAGGCGTCCTCGACAAAGCGGGCGCCGCCGTCTTCGTTTTCGAGGGCGGTGCAGATACGGTCTTGCAGGTCGAGCAGGTAGGCTTTCACGGCCTCGGTGCGGCTAGTCATCAGGTCACCTGGAAGCGGGCTAAGGCAAATTCGGCGCGTAGCATACCACCGGCGGCAGGCGGGCCGCAGTTGACGGCGATCAAGCAAAGGCGTCCGATAGGGGTTTTCCGGTACCTTCAGGAGAGTGCAGATGGCCAAGCGTATCCAGTTCAGCCAGCACGGCGGCCCCGAAGTCCTGACCCTGGTCGACTTCGAGCCGGCGGCGCCCGGCCCGCAGCAGGTCCGCGTGCGTAACCAGGCGATCGGCCTGAACTTCATCGATACCTACTTTCGCAGCGGTCTCTATGCGCCGCCGTCACTGCCATCGGGCCTGGGCACTGAAGGCGCCGGAGTGGTCGAGGCGGTGGGCGAGCAAGTCACCCGGCTCAAGGTCGGCGACCGCGTCGCCTATGCCGGCGGCCCGCTGGGCGCCTATAGCGAAGTGCATGTGCTGCCTGAGGCCAACCTGGTCAAACTCCCCGACAGCATCAGCTTCGAGCAAGCGGCGGCGGTGATGCTCAAGGGCCTGACCGTGCAATACCTGCTCAAGCAGACCTACGCGGTGCAACCGGGCGAAACCATCTTGTTCCACGCCGCAGCAGGTGGCGTCGGCTCGCTGGCCTGCCAATGGGCCAAAGCCCTGGGGGCCAGATTGATCGGTACTGTCAGCTCCGCCGAGAAGGCCGAGCGAGCCAAAGCCCTGGGCGCCTGGGCGGCCATCGATTACAGCCGCGAAGACGTGGCCCAGCGAGTACTGGAACTGACTGACGGAAAGAAATGCCCGGTGGTGTACGACGGCGTCGGCCAGGACACTTGGCTGACTTCATTGGACTGCCTGGCGCCGCGTGGGCTGATGGTCAGCTTCGGCAATGCCTCTGGCGCGGTGAGCGGGGTCAACCTGGGGATCCTGGCGCAAAAGGGCTCGCTGTATGTCACCCGGCCAACCCTGGCCAGCTATGCCAATAACGCCGAGAACACCCAGGCGATGGCTGACGATCTGTTTGCGATGATTGCCAGCGGCAAGCTGGCTGTGGATATCCAGCAACGTTATCCACTGAGCGAGGCGGCCAGGGCACAGAGCGAGCTGTCGGCGCGCAGGACGGTGGGGTCGACGGTGTTGCTGCCTTGAAGCGGGGGTGAATTCATCGCCGGCAAGGCCGGCTCCCACAGGGCTCTCGGTAAACCTTGTGGGAGCTGGCTTGCCAGCGATGAGGCCCTCAGCCGGCCCGCACAATCTCACCGGTCGCCAGGTCACGAATCACACTCGGGTTACGCCGCCCACCCAGGGCGCCACCGAGCACCAGGTCCAGCTGCCCGCGGAAGTACTGCTCGACGCGCAAACGGGTCTTGGCAGCCGGGCGACCTTGCGGGTTGGCCGACGTGGAAATCAGCGGCCCGACCAGTGCGCACAAATCCCGCACGACCGGGTGATCGCTAACGCGCAACGCCACCGTGTCATGCACCCCGGTAATCCACTCCGGCAGCAGGTTCTGATGCGGCACCAGCCAGGTGTTCGGCCCCGGCCAGGTCGCAGACATGCGGTCCAGCCAGGTTTCGGGGAAATCCTCGAAAAGGAAGTCGAACTGGTGGATATTATCGGCGATCAGGATCAGCCCCTTGTCGACCGAACGCGACTTGATCGCCAGCAGGCGATCCACCGCTTCTTCGTTCCAAGGGTCACAACCCAGGCCCCAGACCGCTTCGGTCGGATAGGCAATCACCGCACCTGCCCGAATTTCACGCGCGGCTTGTTGCACACGCCAACTGCTCACCATTGCTTTCACTCCGCATAAAGGCAGATGAGCAGTGTACTTAGCCGGGCCGGGCAAACCAACGCCCAGCTTCATTACAGACCCTTCCGGCCAATTCCAGCTCAGTCAGCGCGGCCAGCACCCTGGGTAACGGCCAGCCACTGCTACTGGCCAGGCCCTCAGTGGTTTGCGGCGCGGCCAGCAGCAAGTCGACCAGGGCATGGCTGGCGGTTACAGGCGATTGCAAGGGCGGCAAGCGCTGCCAGCCCTGCAGGGTTTCGACGATCTGGTCGACGGTTTCCACCAACAAGGCGCCATCACGAATCAACTGGTGACAGCCCTTGGAGCCGGGGTGGTGAATCGAGCCTGGAATGGCATACACCTCGCGGCCTTGCTCAGCCGCCAGTCGCGCGGTAATCAGCGAACCACTGGCAAGACTCGCCTCGACCACCAGCACACCCAGCGACAGGCCGCTGATGATCCGGTTTCGCCGGGGAAAATTACCGGCCACAGGCCCGGCATCCAGCGGAAACTCGGAGACCACCGCGCTACCTCGCTCGATCATCGCCGCCGCCAGCGCTCTGTGGCGCTGTGGATAAAATTTTTGCAGCCCGGTACCCAGCACACCGATGGTCTGCCCGCCGGCGTCCAGGGCAGCCTGATGCGCAGCGCCATCGACCCCCAGGGCCAGGCCGCTGGTAATGACAAAACCACCCCGGGCAAGACTTCGAGAGAAGGCCGCTGCTGTATCGAGCGCAGGCCTCGCCGCCCTTCGACTGCCAACGATCGCCAACTGCGGTTTTTCCAGAATGGCCGGGTTGCCGGCGATAAAAAGCAGCGGCGGGGCGTCCCCCAGTTCGGCCAGCAAGCCTGGGTAGCAGGGGTCATCCCACATCAGCAAATGCTGGTCGCGGGCCTCTAGCCAGCGCATTGCCGCTGCCGCGCCGTCACGCACTTCAAGGCTGCGCCGGGCATCGCTGCTCTCCGTTGGCACGCCCAGCACGCGCCAGGCAGCGGCCGGCGCACTGAGTGCCGCAGAGGCGTTGCCAAAGGCCTGGATAAGGGTATGAAAACGCCGCGGCCCCAGGGACGGCAGCAAATGAAGACGCAAGCGCGCTTCGAGTTCGGCGGGTGAACACGCCGGCGATAAGGGTTGCGACATGACGATCATCCTTGATCGGGCAGCCTGGGCCAGCCGTGAAGAAGCTGTGGATAACTCTGTTGATAATACTTTGACAACCGGTTGAAGGATTTCCCTCGAGGGCAGTCCTTCAGGCTTGCAGACACGGGTGAAAAAGCACCCTGAAACCTTAGCTGACCTTTGCCAGGTGCCGAATGCGCCGAATCCCTTTATTATGTGTACTCATGTTTGTAATTCATCGCACAGTGCAGCTCATACGCTTATGGCCATTCTGAACATCCTCGAATTCCCGGACCCGCGCCTTCGTACCATCGCCAAACCGGTGACCGAAGTCGACGACGGCGTTCGCCAGTTGATCGATGACATGTTTGAAACCATGTACGAAGCCCCTGGCATCGGCCTCGCCGCCACCCAGATCAACGTGCACCAGCGCATCGTGGTCATGGACCTGAGCGAAGACCGCAGCGAGCCACGGGTGTTCATCAACCCCGAACTCGAGATGCTGACCGACGAAATGGATCAGTATCAGGAAGGCTGCCTGTCGGTGCCCGGCTTCTACGAGAACGTCGATCGCCCGATACGGGTCAAGGTCAAGGCGCTGGACCGCGACGGCAAGCCGTACGAGCTGATCGCCGAAGGCCTGTTGGCGGTGTGCATCCAGCACGAATGCGACCACCTCAACGGCAAGCTGTTCGTTGACTACCTGTCGACGCTCAAACGCGACCGGATCAAGAAGAAGCTGGAAAAACAGCATCGCCAGCAAGCTTGATCTCCTCTTCCCAAAGGCTTGCTCCGGCAAGCCTTTTTCTTTTTAAGCGAGAACTCCATGCGCATTGTCTTCGCAGGCACCCCAGAGTTTGCCGCCGAACACCTCAAGGCCCTGATCGACAGCCCCTATGACGTGGTGGCGGTCTACACCCAGCCGGACCGTCCGGCCGGTCGTGGGCAAAAACTGATGCCAAGCGCGGTCAAGCAGCTGGCTGTGGATAACGGCATCCAGGTCCTGCAACCACCGACCCTGCGCAACGCCGAGGCACAAGCGGAACTGGCAGCCCTGCAGCCTGACCTGATGGTGGTGGTCGCCTATGGCCTGATCCTGCCCCAGGCGGTGCTGGATATTCCGCGCCTGGGCTGCATCAACAGCCATGCTTCGCTGCTGCCGCGCTGGCGTGGCGCCGCGCCGATCCAGCGTGCGGTCGAAGCCGGTGACAGCGAAAGCGGCGTCACCGTGATGCGCATGGAAGCGGGCCTGGACACCGGGCCGATGCTGCTCAAGGTCAGCACCCCGATCAGTGCCAGCGACACCGGTGGCACCCTGCACGACCGCCTCGCCGAAATGGGCCCGCCAGCCGTGCTCGAGGCCGTTGCGGGCCTCGCCGCTGGCACCTTGCAGGGTGAAGTACAGGACGACAGCCTGGCCACTTATGCACACAAGCTGAACAAGGACGAAGCGCGCCTGGACTGGAGCCGTCCGGCGGTTGAGCTGGAGCGCCTGATTCGCGCCTTCAACCCATGGCCGATCTGCCACAGCACCCTCAACGGCGAAGCCGTGAAGGTGCTCACCGCCAGCTTATCCACAGGCTCGGGCAACCCAGGGGAAATCCTCTCTGCCAGCAAGGACGGCCTGATCGTCGCCTGCGGTGAGCAGGCGCTGTGCCTGACCCGCCTGCAACTGCCTGGCGGCAAGGCGCTGAACTTCAGTGACCTGTTCAACAGTCGCCGCGAGAAATTCGCCACCGGCACGGTACTTGGCCAATGAATCCACGTCTGGCAGCCGCCCGCGCCCTGGCGGCAGTACTCAGTGGCAAGGCATCGCTGAACAGCTCGCTGCCAAGTCAGCTGGACAAAGTCGAAGTACGTGACCGTGGCCTGACCCAGGACCTGGCCTTCGGCACCGCGCGCTGGCAGCCACGGCTGTCGGCCCTGGCCGAGCGCCTGCTGCAGAAGCCGTTCAAGGCCGCCGACGCTGATGTCGAGGCGCTGCTGCTGGTCGGCCTGTATCAGCTGCTCTACACGCGCATTCCCGCCCATGCCGCCATCGGCGAAACCGTAGGCTGCGCCGACAAGCTGAAAAAGCCCTGGGCCAAGGGCTTGCTCAACGCCGTGCTGCGCCGTGCGCAACGGGAAAGCAGCGAGATTTTCGCCGAGCTGGAACGCGACCCGGTGGTGCGCACTGCGCACCCGCGCTGGCTGCAAAAGTCGC
Source organism: Pseudomonas sp. ZL2 (assembly GCF_054788455.1). Classification (NCBI taxonomy): domain Bacteria; kingdom Pseudomonadati; phylum Pseudomonadota; class Gammaproteobacteria; order Pseudomonadales; family Pseudomonadaceae; genus Pseudomonas; species Pseudomonas sp. ZL2. The sequence continues at coordinate 365,917 of NZ_JBGOGX010000003.1, read as the reverse complement.
TCAAGGCCTTCTGGCCCGAGCAATGGGAAGCCATCTGCGCTGCCAACAACGCCCACCCGCCGATGATTTTGCGGGTCAACCGCCGCCATCACAGCCGCGATGCCTACCTCGAACTGCTGCGTGAAGCCGGCCTTGAAGCCGCGCCCTGCCAGTTCAGCGGCGACGGCATCCTGCTCGCCGAAGCCTGCGATGTACGCGGCCTGCCCGGTTTCGACCAGGGTTGGATCAGCGTCCAGGACGAAGCCGCACAACTGGCCGCCGACCTGCTCGACCTGTCCCCCGGCCAGCGCGTGCTCGACGCCTGCTGCGCCCCGGGTGGCAAGACCTGCCACCTGCTGGAAGCTGAAGCGGGGCTGGACGCCGTGGTCGCTATCGACCTTGAGGCCAAGCGCCTGACCCGCGTGCGCGAGAACCTCGATCGCCTGGGCCTCGACGCCCAGTTGATCGCCTGCGACGCCCGCGACACCGCCAACTGGTGGGATGGCAAAGGCTTCCAGCGCATCCTGCTCGATGCGCCGTGTTCAGCCACCGGGGTGATCCGCCGCCATCCGGACATCAAGCTGACCCGCCAGGCCGGCGACATCGCCGCCCTGGCCAGCCTGCAAGGCGAGCTGCTCGACGCCCTGTGGCCAACCCTCGAGGTCGGCGGCATCCTGCTCTACGCCACCTGCTCGACCTTGCCGACGGAAAACACCGAAGTGATCGAGGCCTTCCTCGCCCGCACCCCCGGTGCCCGCGAGCTGGACCTGGCGACCCAGGCCGGTATCCGCCAGCCCCATGGCCGCCAGTTGCTGGCCCAGGAAGGCGGACACGACGGCTTCTACTATGCCAAGCTGATCAAAATCGCCGCCGTGCGCGGATAACAAGAGAAGGGAACAGCGGATGAAGATCATCATCCTCGGCGCAGGGCAGGTCGGCGGTACGCTGGCTGAACACCTGGCCAGCGAAGCCAACGACATCACCGTGGTCGACACCGATGGCGACCGCCTGCGCGACCTCGGCGACCGCCTGGACATCCGTACCGTGCAGGGCCGCGCCTCCTTTCCGACCGTGCTGCGCCAGGCCGGCGCCGACGATGCCGACATGCTGGTGGCGGTAACCAATAGCGACGAGACCAACATGGTGGCCTGCCAGGTCGCCCATACCCTGTTCCACACCCCGACCAAGATCGCCCGGGTGCGCGAATCGGCCTACTTGACCCGCGCCGGCCTGTTCGACAACGACGCCATCCCGGTCGACGTGCTGATCAGCCCCGAGCAGGTGGTAACCCACTACATCAAGCGTCTGATCGAACATCCCGGCGCCTTGCAGGTGATCGACTTCGCCGAAGGCAAGGCCCAACTGGTGGCGGTCAAGGCCTACTACGGCGGACCGCTGGTGGGCCAGCAACTGCGCCAGATCCGTGCGCACATGCCCAATGTCGACACCCGCGTGGCAGCGATCTTCCGCCGTGACCGGCCGATCCTGCCCCAAGGCGACACGGTCATCGAGGCCGACGACGAAGTGTTCTTCATCGCCGCCAAGGCGCACATCCGTGCGGTGATGGGCGAGCTGCGGCGCATCGACGAGACCAACAAGCGCGTGGTCATCGCCGGCGGCGGGCAGATCGGCGAGCGCCTGGCCGAGGCCATCGAGAGCCGTTACCAGGTGAAAATCATCGAGATGAACCCGGCACGCTGCCGGCACCTGTCCGACACCCTGGAAAGCACCGTGGTACTGCAAGGCAGCGCCTCGGACCGCGACCTGATGCTCGAAGAGAACATCGCCGAAGCCGACATCTTCCTGGCCCTGACCAACGATGACGAGGCCAACATCATGTCCTCGCTGCTGGCCAAGCGCCTGGGCGCGCGCAAGGTAATGACCATCATCAACAACCCGGCCTATGTCGACCTGGTCCAGGGTGGCGAAATCGACATCGCCATCAGCCCGCAGCTGGCCACCATCGGCACCCTGCTGGCTCACGTGCGCCGCGGCGATATCGTCAGCGTGCACTCGCTGCGCCGCGGTGCGGCCGAGGCCATCGAGGCGATTGCCCACGGCGACTCGAAGTCGAGCAAGGTGATCGGCAAGGCCATCGAAGACATCGCCCTGCCACCGGGCACCACCATCGGCGCGATCATTCGCGACGAAGAAGTACTGATCGCCCATGACGACACGGTGATCGAAGCCGGCGACCACGTGATCCTCTTCGTTGTGGATAAAAAGTACATCCGTGACGTCGAGAAGCTGTTCCATGTAGGGTTGAGCTTCTTCTAAAGAGGGACCTGGAATGCGCGAATCACTGGAAAAGATGCTGGCCAAGGGTGTGGATAACGCCCTGTTGCGCTTTGGCCTGGGCAAGGCCTGGCTCGATGAAGGCAATGGCGCCGAGGCGGCCGTGCACTTGCAGCGCTGCGTTGAGCACGACCCGAAGTATTCGGCGGCATGGAAGCTGCTGGGCAAGGCGCATCAGCTACAGGGAGACCTGGCGGGTGCACGCAAGGCCTGGGAGCAGGGGCTGGAAGCGGCTCGCGCCCATGGCGACAAGCAGGCCGAGAAAGAGATGACGGTGTTTCTGAAGAAGCTCGACAAGGCTGTTTAGGACCGCTTCGCGGTCCATCGCCGGCAACGCCGGCTCCCACAATTGATGGCCGAACTCGATCCTGTGGGAGCTGGCTTTGCCTGCGATAGGGAGCTCAATACCAGCGCGGCTCACCCGCCGGACGCTTCTTGAAGCGCTTCATGCTCCACATGTATTGGCTCGGATACGCCCGCACATAGCGCTCGACCACCTGGCTCATGGCCGCCGCCGAGGTTTCGGTGTCTTCGCTGTACATCGCCTCGGGCGCCGCTTCCAGGATCACCTTGAAGCCAGAGCCATCCGGCAGGCGCAGGGCATGCAGGAACACCCCGACTGCCTTGCCGCCAGCGAGCATGTTTGGCACGAATTTGCTGGTCAGCGCCTTGGTGGCGAAGAACGGCACGAAGATCCCCGCCGACTCGGCCGGCTCCGGGTCTGCCGGAATGCCGACCTGACCGCCTCTACGCACTTCCTTGATGATGCTCAGGATGCCTTCCTTGGTGGAAGCGGCCACGCGGTTACCCAGCTGCACGCGCTGCTCGCGCAACAGGTCATCAACCGCCTTGAGCTTGGGCGGGCGATAGAAAATGATCGGTTTGCACTGGCTGCAATAGAAGTGGTTGAGCACTTCCCAGTTGCCCAGGTGGCTGGTGATGCCGACCACGCCCTTGCCCGACGCCAAGGCAGCTTCAAGCACGTCCAGGCCTTCGACCTCGCGCACCAGGTCGAGCGAGCGCTGGGCCGGCCAGATCCAGGCACAGGCGCTTTCGGTAAAGGATTTGCCGATGTCCATCAGGGTCCGGCCAACCAGTTGCTCACGGGCAACCGGGTCCATTTCCGGGAAGCATTTGGCCAGGTTGATGCGCACGACGTTGCGCGAACTGTTCGGCACCTTCCACATGATCCAGCCGATGGCCGCGCCGACTCGCTGTACCGCGCCCCAGGGGAGTTTGGCAAACAACCGCAACGCCCCGACCATCAAGGCGCCCTTGAATTTATCCACAGGCTGGTTCCTCTTTCTGCAAGCCGGCCATTGTAACCCTCAGCGCAGCAGAGCGGCGTAGCGATCACAATCGCGGGTGTGATCCATGACCATGCCGGTGGCCTGCATGAAGGCGTAGCAGATAGTCGGGCCGACAAAGGTGAAGCCAGCTTTCTGCAGTGCCTTGCTCATTGCCTTGGCCTCATCGGTGACTGCCGGGACCTCGCTGCGCTGGCCGAAATGATTGATCTTCGGTGCGCCGCCGACGAACGACCAAAGCCATTCAACGGGGTTCTCCAGCGCCAGCCAGGCCCGCGCATTGCGCCGCGCGGCATTGAGCTTGAGGCGGTTGCGGATGATGCCCGGGTCGAGCATGCGCTCTTCGATCTCTTCATCGCTCATTTGCGCCAGGCGCTGCGGATCGAAGCCGAACAGCACCTGACGGTAGCGTTCGCGTTTCTTCAGCACAGTGATCCACGACAACCCGGCCTGGAAGCCTTCGAGCAGCAACATCTCGAACAACTGGCCAGGATCACGCTGCGGCGTGCCCCATTCCTGGTCGTGGTAAGCCTGGTAAAGCGGATCGTCGGTACACCAAAAGCAACGTGGCATAAGGCTCCAAGGGTAGAGGCCTGCGCGAATCGGGTTATACTCCCGCTCTTTATATTCGCAGCCCTAGAAACAGGTGAATTTCGTGAGCCAGCCTACGCCAGCCGTGCGTACCTTCCAAGACTTGATCCTCGCCCTGCAGAACTACTGGGCCGAGCAAGGTTGTGTGGTGCTTCAGCCCTACGATATGGAAGTAGGCGCCGGCACTTTCCATACTGCCACGTTCCTGCGCGCCGTCGGCCCGGAAACCTGGAACGCCGCCTATGTGCAGCCTAGCCGTCGTCCGGCGGATGGCCGTTATGGCGAAAACCCGAACCGCCTGCAGCACTACTATCAGTTCCAGGTGGTCCTCAAGCCGAACCCGGCGAACTTCCAGGAACTGTACCTGGGCTCGCTGAAAGCCATCGGCCTCGACCCGCTGGTGCACGACATCCGTTTCGTCGAAGACAACTGGGAATCGCCGACCCTCGGCGCCTGGGGTCTGGGTTGGGAAATCTGGCTCAACGGCATGGAAGTCACCCAGTTCACCTACTTCCAGCAAGTGGGCGGCATCGAATGCTTCCCGGTCACCGGTGAAATCACCTACGGCCTGGAACGCCTGGCCATGTACCTGCAAGGCGTGGATTCGGTCTACGACCTGATCTGGACCGACGGCCCGTTCGGCAAGGTGACCTACGGCGACGTGTTCCACCAGAACGAAGTGGAGCAGTCGACCTACAACTTCGAACACGCCAACGTCGAGAAGCTGTTCGAACTGTTCGACTTCTACGAAAGCGAAGCCAACCGCCTGATCGAGCTGGAGCTGCCGCTGCCGACCTATGAAATGGTCCTCAAGGCCTCGCACACCTTCAACCTGCTCGATGCCCGCCGCGCCATCTCGGTGACCGAGCGTCAGCGTTACATCCTGCGCGTACGGACCCTGGCCCGGGCCGTAGCCCAGAGCTACCTGCAAGCCCGCGCCAAGCTGGGCTTCCCGATGGCGTCCCCTGAATTGCGTGATGAAGTGTTGGCTAAGCTGGAGGCTGCACAATGAGTGCTCAAGATTTCCTGGTTGAACTGGGCACCGAAGAACTGCCACCCAAGGCCCTGAGCAGCCTCGGTGACGCCTTCCTCGCCGGTATCGAGAAAGGCCTGCAGGCCGCTGGCCTGAACTACACCGACAAGCAGGTGTTCGCCGCGCCGCGCCGCCTGGCCGTGCTGATCCGCAACCTCGACACCCAGCAGCCGGACCGCAGCGTCAACCTCGACGGCCCGCCACGCCAGGCCGCCTTCGATGCTGAAGGCAACCCGACCCAGGCCGCCCTGGGCTTCGCCAAGAAGTGTGGGGTAGAGCTGTCGGATATCGACCAGAGCGGCGCCAAGCTGCGCTTCTCACAGCACATCCCGGGCAAGGCCACCGCCAGCCTGCTGCCAACCATCGTCGAAGACTCGCTCAACGACCTGCCGATCCCCAAGCGCATGCGCTGGGGTGCACGCAAGGAAGAGTTCGTGCGTCCAACCCAGTGGCTGGTCATGCTGCTCGGTGACGAAGTGGTCGACTGCACCCTGCTGGCGCAGACTGCCGGTCGTGAATCCCGTGGCCACCGCTTCCACCATCCGGAAAACGTGCGCATCAGCGCCCCGGCCAACTACCAGGAAGACCTGCGCAAGGCGTACGTCCTGGCAGATTTTGCCGAGCGCCGCGAGCTGATCAGCAAGCGTACCGCCGAACTGGCAATGCAACAGGAAGGCAGCGCCATCGTGCCGCCAGCGCTGCTCGATGAAGTGACCGCCCTGGTCGAATGGCCAGTGCCGCTGGTGTGCTCGTTCGAGGAACGCTTCCTTGAAGTACCGCAGGAAGCCCTGATCACCACCATGCAGGACAACCAGAAATACTTCTGCCTGCTGGATGCCGACGGCAAGCTGCTGCCGCGCTTCATCACCGTGGCCAACGTCGAGAGTCGCGATCCGAAGCAGATCGTCGAAGGCAACGAGAAGGTCGTGCGCCCACGCCTGACCGACGCCGAATTCTTCTTCAAGCAAGACAAGAAGCAGCCGCTGGAAAGCTTCAACGAGCGCCTGAAGAACGTAGTGTTCCAGGCCCAGCTGGGCAGTGTCTTCGACAAGGCCGAGCGGGTTGCCAAGCTGGCTGCCTTCATCGCTCAGCGCATTGGCGGCGACGCCCAACGTGCGGCGCGTGCCGGGCTGCTGTCGAAATGCGACCTGGCCACCGAAATGGTCGGCGAGTTCCCTGAAATGCAGGGTGTTGCCGGCTACTACTACGCGCTCAACGACGGCGAGCCGCAAGACGTTGCCCTGGCCCTGAACGAGCAGTACATGCCGCGCGGTGCCGGTGCCGAACTGCCGTCGACCCTGACCGGCGCGGCTGTGGCCATCGCCGACAAGCTCGACACCCTGGTGGGTATCTTCGGTATCGGCATGCTCCCGACCGGTAGCAAGGACCCCTATGCCCTGCGTCGTGCAGCGCTGGGAGTACTGCGCATCCTGATCGAGAAACAGCTGGACCTGGACCTGAACGAAGCGGTGAACTTCGCAGTCAGCCAGTTCGGTACCAAGGTCAAGGCCGCCGGCCTGGGCGAGCAGGTACTGGAGTTCGTCTTCGATCGTCTGCGTGCCCGTTACGAAGACGAGGGTATCGACGTTGCCACCTACTTGTCGGTGCGTGCCCTCAAGCCAGGCTCGGCCCTGGACTTCGACCAGCGCGTGCAGGCCGTCCAGGCCTTCCGCCAACTGCCGGAAGCCGCTGCCCTGGCCGCGGTGAACAAGCGCGTGTCGAACCTGCTGAGCAAGGCCGAAGGCGCTGTCGCCACCACGGTCGAGCCGAAGTACTTCGACAACGCCAACGAGTTCTCCCTGTACTCGGCCATCCAGCAAGCCGACCAGGCCGTGCAGCCAATGGCTGCCGCGCGCCAGTACAGCGAATCGCTGGCGCGCCTGGCAGCCCTGCGTGAACCGGTCGACGCCTTCTTCGAGGCGGTGATGGTCAACGCCGACGACGCCAATGTCCGCGCCAACCGTTATGCCCTGCTCAGCCGCCTGCGCGGTCTGTTCCTGGGCGTGGCCGACATTTCGCTGCTGGGGTAAGTCTTGAAACTGCTGATTCTCGATCGGGACGGGGTTATCAACCAGGACTCCGACGCCTACATCAAGTCGCTGGACGAGTGGATTCCGATCCCGGGTTCGATCGAAGCGATTGCGCAGTTGAGCAAGGCCGGCTGGACGGTGGCGGTTGCCACCAACCAGTCCGGCATTGCCCGTGGCTACTACGACCTGGCTACTCTCGACGCCATGCATGCGCAATTGCGCAAGCTGGTGGCCGAGCAGGGTGGCGAAGTCGGGCTGATCGTCTATTGCCCGCACGGGCCCGATGAGGGCTGCGCCTGCCGCAAACCCAAGCCGGGCATGCTCACCAGCATTGCCGCGCATTACGACGTGAATCTGGCCGGCGTGTGGTTTGTCGGTGATAGTAAGGGTGACCTGGAAGCCGCTTTGGCCGTCGATGCTCAACCGATTCTGGTAAAAACCGGAAAAGGCGAGAAGACCCTGAGCAAGGGAATTCCAGAGAACACGCTGATTTTCGATGATCTGGCAGCCATCGCCAGAGAACTTATCCACAACTAGCGCGTCTGCAAAACAGGCGCACTTTTACTAGGCGGGCAAGCCCGCAACGGTACATGCCGCTATGTCGATCTTGCAGGCGATCAGAGTTTTTCTTTTTTACCTGCTGCTGGGTACCAGCTCCTTGCTGTGGTGCACCCTGAGCTTTTTTATCGCGCCGTTTCTGCCATTCAGCGCCCGCTACCGCTTCATCAACGTCTACTGGTGCCGCTTTGCGCTGGTGCTGGTACGGGTGTTTCTCAACATCAAGGTCAAGGTCACCGGGGCTGAGAACATCCCCAAGCAACCCTGCGTGATCCTCTCCAACCACCAGAGCACCTGGGAAACCTTTTTCCTTTCCGCCTATTTCTCGCCCTTGAGCCAGGTGCTCAAGCGTGAACTGCTGTATGTGCCGTTCTTCGGCTGGGCCATGGCCATGCTGCGGCCGATCGCCATCGACCGCGACAACCCCAAGGCGGCCTTGAAGCAAGTTGCCAGCAAGGGCGACAAGCTGCTCAAGGAGAACGTCTGGGTACTGATCTTCCCCGAAGGCACCCGCGTGCCGTTTGGCCAGATCGGCAAGTTCTCGCGCAGCGGTGCCGCGCTGGCGGTGAACGCTGGCCTGCCGGTGCTGCCAATCGCCCACAACGCCGGCAAGTTCTGGCCCAAGCAGGGCTGGGGCAAGCGCGCCGGCACCATCGAGGTGGTGATTGGCGCCCCGATGTTTGCCGAAGGTAGCGGCCCACGGGCCATTGCCGAGCTCAACGACCGTGCTGCTGCGTGGAACGAACAAACCCAGCGTGACCTCGGCTCACTGCCTGCAGCAGCGCCAAACCAAGCGCAAGGCGTGGCCTGACCGATCTGTGGATAACTTGTGTACAGTATTTGGATTTCTCAGCGAAAAATCCGCTAAGTGATTAATTTAGCTACTTATTTCTCTGTATGACTGTTTTCTGAAAATCGTGCATAAGTTTTTTCGCGGCATAAAAAAACCGGCGCTTACGCCGGTTTTTTTGTGCCTGCAAATCCTCACACCTTGTCGATATCCACGTCACGGGTTTCTTTCAGGCAGAACAGCCCCACCACCAGGCTGATGCCGGTGATCAACACCGGGTACCAGAGCCCGTAGAAAATGTCGCCGGTGTACACCACCAGGGCAAAGGACACGGTGGGCAGGAAGCCGCCGAACCAGCCGTTACCGATGTGGTAGGGCAGCGACATCGAGGTGTAGCGGATGCGGGTCGGAAACAGTTCGACCATCACCGCCGCCAGCGGGCCGTAGGTCATGGTCGCGATCAGGATCATGGCCACGATCAGCAGCACCACCATCGGCTGGTTGACGCTGGCAGGGTCTGCTTTGGCCGGGTAGCCGGCCTTGTCGATGGCAGCGCGCATGGCCGCTTCGTCAAAGCCGCTGATCTGCTGCTCGCCAATACTCACCACCACCTCGGCGCCAGCGGCCGCTTCAGCCGAGCTGTAGGGCAGGCCCTGTTTGACCAGGAAGGTCTTGACCTTGTCGCAGGGGCTGTCAAAACGCGCCTTGCCCACCGGGTCGAACTGGAAGGTGCAGCCTTGCGGGTCGGCCATCACCACAATCGGCGCCTGACGGCTGGCGGCGTCGATCTGCGGGTTGGCGTAGTAGCTCAGGGCCTTGAACAGCGGGAAATACAGCACCGTGGCCAGCAGCAAGCCGAGCATCAGGATCGGCTTGCGCCCGACCCGGTCCGACAGCCAACCGAAAAACACGAAGAACGGCGCGCCGATCACCACGCTGATGATCAGCAGGGTGTTGGCCTGGGCCGGGTCCATCTTGAGCATCTGGGTGAGGAAGAACAGCACATAGAACTGCGCGGTGTAGAAGGTCACCGCCTGGCCGGCGTTGATACTGAACAGCGCAGTGAGCACCACCTTGAGGTTGGGCCAGGAACCGAACGACTCGCGGATCGGCGCTTTACTGGTCTTGCCCTGAGCCTTCATTTTCACGAAGGCTGGCGACTCATGCATGCTCATGCGAATCCAGGTGGAAATCCCCAGCAGCACAATCGACAGCAGGAACGGCAAGCGCCAGCCCCAGACTTCGAACTGGTCACCGCTGATATAGCGGCTGCCGAGTACCACCAGCAACGACAGCAGCAGGCCGAGGGTTGCGGTGGACTGGATAAAACCGGTGTGGAAGCCGCGCTTGCCGGGTGGTGCATGCTCGGCAACATAAGTGGCTGCGCCACCGTACTCGCCGCCCAGGGCCAGGCCTTGAAGCATGCGCAACACCACCAGAATGATCGGTGCAGCAATGCCGATACTGGCATAGGTCGGCAACAGGCCAACGGCAAAGGTCGACAGGCCCATCAGCACGATGGTGACCAGGAAGGTGTACTTGCGTCCGATCATGTCGCCCAGGCGGCCGAACACCAGCGCGCCGAAGGGCCGCACCAGGAAACCGGCGGCGAAGGCCATCAAGGCAAAGATAAAGGCAGTGGTGTCGTTCACCCCGGCAAAAAACTGCTTGCTGATGACCGCGGCCAGCGCCCCATAAAGAAAAAAGTCATACCACTCGAAAACCGTCCCGAGGGATGACGCGAAAATGATCTTGCGTTCTTCCCGGCGACTATTGCTCGCCGTTGCAGCGCCCTGCTCTTGAATGTAATCCGACATCGTTGCTGTCCTCGGCCTGCAGGCCCCAGTGATTATTCTTGTTGTTCCACTGTCGGCGCCGGCAGACTGCGTCCGGCGCCGTTGTTGCTACGCACCCTGGTCAGGGCGTCGGTACGGCGGTGTTTTCGTCGATGCTGGTTGTGGATAACGTCCCCTGGCGAATCAATTGCGCCGCCTTCTCGGCAATCATCAGGGTCGGTGAGCAGGTATTGCCGGAGACGATTTGCGGCATGATCGAGGCGTCGGCGATGCGCAGCCCCGGCACGCCGTGCACCCGCAGCTGGTCGTCGACCACATCCAGCGGCCCGTTGCCCATGCGGCAAGTACCCACCGGGTGGAAGATCGTAGTGCCGATCTGCCCGGCGGCTTCATGCAGTTGCTCTTCGCTTTGCAGGTCCGGGCCGGGCAGGTATTCGCGCGGGCTGAAGGCAGCCAGGGCAGGGGCCCGGACGATCTTGCGGGTCAGGCGAATGGCCTGGGCGGCAACGCGCAGGTCTTCGGGGTCACTCAGGTAGTTGGGATCGATCAGCGGTGCATCGTCCGGGTTGGCCGAACGGATATCGATACGCCCGCGGCTGGCCGGGCGCAGGTTGCACACCGAAGCAGTAAACGCCGGGAAGCGGTGCAGTGGCTCGCCGAAGCGTTCCAGCGACAGGGGCTGCACGTGGTACTGCAGGTTGGCCGAAGCCTGTTCGGGCCCGGAACGAACAAAAGCCCCCAATTGGCTCGGCGCCATCGCCAGCGGACCGCTACGATCGTAAAGGTAACGCAGGCCCATGCCGAGCTTGCCCCAGAGGCTGTTGGCGACCTGGTTGAGGGTTCGCGCCTGGGTAACCTGATAGATCAAACGCAGTTGCAGATGGTCCTGCAGGTTGCCACCAACGCCGGGCAGCTCGTGACGAACAGTTATCCCCAGGCTCTCGAGCAAGCCGCGCGGACCAATGCCGGAGCGCTGCAGGATCCCGGGTGAACCCACGGAGCCTGCACACAGGATGATTTCCCGGCGTGCGCTGAAGTTCTGCCAGTTGCCTTGCCAGCGGGCACGTACCTTGGAAGCACGGCCGTCTTCCAGCACTACCTGGTCAACCAGCACATCGGTCAGCACGGTCAGGTTGGGACGTTTGAGGATCGGGCGCAAAAAGGCCTTGGCCGAGTTCCAGCGAATGCCGGAACGCTGGTTGACCTGAAAGTATCCACAGCCCTGGTTATCCCCGGTGTTGAAGTCAGCAACGCTGGCGATGCCGCTCTGCGCCGCCGCTTCGCGGAACGCATCGAGGATCGGCCAGGAGTAGCGTTGTTGCTCGACCCGCCACTCGCCCTCATTGCCATGGGCTTCGCTGGCGCCGGCGAAGTGGTTTTCGCTGGCCTTGAATAGTGGCAGCACATCCTTCCAGGCCCATCCGGCATTGCCTTGCTCGGCCCAGCGATCGTAATCGCCAGCCTGGCCGCGCATGTAGATCATGCCGTTGATGGACGAACAGCCACCGAGCACCTTGCCCCGTGGATAACCCAGGGCACGGCCATTGAGGCCGGGTTGCGCTTGGGTCTTGAAACACCAGTCGGTGCGGGGATTGCCGATGCAATAGAGGTAGCCCACCGGAATGTGAATCCAGGGGTAGTTGTCGCGCCCACCGGCTTCGAGCAGTAGCACCCGGCAGCCTGGCTCGGCGGATAAACGATTGGCCAGAAGGCATCCGGCAGGGCCGGCACCCACCACCACATAGTCGTAGACAGGATCGGCTGATGGCATGGGCAACCTCGCGCCTGATTATTATTCTTGTCCCAGCCCATGTTATTGATTAATTTCGGGATGAAAACGTTAGATTTCACTCAAGTGCTGTGCGTTTTAACACAACGTCCGTGAACACCTGATTCACAAGGAAAAGCATGTTCGACTGGAATGATCTGCGGTTTTTTCTCGAGTTGCAGCGCAGCGGCCGGCTGCTGACCGCGGCCAAACGCCTCAACACCACCCACAGCACCGTGGCCCGGCATATCGACAATATCGAGCAAAGTCTGGGCACCGCGCTGTTCGTTCAGCATGCCCAGGGCTACGAACTGACGCCTTCCGGGCAGGCCCTGCTCAAGCACGCCGAAGCCATGGAAAACGTTGCCCTGCTGGCTCAGGAAGAGATCACCCAGGCCATCACCCCGCTGGGCAAGATTCGCCTGGGGGTAACCGAAGGCATCGGCATCATGTTCTTCACCCCGCGCATGGGCAGCTTGTTCGAGCGCTACCCGGGGCTTGAGGTGGAGCTGGTGGCAGTACCGCGGTTTGTCAGCATCCTCAACCGCGAGGCGGAAATCAGCATTCACCTTGAGCGACCCAACGCCGACCTGTTGATAACTCGCAAACTCACCGACTACCGCCTGGCGCTGTACGCCAGCCCCGAATACCTGGCCCAGGCGCCGGCGCTCAATCATCGCGAAGACCTGGCCAAGCACAGCTGGATCGGCTACGTCGACGACCTGCTGTTCAGCCAGGAATTACTGTTTTTGAACAGCTTCTGCCGGGCACCCAATGTCGCGTTTCGCAGCACCAGCGTGATCGCCCAGCAACAGGCCGCTCGCGCCGGCCTGGGCATCGCCGTGTTGCCCAACTACATGGCCCGCCACGATCCGGCACTGGTGCGGGTGCTGCCCAGCGAGACCATCCAGCGCAGCTACTGGATCTGTACCCGCCGTGAGCTGCACAAGTCAGTGCGCCTGCGCGTGGTCTGGGATTTCCTCCTGGCCCTGTGCGCGCAAGAGCAGGACGCCTTGCTGGCGGAGTAGGGCGTCAACTGCCCAGGGTTTTGACCGCCAGCAACAATGCCGCGCAGATACCCACACCCGCGAACATTTGCTGCAGTCGCGGCCCGGCCAGTTTGCTGGCGACCTGGCGAGCCAGCAGCAGCCCGAGCACGGCGCCGCCGGCAAAGGGGGCGCCCACCGCCCAATGCATGACGCCGCCGACCGTCGCGCTGACCACACTGCCGGTGGACACCAGGGCGATCACCGCCAGCGAAGTGGCAACGATGCTCTTCATGTCCAGGTTGGTGTAGCGGCTCAGTGCCGGGATGATTACGAAGCCGCCACCCACACCCAGCAACCCCGAAAGCAAGCCGGACAGCGCGCCGGTAAAGGCCAGTGCGCGGGCGCAGGGCAGGGTCCAGCGCAGACGCCCCTGCAAAGGGTTGAGCACACAGGGCATGACCATGCGCTGGCCCAATGGCGGCTCGCCGCGAAGCTCCCGGCGAGCCTTGAGCAGCATGCGTGCACAGGCATAGACCAGCACCAGGGCGAAGGTCAGGGCCAATGGCCCGTTCGGCAAACGATGGGCAAGCATCAGGCCGAAGGGCGCGATAGCAATGCCGATCAACGCCACGAACAGCGCCGCGCGATAACGCACCAGGCCCTGGCGCAATCCCAACAGGGCACCCACCGCCGCCGCCATGCCGACGGCCAGCAGGCCGACTGGCGCCGCCTCGACCATCGACAAGCCCAGGCCGAATACCAACAAGGGCACGGCAAGAATGCCGCCGCCGGCGCCGGTCAGCGCCAGCACCGCACCAATGATCGCTCCCAAACCTGCCGCAAGAAACTGATGCTCGATCACCGCAGGCCCTCGGCGGTAACCCGGGGTTTGGCCAGCCACTCACGGCCCTTGAGCATGCAGCACCAGTACAGCGGCGGCAGGATCTGTGCCTTCAGTAGCCAGGCCAGGCGCGTCGGCCGGCGACCATCGAGCAGCCAGCGCGGGAAGCTCGGCGCCAGCTTGCCGCCATAGGTGAACTCGGCGAGCACGATCTTGCCGCGCTCGACGGTCAACGGGCAGGAGCCATATCCATCATAGTGGGCGAGGTTGGGCAGGCGCCCCAGCGCCACCAGTACATTATTGGCAACCACCGGCGCCTGTTTGCGTGCAGCCGCCGCGGTCTTGGCATTGCTGGTATTGATGCCATCGCCCAGGGCGTGGATGTTGGCGTAGCGCTGGTGACGCAGGGTGGCCGGGTCGACATCGATCCAGCCGGCCTGGTCAGCCAGCGGGCTGTTACGGATGAAATCGGGAGCGACCTGCGGCGGCACAACATGCAGCATGTCGAACGGCTGAACCCGGGTTTCGCTGCTGCCATCGGGCAGGGTGCGCACGAAGGTCGCCCGCTTGCCCGGACCATCGACAGCAACCAGGCGGTGGGCGTACTGCAGGTCGACTGCGTACTTGTCGATGTACTCCATCAGCGCTGGAACATAGTCGGGCACACCGAACAGTACGCCACCGGCATTGAAGAACTGTGCCTGGATGTTCCCCAGGCGACCGTTGCGCAACCAGTGATCGCAAGACAGGTACAAGGCCTTTTGCGGTGCACCGGCACACTTGATCGGCATCGGCGGCTGGGTGAACAGTGCCCGCCCTTCACGAAGATTCTGCACTAATTGCCAGGTGTAGGGCGCCAGGTCGTAGCGGTAGTTGGAGGTCACGCCATTGCGCCCGAGGGTTTCGCTCAGGCCTTCGATGGCGTCCCAATCGAGCTTCAGCCCTGGGCAAACCACCAATTGCTCGTAACTGAGCAGACGGCCGTCATTCAGGGTGACCGTTTGTGCCTGCGGGTCAAAGGTCTCGACCCGCGCCTTGATCCACTGCACGCCACCAGGAATGGTCGAAGCCATGGTACGTGCCGTCGAAGGGGCCTGGAAGATGCCAGCGCCGACCATGGTCCAGCCGGGTTGGTAGTAGTGAACGTCAGCCGGGTCGATGATTGCGACATCCAGCGAAGGGTCGCGGCAGATCAAGCTGGAAGCGGCGGCGATACCGGCGGCACCGGCACCGACGATCAGCACTTTATGATGGTCGCCTTTCGGCACCTCGGCAGGGGAGGGTTGAGCATGCATGGCAGGGTCCTTCTAATAATAATTCTGGGGTGAAGCTCAGAGCACGTTGAGCGGGATCTTCAGGTAGCGCACTCCGTTCTCTTCAGGTTCGGGCAGCTGGCCGCTGCGCATGTTGATCTGCACCGAGGGCAGGATCAGTACCGGCATCTCCAGGGTGGCGTCGCGGGCTTCGCGCATGGCGACGAAGCTGTCTTCGCTGATGCCTTCATGGATATGGATATTGCTGGCGCGCTGTTCGGCCACCGTGGTCATGTAACGTAGTTCTCGGCCACCCGGCAGGTAGTCGTGGCACATGAACAAGCGCGTCTCGGCGGGCAGGGCGAGGATGCGCTGGATCGAGCGGTACAGGGTGCGCGCGCTGGCGCCAGGGAAGTCGCAACGGGCGGTGCCGTAGTCAGGCATGAACAGGGTATCGCCGACGAAGGCGATGCTCTGTCCTTCGATTTCCAGCACGTAGGTCATGCAGGCCGGGGTATGCCCGGGCGTGTGCAGGGCACGCGCTTGCAGGTTGCCGATGGTGAAGGGCTGCTCATCGTCGAACAGCACATCGAACTGGCTACCGTCGCGGGCAAAACCGGTATCGGCATTGAACAGCGCGCCGAAGACTTTCTGCACCTGGGTGATCTGGCTACCAATGGCGATCTGGCCACCCAGGGCCTGCTTGAGGTAAGCCGCCGCAGACAGGTGATCTGCGTGTACGTGGGTTTCCAGAATCCACTGAACCTTGCCGCCCAGTTCAGTCACCCGGCCAATCAGCTTGTCTGCCGAAGCACTGGTGGTGCGCCCGGACTTTGGATCGTAATCCAGCACACTGTCGATCAAGGCACAGTCGCCGCTGCTACGGTCCATCACCAGGTAGCTGATGGTCGAAGTCACACTGTCGAACAGTGCCTCCACATACAAGTTGCCGCCGATGATCATTTACTACGCTCCGAATTCATCACAGGTGCCAGGTATGAAGCCTTGCTGGCAGTGGACAGGCTGTCATCAAGATATGTGCCACGGAATAGGTAGGCCTTTTCCCAATGGTTAAGGCGGTATTTCAGGCGGCGTATCGCTCATCGCTGCCAGACTGTCAGCATAGTTGGCAGTGACATGGCAGCACCTGGCAGTTTTTGGCAGTCCCTGGCACCTTCAGTTAAGCTTTGCCCGTGCTTGCCCAGGTGTCGCCATGTCTTTCTCTACTGCTGTTGCTCCTCATCCTGCCGTACAGGCATTGGTGTCCTACCTCGAACACGACGCCCAGCCGACCATCGTGCTGGACACCGACTACAACATTCTTGCCGCCAACGGTGCCTACCGACGCCAGTTCGGCATTGACGGCCAGCCGCCCATTGGCGCCAAGTGCCACCGGGTGTCCCACCACTACGCCGTCCCTTGCGACCAGGCCGGTGAACACTGCCCGATGCGCAAGGCCTGGGACAGTCGGCTGCCCGAGCGTGTGCTGCATGTGCACCACACCCCTCGCGGGCCGGAGCATGTGGACGTCGAGTTACGCCCTATCCTCGACAAGCAGGGTGAGGTGGTAGCTTTTGTCGAGCGCCTGACCAGCATCACCGTCGCTTCGGCTCAGCCCCAACAACACGGCCTGGTCGGGCGCTCACCGGCGTTCCAGGACGCACTGGCGAGCCTTCAGCGTGCGGCACCTGCGCAAATCCCGGTATTGCTCCAGGGCGAATCCGGTACCGGCAAGGAGCTGTTTGCCCGCGCGCTGCACTTGGGCAGTCCACGGGCAAACGGCCCATTGGTGGTGGTCGATTGCACCGGCCTGACCGAGTCATTGTTCGAGAGCGAACTGTTCGGTTACGAGAAGGGTGCCTTTACCGGCGCCCACCAGCGCAAGATCGGCCTGGCGGAAGCCGCCCATGGCGGCACCTTGTTCCTCGATGAGATCGGCGAAGTGCCGTTGCCGATGCAGGTCAAACTGCTGCGCCTGATCGAGTCCGGCAGCTTTCGCCCGGTTGGCAGCCTGCGCACGGTTCACTCAGATTTCAGACTGGTCTCGGCCACCCACAAACCACTCAAGGAAATGGCAGCGGCGGGCACTTTCCGTGAAGACCTGTACTACCGCATTAGCGGCTTCCCCATTCGCCTGCCGGCGTTGCGCGAGCGGGTCGATGATCTGCCGTTGTTGATCCAGAGCCTGCTGCAACGAATGGCAGGTTCTGCAGCGCCGCAGGTCGATCCACAAGCGATGAAACGGCTGAACTTGTACGCCTATCCCGGCAACATTCGCGAGCTGCGCAATATCCTCGAGCGGGCGCGGCTGTTCGCCGACGACGGACTGATTCGTGCCGAGCATCTGCCTGCGGAGCTCGGTTCGGTGCTTGGGCCGATGCCAAGCATGAGCCGTCGATCCAAAGACAACCTCGGGCAGCTGGCCCAGGCCCTGGACAGCTTCAATGGATCGCGCAGTGAGCTGGCGCGTCATCTGGGGATGAGTGAACGCACCTTGTACCGACGCCTGCGCGAATTGGGCCTTTGAGCCCGACGCAGAAACAACAAACCCCGGCTTTTTCTTCTACGCTGAAACTGCTCACCCGCTGCGAAGAGCTTTCCATGCGTCGATTGCCGAGTCGGTAACCAGGTGCCCGGGCGCCTGACGTTCCGCTCTGTCTTTTCTGCCACAGGAGCATCGTCATGTCTGCCTGCCTTCACAGGGCGATCTTGCTCACCATCGCCATACTCGCGCTTTTTGGCTGTTCCGAAGAGGATGCGCAACCTAAGGCAACCGCCACGGCGCCTGCAACAGCTGTACCGGCTGTACCGGCCGCTCCGACGACGCCAAGCGAGGCGGTGTTCAACGCCGAACAGCTTGATCAAATGCTTGCACCGTTGGCGTTGTATCCGGACGCTTTACTGGCTCAGGTGCTGATGGCCACCACCTATCCAGGCAATGTCGCCGACGCGGTTGTCTGGTCCAAGGCGCATCCGAACGTCAGCGGTGATGCCGCCGTCAAGCAGGTCGCCGACCAACCTTGGGACCCCAGCGTGCAATCGTTGGTGGCTTTTCCGCAGGTGCTGGCCACACTTGGCCAGGACCCGGTCTGGGTGCAACGAGTCGGTGATGCCTTTCTCGCCCAGCCCGACGCGGTGATGAACTCGGTGCAGCGCCTGCGCGCCAAGGCCAAGGCTGCTGGCCACCTGGAGTCCAACGCTCAGCAGACCGTTATCGTGCAACCGTCAAGCGCCCCCGCAGGCGGCACGACCACGGTGGTGCAAGGTACCGCGCCGGCACAGACTATCGTTATCCAGCCGACCAACCCGCAGGTTGTATACGTGCCAAGCTACAACCCCTCTGTGGTGTACGGCAGTTGGTCCTCGCCATCCTACCCTCCAGCGTATTATCCGCCACCACCGGGGTATGCCATCGGCACGGCTTTAGCGACCGGCCTGGCTTTCGGTGCTGGAATAGCGATCGTCAATTCACTGTGGGGGGATTGTGACTGGGACGATCATGACGTCGATATCAACGTCAATCGCTACAACAATATCAACAACGTCAACCGCAGGCTCGATGCCAACCAGAACAACTGGCGCCATAATCCTGCGTATCGCGACGGCGTCCCGTACCGCGACCAAGCCAGTCGAACCCAGTTCGACCGGCGCTTACCCGGCAGCGCAGAGCGCACTGCCTACCGCGGAGACACGCCGGCCCGGGTCGAAGATCGCGCGCGAGCCCGTGAAACCCTGGCACAGCGCGGCATCGAAGCACCGGCAACCAGTAACCTTGAAGCCCGCCAACGGGTGCAGAGTGCCGACCGCGAGCGCGCCCAACAGCGCCTGGAAAAGCAGGGCATCAACCCGTCCGGCAACGCACGCGAGCGCGCCCAGGTCGCCGACCGCCAACTGAAAAATGACGGTCAGGCTCGCCAACGTGCGCAGGCGCCCCAGAAGAACCGCCAGCCTCAGCAGCCGGGGCGCAACCAACAAGTCCGCCAACAAGTTCGCCAGCAACATGTTAGCGCCCAGGCGCCCCGCAACAATGCGTTGGCCGGGGTGCGCAACCCTTCGCAGTCACGCAGCGCGAGTAATCGTGGCCAGATCAGCCAACGGAGCGCCAGCCGACCGTCCGCAGCGTCTGCGGGCCACCAGGTGCAACGACCCGCGCGGATGCAACCCAGCGGTGGCGGCCGTCGCCGTTGAGAGGAGAGTCAGTCATGAATGCTGCTAGTCGAATTGTGCTGGTTCTGCTCCTGTTCTGGACATCCAGCAGTTTCGCTCAGAAACACTTCCCAACCCCGGAGGCCGCCGGCGAAGCACTGGTGCAGGCGCTTGGAAGTGAAAAGGCCGATAGCCAACAGTTGGCGAACTTGCTCGGCAACGACTGGAAGAGTTATATCCCGGCCAAGAACGTCGATCGTAAAGATGTTGATGCCTTTCTCTCCCTCTACAAGGAAAAACATCAGGTTCAGTCCGACAACCCGAAGCGTGCACATCTGGTCGTCGGCGACACGCCCTGGATGTTCCCGATTCCCATCAGACACAATACTGGCGGTTGGGCATTCGACACCAAAGCTGGCGCCGAGGAAATCCGCCAGCGCCGCATCGGACGCGACGAACTGGCGACAATTCAAGCGGCGCGTGCCTATCACGACGCGCAGATGGATTACGCCGAGATTGATCGTAATGACGATGGGGTCCTCGAATACGCGCAGAAGTTCATCAGTAGCGACGGGCAGTTCGACGGCCTGTACTGGCCGGAAGAGGGCGGTGTCGAAGAAAGTCCGCTCGGACCGCTTTTTGGAGATACCGCGACTGGCGACGACTGGCACGGCTACCACTATCGCATCCTCACTGGCCAAGGCCCTTCGGCGCCGGGCGGCGCCTATGACTACATGATTGGCGATCGCATGACGCGCGGCTTTGCCGTGATCGCCTGGCCGGCAGACTACGGCGACACTGGCGTGATGAGTTTCATGATCAGCCACGACGGCGAACTGTTCGAGAAAGACCTCGGTCGTGACAGCGCCAAGCAAGCTGCTGCGATTACGCGTTTCGACCCCGACAGCAGTTGGAGCGAAGTAAAGGACGAGGAAGAGGCGCGTTGAACCGAGCAGCTCAACACATGGAAGCCAACGCAACAAAAAGCCCGCGTGAGCGGGCTTGATGATGTTGCATTTTTGAACCTACACCTGATCAGAAGTCCAGGTTGGACACTGCCAGAGCGTTGCTCTCGATGAACTCACGACGTGGCTCAACGGCGTCGCCCATCAGGGTGTTGAAGATCTGATCGGCAGCGATCGCGTCTTCGATGGTCACCTTGAGCATGCGGCGCACAGTTGGGTCCATGGTGGTTTCCCACAGCTGATCCGGGTTCATCTCACCCAGACCTTTGTATCGCTGAATAGTGTGGCGCTTGGTGCTTTCGGTCATCAGCCAGTCGAGGGCTTCCTTGAACTCGGTGATGGCTTTCTTGCGCTCGCCACGTTGCACGTAGGCGCCTTCACCCAGCAGGGTACTCAGCTGTGCACCGAGGGCGGTGACGGTGCGGTAGTCGTTGCTGCCGAAGAAGTCACGGTTGAAGGTGACATAGCTGGCCAGGCCGTGGGAGGTGATTTCCACTTCCGGCAGCCAGACGTTGCGCTCTTTGTCTTCGCGCAGGCTGGCCTTGTACAGCAGGCCGGACTTCTCGCTGATACGCAGGCGCTCTTCGAACTTGCCCAGCCATTCCTGCATGGCAGCGTGGTCGCCCAGCTGCTCCAGCGAGACCGCCGGCAGGTAGACGAAGTGCTCAGTCAGCTCCTGCGGGTACAGGCGCGACAGGCGCTTGAGAGTTTTCATCACGGTACGGAATTCGTTGACCAGACGCTCCAGCTCGACGCCGGAAACAGGTGGTGCGGATTCGTCCAGGTGCAGGCTGGCATCTTCCAGAGCCGACTGAGTCATGTACTCTTCCATGGCGTCGTCGTCTTTGATGTACTGCTCTTGCTTGCCTTTCTTGACCTTGTACAGCGGCGGCTGAGCGATGTAGATGTAACCACGCTCGACCAGTTCCGGCAGCTGACGGAAGAAGAAGGTCAGCAGCAGGGTACGGATGTGCGAACCGTCGACGTCAGCATCGGTCATGATGATGATGTTGTGATAACGCAGCTTGTCGATGTTGTACTCTTCGCGGCCGATACCACAGCCCAGCGCGGTGATCAGCGTGCCCACTTCCTGGGACGAGATCATCTTGTCGAAGCGTGCTTTCTCGACGTTGAGGATCTTGCCCTTGAGCGGCAGGATCGCCTGGGTCTTGCGGTTACGGCCTTGCTTGGCCGAGCCACCCGCGGAGTCACCCTCCACCAGGTACAGTTCGGAAAGAGCAGGGTCCTTCTCCTGGCAGTCCGCCAGTTTGCCCGGCAAGCCGGCGATATCCAGCGCACCTTTGCGGCGAGTCATTTCCCGCGCTTTACGTGCAGCTTCACGGGCACGAGCGGCGTCGATCATCTTGCCGACAACTGCCTTGGCTTCGTTCGGGTTCTCCAGCAGGAAGTCGGAGAAGTACTTGCCCATCTCCTGTTCCACGGCTGTTTTCACTTCCGAGGACACCAGCTTGTCTTTGGTCTGCGAGCTGAACTTCGGATCTGGCACCTTCACCGAGATGATCGCGGTCAGACCTTCACGGGCGTCGTCGCCGGTGGTCGAAACCTTGTTCTTCTTGGCCAGGCCTTCCTGCTCGATGTAGTTGTTCAAGTTACGGGTCAACGCCGAGCGGAATCCGACCAGGTGAGTACCACCGTCGCGCTGCGGAATGTTGTTGGTGAAGCACAACAGGTTCTCGTTAAAGCTGTCGTTCCACTGCAGGGCGATTTCCACACCCACGCCGTCTTCACGCTGAACGCTGAAATGGAATACCTGGTTGACCGGAGTCTTGTTGGTGTTCAGGTATTCAACGAAGGCACGCAGACCGCCTTCGTATTTGAAATGCTCTTCTTTGCCCGAACGCTCATCCTTCAGCAGGATGCCAACGCCGGAGTTGAGGAAGGACAGTTCACGAATCCGCTTGGCCAGGATGTCCCAGCTGAAGTGGATATTCTTGAAGGTTTCAGCCGATGGCTTGAAGTGGATGTGGGTACCGGTGGTTTCACTTTCGCCAACAATTTTCATCGGCGCTTGTGGAACACCGTGGACGTAAGTCTGTTCCCAGATCTTGCCACTGCGGCGAACGGTGAGGATCAACTGCTCGGAGAGAGCGTTAACTACCGACACACCTACACCGTGCAGACCGCCGGATACTTTGTAGGAGTTGTCGTCGAACTTACCGCCCGCATGGAGGACGGTCATGATGACCTCGGCGGCGGAAACGCCTTCCTCTTTATGCACGTCAACCGGAATGCCACGACCGTTGTCGCGAACACTGATGGATTCGTCCGGGTGAATAATTACGGTGATGTCATCGCAGTGGCCGGCGAGTGCCTCGTCGATCGAGTTATCGACCACCTCGAACACCATGTGGTGCAGGCCGCTACCATCATCGGTGTCGCCAATGTACATACCGGGACGCTTGCGCACGGCATCTAGCCCTTTCAGCACCTTGATGCTGGAGGAGTCGTACGTTTGATTTTCGCTCATGCCTTCACTCCCGATGGTCGTGGGTCTGGGTGATACGGCCCTGTTCCACGTGGAACAAAGCAACTGGCGTTTCCGTCTGCCAGCCTTCCCTCAATAATTCTTGATCTACACAGGTGATAAACACCTGGCAGCGTAAGTCTTCCAACAAGCGACAAAGTGCGCGGCGGTGCTGGTCGTCGAGTTCCGACGGCAAGTCATCCACCAGATAAATACATTGGCCGCGACGCGCCTGGCTAACCAGATGGCCTTGGGCGATACGCAATGCACAGACCACCAGCTTCTGCTGGCCGCGAGACAAAATGTCAGCCGCGTTATGGGCGCCGAGTCTCAGGCGCAGGTCGGCACGTTGTGGGCCGGCCTGGGTATGGCCCATGTGCTGATCACGTTGCAGGGAGGAGGCGAGCACTTCACTGAGTTCGCGATCCTTGTCCCAGCCACGGTAATAGCTCAGGGTCAGCCCTTCGAGCTCGACCAAATCGCTCAGGGTTTGCTCAAAGACGGGCTTCAAGGCCTTGATGTAATTGCGACGGTATTCATCTATTTCCGCGCTGGCCAGGCACAGTTCCCGGTCCCAGGCCGCTTGCGAAACAGCGTCAAGTGTACCATGCCGCAACCATGAGTTCCGCTGCCGCAAAGCCTTCTGCAGGCGTTGCCATGTGGCCATGAAGCGGGGTTCCACGTGGAACACTCCCCAATCGAGGAACTGCCGACGTATTTTCGGAGCGCCTTCGAGCAGGCGAAAACTGTCCGGGTTGATCAGTTGCAGGGGCAGTATCTCTGCCAGCTGTGCAGCACTACGGGCGTTCTGACCGTCGATGCGAATGGTGAACTCACCTTGCCGATCCCGCGAAATCCCCAGGTTGCTCGAACCGCCTTCGCTTAACTCGACCTGGCCGAATACCGTACAAGCCAATTGCTCGTACTGAATCACCGGTGTCAGGCGGGTGCTGCGAAACGAACGGGCCAGGCCCAACAGATGAACGGCTTCCAGCACGCTGGTTTTGCCGCTGCCGTTGGCGCCGTACAGGATATTGATGCGGGGGGAGGGAGAGAAGGTCACCGGGTGCAGGTTACGCACCGCGGTGACAGAAACGCGACTGAGGGACATCTAGAGTCTGCTGGACAAATTACAGACGCATCGGCATGACAACGTAAGCGGAGTCGTCGTTGTCAGCTTCCTGCAGCAGGGCACTGCTGTTGGAGTCCGACAGGATCAGACGAACCTGCTCAGTGGTCATGACACCCAGTACGTCGAGCAAGTAGCTGACGTTAAAGCCGATTTCCAGCGAACTACCGTTGTACTCGACGCTGATTTCTTCTTCCGCTTCTTCCTGCTCAGGGTTGTTGGCCTGAATCTTCAACTGGGCATTGGCCAGTTGCAGGCGGATGCCGCGGTACTTCTCGTTGGACAGAATCGCGGTACGGCTGAAGGCCTCACGCAGTGCCTGACGGTCGCCGACCACCAGCTTGTCGCCGCCCTTGGGCAGTACACGCTCGTAGTCGGGGAACTTGCCATCGACCAGCTTGGAGGTGAAGGTGAACTCACCGGTGGTGGCGCGAATATGGTGCTGACCCAGAACGATGCTGACCATGCCATCCGGTTCGGTGAGCAGGCGCGCCAGTTCGAGGATACCTTTGCGCGGTACGATGACCTGGTGGCGATCAGCCTGGCCGATATCGGCACGCATCGAGCACATGGCCAGACGGTGACCGTCGGTGGCGACGGCGCGCAGCGTATCGGTGGACACCTCCAGCAGCATGCCGTTGAGGTAGTAGCGCACGTCCTGCTGGGCCATGGCGAAGCTGGTGCGCTCGATCAGGCGGCGCAGGCGGCTTTGCTCCAGGTTGCAGGTCAGCGAGCCAGGGCCTTCTTCCACCGTCGGGAAATCATTGGCTGGCAGGGTCGACAGGGTGAAGCGGCTACGGCCGGCCTTGACCACGAGCTTCTGCTCATCGAGCTTGATATCGATCAGCACGTCGTTGGGCAGGCTTTTGCAGATATCCATCAGCTTGCGCGCAGGCACGGTGATCTCGCCAGGTTCAGCCGGCTCTTCCAGCTGCACACGGCCTACCAGTTCCACTTCCAGGTCGGTACCGGTCAGCGATAATTGCTGACCTTGTACCACCAGCAGTACGTTGGACAGTACCGGCAAGGTCTGGCGGCGCTCGACGACGCCTGCGACCAGTTGCAGGGGTTTCAACAGGGCTTCGCGTTGAATGGTGAAATGCATGGTCTAGTCCCTTGCCTTTAATAAGCTGCGCTGACGTTCATCAAGTCGTCAGAGTCCGCAGCAGGTTCTTGTAGTCCTCGCGGATATCCGCGTCGGATTCCTTGAGTTCGTTGATCTTGCGGCACGCATGCAACACGGTGGTGTGATCGCGGCCGCCGAAAACGTCGCCGATTTCCGGCAGGCTGTGGTTGGTCAGCTCTTTGGACAAGGCCATGGCGACCTGCCGCGGACGGGCTACCGAACGGGAACGACGTTTGGACAACAGATCGGAGATCTTGATCTTGTAGTACTCGGCAACGGTGCGCTGGATGTTATCCACACTCACCAGTTTGTCCTGCAGTGCCAAAAGATCCTTGAGCGATTCGCGAATCAGCTCGATGGTGATGTCGCGACCCATGAAGTGCGAATGCGCAATCACCCGTTTCAGTGCGCCTTCGAGTTCACGCACGTTCGAGCGAATTCGCTGAGCGATAAAGAAAGCAGCATCGTGCGGCAGGTCGACCTTGGCCTGATCGGCCTTCTTCATCAGGATCGCTACCCGGGTTTCGAGCTCCGGAGGCTCTACCGCGACGGTCAGGCCCCAGCCGAAACGCGACTTCAGGCGCTCTTCCAGCCCTTCGATCTCCTTCGGATAACGATCGCTGGTCAGAATGACCTGCTGACCGCCTTCGAGCAGGGCGTTGAAGGTGTGGAAAAACTCTTCCTGGGAACGCTCTTTACGGGCAAAGAACTGAATGTCATCGATCAGCAGCGCATCGACCGAACGGTAGAAACGCTTGAACTCGTTGATGGCATTGAGTTGCAGCGCCTTGACCATATCGGCGACGAAGCGCTCGGAGTGCAGGTACACCACCTTGGCATTCGGGTTCTTCTTGAGCAGGTGGTTACCCACAGCGTGCATCAAGTGGGTTTTACCCAGGCCCACACCGCCGTACAGGAACAGCGGGTTGTAGCCATGCTTGGGGTTGTCGGCAACCTGCCAGGCCGCAGCGCGGGCCAGCTGGTTGGACTTACCTTCGACGAAGTTCTCGAAGGTAAAGGTGCGGTTCAGGTAGCTGGTGTGCTTGAGCGCACCCTCGACCTGCACGGTGCGTTGTTCGGTGCGGCCGCTTGGCGCCGGGGCGGCATTGGTTTCGCCCATGGAATCGAAGCTGTCACGCGAAGGTGCTTCCTCGACTTCGGCCACCGGTGCCGGTGCTGCTACGGGTGCGGCTACAGGTTCGTTGACCACCGCAGTTTTCGCAGCCTGGGCCTGGGATGCGGCTACAGCCGCGGCGAGCGGTGCATTAGGCGCGGCACGCGGCGCCGAACTGCGTCTGCTGCCTATTAATAAGGAAAGGGCAGGCGCAATACCGTTGCCGTGTTCACCCAGCAGCTCGAGCAGACGGCTCAGGTACTTTTCATTGACCCAGTCGAGAACGAAACGGTTGGGCGCATAGACGCGCAACTCGTCGCCTTCGGCTTCGACCTGTAGCGGACGGATCCAGGTGTTGAATTGCTGGGCAGGCAGTTCATCGCGCAGAAGCTCCACGCACTGCTGCCAAAGTTCCACTGACACGGATATCCCCTGAGTTGAAAGCCGGTGAGGCAAAAACAAGCGCCCATTGTACCCAGCGCCAGCGCAGTTATCCACATGCAGGTGCGTCGAGGATGGCGATAAATCAGCAGTTTAGTGACCAAAATGTCGTTCTGGCCATGTGAATAAGCCCTGTGGATAACCGCGCCTGAGGTCTTTGCACAACTGGGGGTCGAAATCGGTGGATAACCTGCCTGTGGATAACAGGCCATTTGATCCACAGCTTTTCCGAGGGTACAACACAGTCAGAGCACCTCTTCTCGACAAGGTTTCTTTCCTCTGTACATTACGTGTTTCAAGGGCTCTAGCTTGTTATCCACAGAAATCGTCCACATAAGATTTATAAGATTCACTAAAAAGCTTTAAATAAGTCCTCTCTTTTTTTCTATGTTTAAGTGATCCGTTACTCGCGACCTGTCAGCCCGCTCCGAGCGATCCCCCGAATGAAGCCGATTTTCCGTCCATAAGGAAAAGCTGGTTGGAAATTGACCTACGGCCCTGCTTTCTCTAGAATCGCCGGTCTCTTAAAACGGGGGCCATTCCGGCCCGTTGTCGACGAACCAGGTAACACGCCATGAAACGTACTTTCCAACCAAGCACCATCAAGCGCGCTCGCACTCACGGTTTCCGTGCCCGTATGGCCACCAAGAACGGTCGTGCCGTTCTGTCGCGTCGCCGTGCCAAAGGCCGTAAGCGCCTGGCAGTTTGATTTTTCGGCACTGGTGGTGAGTCAGGACTTCAGTCGGGAAAAGCGTCTGCTTATTCCCCGACACTTCAAAGCGGTCTTCGACTCCCCAACCGGCAAGGTTCCAGGGAAATGCCTGCTGATCCTTGCTCGCGAGAACGGTCTTGATCATCCCCGCCTGGGGCTTGTGATCGGGAAAAAGAGCGTCAAGCTCTCCGTTCAACGCAATCGCCTGAAACGCCTGATGCGCGATTCGTTTCGCCTGAACCAGCATTCGCTTGCCGGTTGGGATATCGTGATCGTCGCGCGCAAAGGGTTGGGCGAGATTGAAAACCCAGAATTGCACCAACATTTTGGCAAGCTCTGGAAGCGCCTTGCACGCAGTCGGCCCGCTCCAGTGGTTAACACCGACTCTGTGGGGGTAGACAGTCAAGATGCGTAAACTGGCGCTCGTTCCGATCCAGTTTTACCGTTATGCCATTAGTCCTCTGATGGCCAGTCACTGTCGTTTCTACCCCAGTTGCTCCTGCTATGCGTACGAAGCCATCGAAACACATGGCCTTTTACGCGGCGGGTGGCTTACCGTTCGTCGCCTGGGGCGTTGTCATCCGTGGAATGCCGGTGGTTTTGACCCGGTTCCACCTGCCTCCTCTTCCCGTACTTCTTCGATAGCCGAGTAATCATGGATATTAAACGCACGATCCTGATCGTCGCCCTGGCAATCGTGTCCTACGTCATGGTCCTTAACTGGAACCAGGACTATGGCCAGGCTGCCCTGCCGACTCAGAATACTGCTGCCAGCAACGTTGCCCCGGCCCTGCCGGACACCGCGCAGGCCGGTAACACTGGCGCCAGCGCCGATGTACCGAGCGCCAACGCTGAATCCAGCCCAGCAGAACTTGCCCCGGTAGTGGTCAGCAAGGACCTGATTCGGGTCAAGACTGATGTCCTCGATCTGGCTATCGATCCCAAAGGTGGTGACATCGCCCAGCTGATGCTGCCGAAGTACCCACGCCGTCAGGACCATCCGGACATTCCGTTCCAGTTGTTCGACAACGGTGGTGAGCGTACTTACCTGGCACAGAGCGGTCTGACTGGCGCCAACGGCCCGGATGCACGTTCGTCTGGCCGTCCGCTGTATGCCGCTGATCAGAAAAGTTATCAACTGGCCGATGGTCAGGACCAACTGGTCGTCGACCTGAAGTTCAGCGATGCCGGCGTCAACTACATCAAGCGCTTCAGCTTCAAGCGCGGTGAGTACGACCTGACCGTCACCTACCTGATCGACAACCAGAGCGCCCAGCCCTGGACCGGTAACCTGTTCGCGCAACTCAAGCGCGACGCCAGCTCGGATCCTTCCTCGAGCACCGCAACCGGTACCGCGACCTATCTGGGTGCCGCCCTGTGGACAAGTTCGGAGCCCTACAAAAAGGTGTCGATGAAAGACATCGACAAGGGAAATCTGAAAGAAAATGTTTCCGGTGGCTGGGTAGCCTGGCTGCAGCACTACTTTGTAACTGCCTGGATTCCTAACAAGTCTGACAACAACATCGTTCAGACCCGTAAGGACAGCCAAGGCAATTACATCATCGGTTTCACCGGCCCGGCATTGAACGTTGCCGCCGGCGGTAAAGCCGAAACCAGCACCGTGTTGTATGCCGGTCCCAAGGTTCAGGACAAACTCAAAGAGTTGTCCCCAGGTCTGGAACTGACCGTCGACTACGGCATTCTGTGGTTCATTGCCCAGCCCATCTTCTGGCTGCTGCAACATATCCACAGCCTGCTCGGCAACTGGGGCTGGTCGATCATTGTCCTGACCATGCTGATCAAGGCACTGTTCTTCCCGCTGTCAGCTGCCAGCTACCGTTCGATGGCGCGCATGCGTGCCGTGGCACCAAAACTGGCGATCTTGAAAGAACAACATGGCGACGACCGGCAGAAAATGTCGCAAGCCATGATGGAGCTGTACAAGAAAGAGAAGATCAACCCGCTCGGCGGCTGCCTGCCGATCCTGGTGCAGATGCCGGTCTTCCTCTCGCTGTACTGGGTTCTGCTGGAAAGCGTCGAGATGCGTCAGGCGCCATGGATGTTCTGGATCACTGACCTGTCGATCAAGGATCCGTTCTTCATCCTGCCGATCATCATGGGCGCGACCATGTTCATCCAGCAGCAGCTGAACCCGACTCCGCCGGATCCGATGCAAGCCAAGGTGATGAAGCTGATGCCAATCATCTTCACCTTCTTCTTCCTGTGGTTCCCTGCAGGTCTGGTGCTGTACTGGGTTGTGAACAACTGCTTGTCGATCGCACAGCAGTGGTACATCACCCGCGGCATCGAAAAGGCTACCAAGAAAGCCGCTGCTTGACGGGTTAGCCAGCTAACCTGTGGATAAACGCCCCCTCGTGGGGCGTTTTGCTATCTGTCGTTTTTGTCGTGAGGCCTTCGAGCATGAACACTGTGCGTGAAACCATTGCCGCCATCGCTACCGCCCAGGGACGTGGGGGCGTGGGGATCGTGCGGCTATCCGGCCCTCTGGCCGAACAAGCCGGGCTGGCCATCTGTGGAAAAACGTTAACGCCGCGGCACGCCCATTACGGCCCGTTCCGCGCTGAAGATGGCCTGGTACTGGATGAAGGCATTGCGCTGTTTTTCCCAGGGCCCAACTCCTTCACCGGTGAAGACGTGCTGGAGCTGCAGGGCCACGGCGGCCCGGTTGTGCTCGATATGCTCCTGCAGCGCTGTGTACAACTGGGTTGCCGCCTGGCGCGTCCGGGGGAATTCAGCGAGCGTGCGTTCCTCAACGACAAGCTCGACCTGGCCCAGGCCGAGGCAATCGCCGACCTGATCGAAGCCAGTTCTGCCCAGGCGGCGCGTAATGCCTTGCGCTCGCTGCAGGGCGAGTTTTCCCGACGTGTGGATAACCTCACGGAGAAATTGATCAGCCTGCGTATTTATGTGGAAGCGGCAATCGACTTCCCCGAAGAAGAAATCGACTTTCTCGCCGACGGTCACGTGCTGGGTATGCTCGATGACGTGCGCAACAATTTATCCACAGTGCAGCGCGAAGCCGGGCAGGGGGCCTTGCTGCGTGACGGCATGACGGTGGTGATTGCCGGCCGGCCGAACGCCGGCAAGTCGAGTCTGCTTAACGTTCTGGCTGGCCGCGAGGCGGCGATTGTCACCGATATCGCCGGCACCACCCGGGACATCCTGCGCGAACATATCCACATCGACGGCATGCCGCTGCACGTTGTTGACACGGCCGGGTTGCGTGATACCGATGACCATGTGGAAAAGATCGGCGTCGAACGCGCCCTCAAGGCTATCAACGAAGCCGATCGGGTATTGCTGGTGGTCGACTCCACAGCACCGGAAGCCAGTGATCCGTTTGCCCTGTGGCCGGAATTCCTCGATCTGCGTCCGGATCCGGCCAAGGTCACGCTGATTCGTAACAAGGCGGATTTGAGCGGCGACGCGATTGCCATGGAACAGAGTGAAGATGGCCATGTCACCATTACCCTCAGTGCCAAGGACAGCGACATGGGCCTTGAGCTGCTGCGCGAGCACCTGAAGGCCTGCATGGGTTATGAACAGACTGCCGAAAGCAGCTTCAGCGCACGCAGGCGCCACCTGGAGGCATTGCGTCAGGCCAGTGCACACCTGGAGCACGGCCGCGCCCAGTTGACCCTTGCCGGTGCCGGTGAACTGCTGGCAGAGGATCTGCGCCAGGCTCAACAAGCCCTGGGCGAGATTACCGGGGCATTCAGCTCTGATGACTTGCTTGGGCGGATCTTCTCCAGTTTCTGTATCGGCAAGTAAACATCCTGATCTACCGTCGGGTCTGCAACGGACCCGACTGCAGCAGCCTTTTTCTCCAATCCCCTCTCCTGGTCAGTACAGCCACAGTGCTCGTGCTGCGCTGATGCCTGCGCGTCTATCCACAATTCTCTGACATAAGCCCTGTGGAAAACCCACCTTCAGCTCCGTTGATAACTGGCCTTCAAGGCTGGAGATAACTACGCTTGTGGGTAACTGACCATTTCATCCACAGGCTTAAAGCGCTTATCCAGAACGCTCATCCCGGGTAGACCACAGGGTTTTGAATCTCTGTACATAAGGTAAATAAAGGCCTGTAGAACTTTATCCACAGAAAGGTGCCTGACTAAGAATAAACATAAAAACAAAGCTTTAATAAATTTCTCTCTTTTAATTTCTATTACTCGCCATTCATCCACAGCCTGGTTAAATTTTGTGCAAAAGGTTCCTTTAGAGGGGGGTAAGTCCCTATACTTGTGCGTTATCCCTATCTATTCCCGAAACAGGCACGAGGTGCGTGGTGGATTTCCCTTCCCGTTTTGAAGTGATCGTCATCGGCGGCGGCCATGCCGGTACCGAGGCTGCGCTTGCGTCTGCACGCATGGGTGTAAAAACCCTGCTGTTGACCCACAACGTGGAAACCCTCGGTCATATGAGTTGCAACCCGGCCATCGGTGGCATCGGCAAGAGCCACCTGGTCAAGGAAATCGATGCGCTCGGCGGTGCCATGGCACTGGCCACTGACAAGAGCGGTATCCAGTTCCGTGTTTTGAACAACCGCAAAGGCCCAGCCGTGCGCGCTACTCGCGCTCAGGCCGACCGCGCCATCTACAAATCGGTGGTGCGCGAGATTCTCGAGAACCAGCCCAACCTGTGGATATTCCAGCAGTCGTGCGACGACCTGATCGTCGAGCAGGACCAGGTACGTGGGGTGGTGACGCAAATGGGTCTGCGTTTTCTCGCTGACTCCGTAGTGCTGACCACCGGAACCTTTCTCGGTGGACTTATCCACATCGGTTTGCAGAATTACTCCGGCGGCCGCGCCGGCGATCCGCCATCGATTGCCCTGGCTCGCCGCCTGCGTGAACTGCCGCTGCGCGTTGGTCGCTTGAAAACCGGTACGCCGCCGCGCATCGACGGCCGCTCTGTGGATTTCTCGGTGATGACCGAGCAACCGGGTGACACGCCGATCCCGGTGATGTCGTTCATGGGCTCCAAGGAGCAGCATCCGCGTCAGGTCAGCTGCTGGATTACCCACACCAACGCCCGGACCCACGAGATCATTGCCTCGAACCTCGATCGTTCGCCGATGTACTCCGGGGTCATCGAAGGCATTGGCCCACGCTACTGCCCGTCGATCGAAGACAAGATCCACCGCTTCGCCGACAAGGAAAGCCATCAGGTGTTCATCGAGCCCGAAGGCCTGAACACCCACGAGCTCTATCCGAACGGGATATCCACATCCCTGCCGTTCGATGTGCAGTTGCAGATCGTCCGCTCGATCCGCGGCATGGAAAACGCCCACATCGTGCGCCCGGGCTACGCCATCGAATACGACTACTTCGATCCACGTGATCTCAAGTACAGCCTGGAAACCAAGGTGATTGGCGGGCTGTTCTTTGCCGGCCAGATCAACGGCACCACTGGCTACGAAGAAGCCGGTGCCCAGGGTCTGCTCGCGGGTACCAACGCCGCACTGCGTGCGCAAGGCCGCGAAAGCTGGTGCCCACGCCGCGATGAAGCGTACATCGGGGTGCTGGTTGACGACCTGATTACCCTGGGTACCCAGGAGCCGTACCGCATGTTCACTTCGCGCGCCGAATACCGGCTGATCCTGCGTGAAGACAACGCCGATCTGCGCCTGACCGAGAAAGGTCGTGAACTGGGCCTGGTCGATGACGAGCGCTGGGCCGCGTTCAGTGCCAAGCGCGAAAGCATCGCCCTGGAAGAACAGCGTCTCAAATCCACCTGGGTCCGCCCGGACACCACCCAAGGTCAGGCCATTGCCGAGAAATTCGGCACGCCGTTGAGCCATGAATACAACCTGCTCAACCTGCTGACTCGCCCGGAAATCGATTACGCCGGGCTGATGGAAGTGACCGGCGGTGCCGAGATCGACCCGCAGGTGGCCGAACAGGTTGAAATCAAGACCAAATACGCCGGTTACATCGACCGGCAACAGGAAGAAATCGCCCGGCTGCGCGCCAGCGAAGACACCCGCCTGCCCGACGATATCGATTACAGCGGTATTTCCGGGCTGTCCAAGGAAATCCAGGGCAAGCTCGGCCAGACCCGGCCCGAGACCCTGGGCCAGGCTTCGCGTATCCCCGGCGTGACCCCGGCGGCGATTTCCCTGTTGCTGATTCATCTGAAAAAACGCGGCGCAGGCCGCGAGTTGGAGCAAAGCGCTTGAGTTCTCAGGTCACCCCTCAACACGCCGAAGAGTTGTCCACAGGCGCCCGCCAGCTCGGTGTCGAGCTGAGCGAGGCCCAGCAGGCACAACTGCTGGCCTACCTGGCCTTGCTGATCAAGTGGAACAAGGCCTACAACCTGACCGCCGTGCGCAATCCGGACGAAATGGTTTCCCGCCATCTGCTCGACAGCCTCAGCGTCATGCCGTTTATCCACAGCGAGCGCTGGCTGGATGTCGGCAGCGGCGGTGGCATGCCGGGCATTCCTTTGGCTATCCTGCATCCGGACAAGCAAGTCACGGTGCTCGACAGCAACGGCAAGAAAACCCGCTTCCTGACCCAGGTAAAGCTTGAACTCAAACTGGATAACCTCACAGTTATCCACAAGCGGGTAGAGGAGTTCCAACCGGAGCTGCCTTTCACCGGAATTGTTTCCCGTGCTTTCAGCAGCATGGAGAACTTCACCAACTGGACGCGCCACCTCGGTGACGCCCAGACGCAGTGGCTGGCAATGAAAGGGCTGCATCCTGCCGATGAGCTGGTAGCATTGCCGGCAGATTTCAGAGTGGATAGCGAGCAGGCCTTGACCGTTCCGGGTTGCCAAGGCCAACGCCATCTGCTGATACTGCGCCGCACGGCATGACTGGGAACACAAGCAAGAATGGCTAAGGTATTCGCAATCGCGAACCAGAAAGGTGGTGTGGGCAAAACCACCACCTGTATCAATCTCGCAGCATCGCTGGTGGCAACCAAGCGCCGCGTGCTGCTGATCGATCTCGATCCACAGGGCAACGCCACCATGGGTAGCGGTGTGGATAAACACGTCCTGGAACATTCGGTCTATGACCTGTTGATCGGCGAATGCGACCTGGCCCAGGCCATGCACTTCTCCGAGCACGGCGGCTATCAGCTGCTGCCGGCCAACCGCGACCTGACCGCCGCCGAAGTGGTCCTGCTGGAAATGCAGATGAAGGAGAGCCGCCTGCGCACCGCGCTGGCGCCGATCCGCGAGAATTACGACTACATCCTGATCGACTGCCCGCCGTCGCTGTCGATGCTGACCCTCAACGCCCTGGTCGCCGCCGATGGTGTGATCATTCCGATGCAATGTGAATACTTTGCCCTGGAAGGCTTGAGCGACCTTGTGGATAACATCAAGCGGATCGGCGAGCGGCTGAACCCGCAGCTCAAGGTCGAAGGCCTGCTGCGGACCATGTACGACCCACGTCTGAGCCTGATCAACGATGTTTCCGCACAGCTCAAGGAACACTTCGGCGACCAGCTGTACGACACCGTGATTCCACGCAACATCCGCCTTGCCGAGGCCCCGAGCTTCGGCATGCCGGCCCTGGCCTACGACAAGCAATCGCGTGGCGCCCTGGCATACCTGGCACTGGCCGGGGAACTGGTTCGTCGCCAACGTCGTCAAACCCGCACTGCACAGACAACTTAAGGAATCCGCATGGCCGTTAAGAAACGGGGTCTCGGACGTGGGTTGGATGCACTGCTCAGTGGTCCGACCGTCAGCGCGCTCGAAGAGCAGGCTGTCCAGGTCGACCAAAAGGAACTGCAACACCTGCCGCTCGACCTGATCCAGCGCGGCAAGTACCAGCCGCGCCGGGACATGGACCCGCAGGCACTGGAAGAACTCGCCCACTCGATCAAGAGCCAGGGCGTGATGCAGCCGATCGTGGTGCGCCCGATCGCTGACAACAAATTCGAGATCATCGCCGGTGAACGCCGCTGGCGCGCCAGCCAGCAGGCCGGCATGGACACCATCCCGGCCATGGTCCGCGATGTGCCGGATGAAGCGGCCATCGCCATGGCCCTGATCGAGAACATCCAGCGCGAAGATCTCAACCCGGTGGAAGAGGCCATCGCCCTGCAGCGTCTGCAGCAGGAATTCCAGCTGACCCAGCAACAGGTCGCCGATGCTGTGGGCAAGTCGCGGGTAACCGTGGCCAACCTGCTGCGCCTGATCTCGTTGCCAGAGGTGATCAAGACCATGTTGTCCCACGGCGACCTGGAAATGGGTCACGCCCGGGCATTGCTCGGATTGCCGGATGAACAGCAGGTCGATGGGGCGCGTCACGTTGTCGCACGCGGCCTGACCGTGCGCCAGACTGAAGCACTGGTTCGCCAGTGGCTCAACGGTAAGCCTGAGGCCGCAGAACCTGCCAAGCCGGACCCGGACATCACCCGCCTTGAACAGCGTCTGGCAGAGCGTCTGGGCTCGGCCGTACAGATTCGTCACGGCAACAAGGGCAAGGGCCAGTTAGTTATCCGTTACAACTCACTAGATGAGTTGCAAGGTGTGCTTGCTCACATCCGCTGAAACAATTCCTTTTGTAGCGCGTAGTCGGAAATCACTACCCGGCAGTTGAATAGGGGTTAAACCGCCCCTATACTCTGCGCGCATTTTGTCGGCACAAATTATGCCAAGTCATAGCTGACTGGTTGGTCGACTTTCGAGGAGCAGTTGTGATGGAAACCCGCACGCCAAACCGCTTGCCTTTCCATCGCTGGGCGGTTTTTCCGGTACTGTTGGCTCAATGTGTCGTGTTTCTGCTGGCAACTTTGGCGTTGTGGCAGTGGCACGGGGCGGTCAGTGGATATTCGGCACTCTGCGGAGGGCTGATTGCCTGGCTGCCGAATGTGTATTTCGCCTGGAAGGCTTTTCGTTACACGGGAGCCAGGGCAGCGCAGGCCATCGTCAAGTCGTTCTACGCTGGCGAGGCAGGCAAGTTGATTTTGACGGCAGTGCTTTTTGCACTGACGTTCGCAGGAGTGAAGCCATTGGCGCCGTTAGCAGTCTTCGGTGTCTTTCTGCTGACCCAGTTGGTCAGCTGGTTCGCGCCCCTGCTGATGAATATAAGACTTTCGAGACCTTAGGGCGTTTGAGGCAACCATGGCAGCAGAAACCGCTTCGGGCTATATCCAGCACCACTTGCAGAACCTGACCTTCGGTCAACTACCAGACGGCGGTTGGGGCTTTGCCCATTCCGCAGCAGAAGCCAAGGCAATGGGCTTCTGGGCTTTCCACCTGGATACCCTGGGTTGGTCGGTCGCACTGGGTCTGCTTTTCGTATTCCTGTTCCGCATGGCAGCCAAGAAGGCGACTTCCGGTCAGCCTGGCGGCCTGCAGAACTTCGTAGAAGTGCTGGTTGAGTTCGTCGACGGCAGCGTCAAGGACAGCTTCCACGGCCGCAGCCCGGTGATCG
The DNA here is from genome assembly GCF_054788455.1 of Pseudomonas sp. ZL2. Taxonomy (NCBI): domain Bacteria; kingdom Pseudomonadati; phylum Pseudomonadota; class Gammaproteobacteria; order Pseudomonadales; family Pseudomonadaceae; genus Pseudomonas; species Pseudomonas sp. ZL2. Next base: position 329,148 of record NZ_JBGOGX010000003.1, on the reverse strand, counting down.
CCCCGCTGGCGCTGACCATTTTCGTCTGGGTCTTCCTGATGAACGCCGTCGACCTGATCCCGGTCGACTGGATTCCGCAACTGGCCATCCTGATCTCCGGTGATCCGCACATTCCGTTCCGTGCCGTTTCGACCACCGACCCGAACGCGACCCTGGCCATGGCCTTCAGCGTATTCGCCCTGATCATTTTCTACAGCATCAAGGTCAAAGGCCTCGGCGGCTTCCTCGGCGAGCTGACCCTGCACCCGTTCGGCAGCAAGAACATCTTCGTTCAGATCCTGCTGATTCCGGTCAACTTCCTGCTCGAATTCGTGACCCTGATTGCCAAGCCAATCTCGCTGGCCCTGCGTCTGTTCGGCAACATGTACGCCGGCGAGCTGGTGTTCATCCTGATTGCCGTGATGTTCGGCAGCGGCCTGCTCTGGCTCAGCGGCCTGGGCGTGGTGCTGCAGTGGGCGTGGGCTGTGTTCCACATCCTGATCATCACCCTGCAAGCGTTCATCTTCATGATGCTTACCATCGTCTACCTGTCGATGGCTCACGAAGATAACCATTAAGACCGCCTGGCGTGTCTGATGACCCTTGCGCCGGTACGGGGAAGGGTCGAAAAAGTCCGCAAGGGCAGCTGTACCAAACGATTTTGTTTTACCGCTTCAAACTAAAAAACCTAACCAATACGACGTAAAAGTCGGGAGGAAAGATGGAAACTGTAGTTGGTCTTACCGCTATCGCTGTTGCTCTGCTGATCGGCCTGGGTGCTCTGGGTACCGCCATTGGTTTCGGCCTGCTGGGCGGCAAGTTCCTGGAAGGCGCTGCTCGTCAGCCAGAGATGGTTCCAATGCTGCAAGTTAAAATGTTCATCGTTGCCGGTCTGCTCGACGCCGTAACCATGATCGGTGTTGGTATCGCTCTGTTCTTCACCTTCGCTAATCCCTTCGTTGGTCAAATCGCCGGCTAATCACTCGAATTCTCGAGTGGTTTGGTGTGATGGACAAAGAACGAGCGAGGTGTTGGCGTGAACATTAATGCAACCCTGATTGGTCAGTCCGTTGCGTTCTTCATTTTTGTGCTGTTCTGCATGAAGTTCGTGTGGCCTCCGGTCATCGCGGCATTGCAAGAACGTCAGAAGAAGATCGCGGATGGACTGGACGCTGCCAACCGAGCAGCTCGCGACCTGGAGTTGGCCCAAGACAAAGCGGGTCAGCAACTGCGCGAAGCGAAAGCTCAGGCAGCCGAAATCATTGAGCAAGCCAAGAAGCGCGGTGCTCAGATCGTCGAGGAAGCCCGTGATCAGGCCCGCGTCGAAGCTGACCGTGTGAAGGCTCAGGCTCAGGCCGAGATCGAACAGGAAATTAACGGTGTCAAAGACGCCCTGCGTGCCCAAGTGGGTCTGCTGGCTGTCGGCGGTGCTGAAAAGATCCTTGGCGCCACAATCGATCAAAACGCGCATGCGGAGCTGGTTAATAAACTGGCCGCTGAAATTTAAGCGAGGGCGATCATGGCAGAACTGACCACGTTGGCCCGACCTTACGCTAAGGCGGCCTTTGAGCACGCCCAGGCCCATCAGCAACTGGCCAATTGGTCAGCCATGCTCGGCCTGGCTGCTGCAGTGTCGGAAGACGACACGATGCAGCGCCTGCTCAAGGCCCCGCGACTGACGAGCGCAGAAAAGGCCGCCGCGTTTATTGACGTGTGCGGTGACAAGTTCGATGCACAGGCACAGAATTTCATTCATGTTGCCGCGGAAAACGACCGTCTCCTGCTTTTGCCGGAGATTTCGGCTTTGTTCGACCTGTACAAGGCTGAACAAGAGAAATCCGTGGACGTGGAAGTCACCAGTGCTTTTGCGTTGAACCAAGAACAGCAAGACAAACTCGCCAAGGTTCTCAGTGCACGGCTCAGCCGGGAAGTGCGCCTGCATGCGACGGAGGATGCCACCCTGATCGGTGGTGTCGTGATCCGCGCCGGCGACCTGGTAATCGATGGCTCGGTTCGCGGCAAAATCGCGAAACTGGCCGAAGCATTGAAATCTTGAGTTTGAAGGGGCAGCAGAGCAATGCAGCAACTCAATCCTTCCGAAATTAGTGAAATCATCAAGGGTCGCATCGAGAAACTCGACGTGACCTCCCAAGCCCGCAACGAGGGTACCGTCGTCAGCGTTTCTGACGGTATCGTGCGGATTCACGGTCTGGCCGACGTTATGTACGGCGAAATGATCGAGTTTCCAGGTGGCGTGTTCGGTATGGCCCTCAACCTGGAGCAAGACTCCGTTGGTGCGGTAGTACTGGGCGCCTACGACACCCTCGCTGAAGGCATGAGCGCCAAGTGCACCGGCCGCATCCTCGAAGTTCCAGTTGGTAAGGAACTGCTGGGTCGCGTAGTCGACGCACTGGGTAACCCAATCGACGGCAAAGGCCCACTGGGCAACACCGAGACCGACGCGGTCGAGAAAGTTGCTCCGGGCGTGATCTGGCGTAAGTCGGTAGACCAGCCTGTACAGACTGGCTACAAATCTGTCGACGCCATGATCCCGGTCGGCCGTGGCCAGCGCGAGCTGATCATCGGTGACCGTCAGATCGGTAAGACCGCCATGGCGATCGACGCCATCATCAACCAGAAAGACTCCGGTATTTTCTGTGTTTATGTTGCTGTCGGTCAGAAGCGTTCCACCGTTGCCAACATCGTTCGCAAGCTGGAAGAAAACGGCGCCCTGGCCAACACCATCGTGGTGGTTGCCAGTGCTTCGGAATCCGCCGCACTGCAATTCCTGGCGCCATACGCCGGTTGCACCATGGGCGAGTTCTTCCGTGACCGCGGTGAAGACGCGCTGATCGTATACGATGACCTGTCCAAGCAGGCCGTTGCCTACCGTCAGATCTCCCTGCTGCTGCGCCGTCCACCAGGACGTGAAGCGTACCCAGGTGACGTGTTCTATCTCCACTCCCGTCTGCTGGAGCGTGCATCGCGCGTTTCCGAAGAGTACGTCGAGAAGTTCACCAACGGTGCTGTAACTGGCAAGACCGGTTCCCTGACCGCACTGCCGATCATCGAAACCCAGGCTGGCGACGTTTCCGCGTTCGTTCCGACCAACGTGATTTCCATCACCGACGGTCAGATCTTCCTGGAATCGGCCATGTTCAACTCGGGCATCCGCCCTGCAGTGAACGCCGGTGTTTCGGTATCCCGTGTGGGTGGTGCCGCTCAGACCAAGATCATCAAGAAGCTCTCCGGTGGTATCCGTACCGCTCTGGCTCAGTACCGTGAACTGGCGGCATTCGCCCAGTTCGCTTCTGACCTGGACGAAGCCACCCGTAAGCAACTCGAGCACGGTCAACGTGTTACCGAGCTGATGAAGCAGAAGCAATACGCTCCAATGTCCATCGCGGACATGGCGCTGTCGCTGTATGCCGCTGAGCGTGGGTTCCTGACCGACGTTGAAATCGCCAAGATTGGTAGCTTCGAACAAGCACTGATCGCTTACTTCAACCGTGATCACGCCGAACTGATGGCGAAGATCAACGTGAAGGGTGACTTCAACGACGAAATCGACGCTGGCATCAAAGCCGGTATCGAGAAGTTCAAGGCCACCCAAACCTGGTAAGCCGCAGCGGGGGCTTTGCGGCCCCCGCTTGCTAACCTGATAGGTGTTACATGGCAGGCGCAAAAGAGATTCGCAGTAAGATTGCGAGCATCAAAAGCACGCAAAAAATTACCAGCGCCATGGAAAAAGTGGCGGTCAGTAAAATGCGCAAGGCACAAATGCGCATGGCTGCTAGCCGTCCTTACGCGGAGCGTATCCGCCAGGTTATCGGTCATCTGGCCAACGCCAACCCGGAATACCGCCACCCCTTCATGATCGAACGCGAAGTAAAGCGCGTTGGTTATGTCGTCGTGAGCAGTGACCGTGGTCTGTGCGGTGGCTTGAACACCAACCTGTTCAAGGCTCTGGTCAAGGACATGGCGGTCAACCGCGAGCAAGGTATCGAGATCGATCTTTGCGTGGTTGGCAGCAAGGGTGCGGCGTTTTTCCGCAGCTTCGGCGGCAACGTCGTAGCCGCGATCAGCCACCTGGGCGAAGAGCCGTCGATCAATGATCTGATCGGCAGCGTCAAGGTCATGCTGGACGCTTACCTGGATGGTCGTATCGACCGTCTGTCCGTGGTATCGAACAAGTTCGTCAATACCATGACGCAAGCCCCAACGGTCGAGCAGTTGATTCCGTTGGTTGCAACCCCGGATCAAGAACTCAAGCACCACTGGGACTACCTCTACGAACCTGACGCCAAAGAGCTGCTGGACGGCCTGATGGTGCGTTACGTGGAGTCGCAGGTCTACCAGGCGGTGGTCGAGAACAACGCAGCTGAACAAGCTGCCCGGATGATCGCGATGAAGAACGCCACCGACAACGCCGGTGACCTGATCAGCGAATTGCAGCTGATCTACAACAAGGCGCGTCAGGCTGCGATCACCCAAGAGATCTCGGAAATCGTCGGCGGCGCTGCCGCGGTTTAACGGTTCAAATATTCAGAGGATCCAGCTATGAGTAGCGGACGTATCGTTCAAATCATCGGCGCCGTCATCGACGTGGAATTTCCACGTGACAGCGTTCCGAGTGTTTACAACGCGCTGAAAGTAGTAGGCGCGGAAACCACCCTGGAAGTTCAGCAGCAGCTGGGCGACGGCGTGGTTCGTACCATTGCGATGGGCTCGACCGAAGGCTTGAAGCGCGGTCTGGACGTTGCAGACACCGGCGCAGCCATCTCCGTACCAGTCGGTAAAGCGACCCTGGGCCGGATCATGGACGTCCTGGGTAACCCAATCGACGAAGCTGGCCCGATCGGTGAAGAAGAGCGCTGGGGTATCCACCGCGACGCTCCTTCGTTCGCTGACCAGGCAGGCGGCAACGACCTGCTGGAAACCGGCATCAAGGTTATCGACCTGGTTTGCCCGTTCGCCAAGGGCGGTAAAGTTGGTCTGTTCGGTGGTGCCGGTGTAGGCAAAACCGTAAACATGATGGAACTGATCCGTAACATCGCCATCGAGCACAGCGGTTATTCCGTGTTCGCCGGTGTGGGTGAGCGTACTCGTGAGGGTAACGACTTCTACCACGAGATGAAGGACTCCAACGTTCTCGACAAAGTAGCGCTGGTCTACGGTCAGATGAACGAGCCACCAGGAAACCGTCTGCGCGTAGCGCTGACCGGCCTGACCATGGCTGAGAAGTTCCGTGACGAAGGTAACGACGTTCTGCTGTTCGTCGACAACATCTATCGTTACACCCTGGCCGGTACCGAAGTATCCGCACTGCTGGGCCGTATGCCTTCGGCAGTAGGTTACCAGCCGACCCTGGCTGAAGAGATGGGCGTTCTGCAAGAGCGTATCACTTCGACCAAGGAAGGTTCGATCACCTCGATCCAGGCCGTATACGTACCTGCGGACGACCTGACCGACCCGTCGCCAGCGACCACCTTCGCCCACTTGGACGCTACCGTCGTACTGTCCCGTGACATCGCCTCCCTGGGTATCTACCCAGCGGTCGATCCACTGGACTCGACTTCGCGCCAGCTGGACCCGAACGTGATCGGCAACGAGCACTACGACACCGCTCGTGGCGTTCAGTATGTTCTGCAGCGCTACAAAGAGCTGAAGGACATCATCGCCATTCTGGGTATGGACGAACTGTCCGAAACCGACAAGCAGCTGGTATCGCGCGCTCGTAAGATCCAGCGCTTCCTGTCCCAGCCGTTCTTCGTGGCCGAAGTCTTCACCGGTTCTCCAGGTAAATACGTTTCCCTGAAAGACACCATTGCAGGCTTCAGCGGCATCCTCAAAGGTGACTACGACCACCTGCCAGAACAAGCGTTCTACATGGTCGGCAGCATCGAAGAAGCCGTCGAGAAAGCCAAGAAACTGTAATCCCGGCGCCCCGCAAGGGGCGCTAATCAGGTTGAGGCAAGCAGATGGCTATGACAGTCCATTGCGATATCGTCAGCGCGGAAGGGGAAATTTTCTCCGGTCTGGTCGAGATGGTGATTGCGCACGGCAACCTGGGTGATCTTGGTATCGCTCCAGGCCACGCCCCGCTGATCACTAATCTGAAGCCAGGTCCGATCACGCTGACCAAGCAGGGTGGCGCCCAAGAGGTGTTCTACATCTCTGGTGGTTTCCTCGAGGTCCAGCCGAACATGGTCAAGGTGCTTGCCGATACTGTGCAACGTGCTGCAGACCTGGACGAGGCTCAGGCTCAGGAAGCCCTCAAGGCTGCCGAGAACGCCCTGAATCTGAAAGGCGCGGATTTCGACTACGGCGCCGCCGCCGCACGTCTGGCCGAGGCCGCAGCCCAGCTGCGTACCGTCCAGCAAATGCGCAAAGGCAAGTAATCTGGCGCTCGCCGATCACTTCCGTAGCGATTGAGTTAAAGGGTAGCCTCGGCTACCCTTTTTCTTTTTCCGAATTTCTTCTTCTGGTCACAGCGCTGACCCCCCAGGATTGGTAGCCAGTCAATGTCTCTCGATATCGTTATTCTCGCCGCAGGCCAAGGTACCCGCATGCGCTCGGCGCTGCCCAAGGTGCTGCATCCGGTCGCCGGCGACTCCATGCTCGGCCATGTTATCCACAGTGCCCGCCAACTGCAGCCGCAGGGTATTCATGTGGTGATCGGGCATGGTGCGGAGCTGGTACGTGAACGACTGGCCGCCGATGACCTGAACTTCGTGCTGCAAGACAAGCAGTTGGGCACCGGCCACGCCGTGGCCCAGGCCCTACCGGCACTGAATGCCGATACCGTGCTGATCCTCTACGGCGATGTACCACTGATCGAGGTAGACACGCTCAAGCGTTTGCTTGCCAAGGTCACCCCGCAGCAGCTTGGCCTGCTGACCGTGACCCTGGATGATCCGACCGGCTATGGCCGCATCGTCCGTGATGCCCAGGGTCAGGTGGCGGCGATCGTCGAGCACAAGGATGCCAGCGACGCACAGAAAGCTATCAACGAAGGCAACACCGGCATCCTCGCCGTCCCGGGCGCGCGCCTGGCTGACTGGCTGGGCCGGCTGTCGAACAACAACGCCCAGGGCGAGTACTACCTCACCGACGTCATCGCCATGGCCGTGGCCGATGGCCTGGTGGTCGCCACCGAACAGCCGCTGGACCCGATGGAAGTGCAGGGCGCCAACGACCGTCGCCAGCTGGCTGAGCTGGAGCGTCACTATCAGCTGCGCGAAGGCCGCCGCCTGATGGCCCAGGGCGTGACCCTGCGTGACCCGGCGCGCTTCGATGTACGTGGTGAAGTGACCGTTGGTCGCGACGTGCTGATCGATATCAACGTGATCCTCGAAGGTCGCGTGGTCATCGAAGACGACGTCGTCATCGGCCCGAACTGCGTGATCAAGAACAGCACCCTGCGCAAGGGTGTGGTGGTCAAAGCCAACAGCCATCTGGAAGGCGCGATCATGGGTGAAGGCAGTGATGCCGGCCCGTTTGCCCGCCTGCGTCCAGGCAGCGTGCTCGAAGCGCGTGCCCATGTGGGTAACTTTGTCGAATTGAAGAACGCCCACCTGGGTGAAGGCGCCAAGGCCGGTCACCTGACTTACCTGGGTGATGCCGAGGTCGGCGCGCGTACCAACATTGGGGCCGGCACCATCACCTGTAACTATGACGGCGCCAACAAGTTCAAGACCGTGCTGGGTGAAGACGTGTTCATCGGCTCGAACAACTCGCTGGTAGCGCCTGTGGATATCCTCGACGGCGCCACCACCGCAGCGGGTTCAACTATTACCCAGAACGTTGAAGCGGCGCAGTTGGCGGTCGGTCGGGCGCGTCAGCGCAATATCGATGGCTGGAAGCGGCCGGAGAAGATCAAGAAGAGCTGAGTTATCCACAGCTGAAAAAGAAGGCCGACGGGATTGTGCATAAGTCGGCCTTTTTCATTCTGTGGATAAAGTCGTGCTGTGGAGAAAGTTGTTCACATTAAGAAAATCTTTTCAGCGTCCTTGACGCATGAGTCGCTATAGGTTTTGATTGGCATCATTATCTTTCGAAACGAAACTTAAGGCACCATGTCGAAACGTAACACTCCCCAACGTCGTCATAACATCCTGGCTTTGCTCAATGAGCAGGGCGAGGTGAGCGTCGACGCTTTGGCCAAGCGTTTCGAAACCTCGGAAGTCACCATCCGCAAGGATCTGGCTGCCCTTGAAGCCAACGGCCTGCTGCTGCGTCGCTATGGCGGTGCGGTAACTCTGCCGCAGGAACTGTTTACTGATCAGGGCCAGCCGGTCTCCCTTTATAAGCAGGCCATCGCCAAGGCTGCTGTGGGACGTATCCGCGAACACGCACGAATCATCATCGACAGTGGCAGCACCACCGCTGCGATGATCCCGGAGCTGGGTCATCAACCCGGTCTGGTGGTGATGACCAACTCGTTGAATGTGGCCCGTGCCCTCAGCGAACTGGAACACGAACCGGTACTGCTGATGACCGGTGGCACCTGGGACCCGCATTCGGAATCGTTCCAGGGCCAGGTAGCCGAGCAGGTACTACGCTCGTACGACTTCGACCAACTGTTCATTGGCGCCGACGGCATCGACCTGGCGCGCGGCACCACCACGTTCAACGAACTGCTGGGCCTGAGCCGGGTGATGGCTGACGTCGCCCGGGAAGTGATCGTCATGGTCGAGTCCGACAAGGTCGGGCGCAAGATCCCCAACCTTGAGCTGCCGTGGAGCAGCGTCAACACCCTTATTACTGATGATCGCCTGCCCACCGAGGCACGCGAACAGATTGAAGCCCGCGGCATCAACGTGATTTGCGCCGCTATCACCCAGGAGCATGACTAATGTGTGGAATCGTTGGTGCCGTCGCCGAACGTAACATCACAACCATTCTGATCGAAGGCCTCAAGCGTCTCGAGTACCGTGGCTATGACAGCGCAGGTCTGGCCGTTTACACCCAGCAGGGCAACCTCGAGCGCCGCCGTCGTATCGGCAAGGTCAGTGAGCTGGAAGCTGCAGTCGGCGCTGAACCGCTGGCCGGCAACCTGGGTATCGCCCATACCCGTTGGGCCACCCACGGTGCCCCAACCGAGCACAATGCTCACCCGCATTTCTCCGGTCATGAACTGGCGGTGGTGCACAACGGCATCATCGAGAACCACGAAGAACTGCGTGAAAAGCTCAAGGGCCTGGGTTACGTATTCAGCTCCGAGACCGATACCGAGGTGATCGTTCACCTGCTGGCTCACACCCTCAAATCTTTGCCTGACCTGGCCGATGCCCTCAAGGCTGCGGTCAAGCAGCTACACGGCGCTTATGGCCTGGCAGTGATCAGCGCCAAGCAGCCTGATCGCCTGTTGGCAGCCCGCAGCGGCAGCCCGCTGGTCATCGGCCTGGGCCACGGCGAGAACTTCCTGGCTTCCGACCAACTGGCCCTGCGCCAGGTCACCGACCGCTTCATGTACCTGGAAGAGGGCGACATCGCCGAAATCCGCCGCGAACAGGTCACCATCTGGGACGTCGCCGGCACCCAGGTCCAGCGCGAAACCGTGCAATACCATGAAGGCGCCGAAGCGGCTGACAAGGGCGAGTACCGTCACTTCATGCTCAAGGAAATCCACGAGCAGCCAACCGTGGTGCAACGCACCCTGGAAGGCCGCCTGGGCAAGGATCACGTGATGGTCCAGGCTTTCGGTCCGCAAGCTGCCGAGCTGTTCGCCAAAGTGCGCAATGTGCAGATCGTTGCCTGCGGCACCAGCTACCATGCCGGTATGGTTGCCCGTTACTGGCTGGAAAGCCTGGCCGGTATTCCTTGCCAGGTCGAAGTCGCCAGCGAGTTCCGCTACCGCAAGGTGGTGGTGCAGCCTGACACCCTGTTCGTCTCGATCTCCCAATCGGGTGAAACCGCCGACACCCTGGCTGCCCTGCGCAACGCCAAGGAACTGGGCTTCCTCGGCAGCCTGGCAATCTGCAACGTTGGCATCAGTTCGCTGGTGCGTGAGTCGGACCTGACCCTGCTGACCCAGGCCGGCCCGGAAATTGGCGTAGCTTCGACCAAGGCCTTCACCACCCAGCTGGTGTCGCTGATGCTGCTGACCCTGTCCCTGGGCCAGGTGCGCGGTACCTTGGCCGCCGGTGTCGAGGCTGAGCTGGTGGAAGAACTGCGTCGCCTGCCAACCCGCCTGGGCGAAGCCCTGGCCATGGATGCGATCGTCGAGAAGACCGCCGAGCTGTTCGCCGACAAGCACCACACCCTGTTCCTCGGCCGCGGTGCGCAGTTCCCGGTGGCGATGGAGGGTGCTCTGAAACTCAAGGAGATCTCCTACATCCACGCTGAAGCCTACCCGGCCGGCGAGCTCAAGCACGGCCCGCTGGCGCTGGTCGACAGCGACATGCCAGTGGTCACTGTGGCGCCGAACAACGAGCTGCTGGAAAAGCTCAAGTCCAACCTGCAGGAAGTCCGCGCTCGCGGTGGCGAGCTGATCGTCTTCGCAGACGAGCAGGCCGGCATGAGCAATGGTGAAGGCACCCATGTAATCGCCGTGCCGCACATCATCGATGCCCTGGCGCCGATCCTCTACACCATCCCGCTGCAACTGCTGTCGTACTACGTGGCGGTGCTCAAGGGTACCGACGTCGACCAGCCGCGTAACCTGGCGAAATCGGTGACTGTCGAGTAACGGTCGCTGCGGTAAAGTCCAGATGGTTTTAAAGAATTAAAACTGTCGCGGATGAAGGGAGCCGCCACTGGCTCCCTTCTTTGACGCGCCCTTCCTATCTCCTGTTGCGCTTGCCGCAACCCTCGTTCGACACTTGCCGGCCATGCCAGCGTCATGCTGCTTTAGCCTGTGTGCTATCTCAGTTTCTGACTCACGATCGCTTCACGAACGTAGCGCGCTGGTGAGTTTCCAAGCGTTTTGCGAAACATGCTGATGAAAGAACTGACAGACTCATAGCCCAACGCTTCGGCGGTGCTCTGCACCGATGCGCCCTCGACCAAGTGCTGCAACGCAACGATTATCTGCCATTGCTTACGCCAATGTCCGAAGGTAAGGCCCGTCTCGCTTTTGATCAGCCGCGCAAGAGTCCGCTCACTCATGGCAACCCTGTCTGCCCACTCGGCCACTGTCACACGACTAGCAGGGGCCTCAGCCAAGGCGCTAGCAATCTTCCGTACTTGCGGGCTCTTCGGAAGCGGTAGATAAAAACGCTCAGTAGGTGCTTGTTCCAGGAGCTCAAGTAGCACCCCAGCAAGCCGCGTAATCTGGCCATCGGCAGGATAATCGTTAGGGCAGCCTGCCAGATGCAAAACCAACTCCAGGATGAGTGGGCTCAATGCCAGGGTGCAGCAATGCTCCGGAAGCTGAGCGATGCCAGGCTCTATGAACAGCAAGCAGATCTTGCCATTGGCCGTAACGCGGTTGCTATGAACTGTTCCACTTGGAACCCATACACCAAAGCCTGGCGGTACCATCCATAAGCCATCTTCGATGGTGCACACGTTTCCCCCTTTCAATGCCACGACCAGTTGGCCCTTGCGGTGGTAGTGGACAGGTACCTCAGTGTCGTTTTGTTGAGACTCGATCAGCAAGGCCACAGCCGGCTGCGCAAGTGAATCAGGATCATGAAGATCTAGAGGGAAAGCGGTCGTAGCCATAAAGTGCCGCTATGTCTGAATTTGATTATTTATTGTCTTAATAGTCCATATCTGAATCAAGCTGCATTTTCTACGATGCGCTGACTTGGCCAGCAACAGGTGCGATCCATGCTCAGCGAGTTCTCCTTTGCCAACGTGTACTTCCCTCCACTGTTCATCTACCTGCTGGTAGCAACGGTGCTCTATCTCATTTTGGAAAGGATGACGCGACGTTGGTTGGACCTGATGTGGCATCCAAACCTGCTCCGATTCTTCCTGTCGGTGTCCTTGCTTTCTCTGCTGGTCATCAATTTCTGAAGAGGCGTCGATGAATCACGTAGTGAGATTGTTCAAGTTCCTGGCCACCCTGGTTGTTGGTGCCTTTTCACTCTATTTCTGCCTGTCACTTTGGAATGCTTATGTATTGGCACCATGGACCCGAGATGGCCGCATTAGTGCTCAGGTTATCCGAATCGCTCCCGAGGTATCCGGCAGCATCGAGCGGGTTTGGGTCGGTGATAACCAGTGGGTGCAAAAGGGCGATCTGATGTACAGCATCGATGCTCGAAGCTATGCCCTGGCAGTCGATCAAAAAGCCGCCGAACTGGCCGAGGTCAAGGAGGTGTTCCAGCAGCGCAACGAAGAGCTACGCCGCAGGAAGCTGCTTGTAGGTGTAGTGCCCAAGGAAGAGATCGATAACGCTGTACGCTCCAGTGCAATCGCCAAAGCTCGGCTGAACATTGCACAGACCCAGTTGGCACAGGCTCAACTGGAACTACAACGCACCAAGATCTTTGCGCCCGTAGATGGCTACGTCACCCAACTGCGTCTGCAACCCGGTGATTATGCCGTTGCAGGTGGCACCAACATGTTCGTTGTCGACAGCAAGAGTTTCTGGGTCACCGGCTATTTCGAGGAGACCAAACTCACAAATATTCCTCTTGGAGCCAGTGCCAAGGTCAAGCTCATGGGGTTCTCGCCGCTGCTCTCCGGTCATGTGTCGAGCATAGGACGGGGAGTCTCAGATACCAATGAAGTGCGGGCGCAGAACGGTTTACCTCAGGTGAGCCCGACGTTCAGCTGGATTCGACTGGCCCAGAGATTGCCGGTGCGCATTGAAATTGACCACATCCCGGAGGGCGTGGAGCTTGCAGCAGGCATGACAGCAAGTATTGAGGTGGACCAGGCTGATGCACCAAACCATCAGCGTCTGACTCATTGGCTCCAGGAGTATCTGTAATGGGCGCCGTAGCTATAGGTAAACGGTTTGGTGCATTGCCGTTGCCCTTTACTTCTTCTACAAGCCTGTATGTCTTGCGCAGTTGCATGGCAGCAGCTCTGGCATTATGCGTAGGTCTCTACCTGCATCTGGACTCGCCATTCTCCGCGGCCTCTACCGTGCTCCTGCTGGTCAATCCCGTTCAGGGAGCTGTGGTTGGCAAAGGTCTGCATCGTATCGCCGGCACACTGGTAGGTGCCGTAGCCGCATTCGTTCTGGTGGCGTGTTTCGCCCAGCAAATGATCCTGTTGATATTGGGCGTTGGGATATGGCTTGGGCTATGTGTAGCCGCTATGTCTGTAGTTCGGCATTACTACGCAACAACCGCCGTAGTGGCCGGCTACACCGTTTGCCTGGCGTTGGGGCCAGCCATTGTCGAACCTCAGATCAGCTTTGAACACATCGTCTCCCGTGCCACTGCGGTGGTGGTCGGGGCTATTAGTCTGACTCTGGTTACCGTTCTCTTCAGTCGCAAGACAGTCGAGGCTCGGATACGCGACACCGTGATCAGCTTGTGTGTCAAGGCCGCAGCATTGATTGCAGAGAAATACGCACAACCTGCAGATGAGCAGGCGCATCGCAACCGTCTTGTCCTCGCGGCAGAGATCAACAAGATGGACGATCTCCTCGGTCTGGGTCGAGGTGAATCCTGGGTCATCAGTGACAATTTGAAAGCCATCAGGTCTGGCTCGGCTTACTTGCAATCGGCACTGCTGGAACATGAGTTGCCTGCCGACTTGTCGGTACTGGAATCAACACATGCGGTTTCGGCAACGGGCCTTCAGCTTGCTTCGGTAAGCAGGGCATTAAGCGAGCACTCTCTGAGCCTGTCAGAGGCCAAGGTCCGAGTTCGAAATATTCGTGACGAGCTAGCAAGCAAAATAGCTTCGGCTCCCCAATCGAGTCATCCAGAACAACGTACCCTCCTTGCGTTCAGGCGCTTGGACGAGCAGTTGGAAGAGTTCGCTTTGGCCCTGGAAGGCTTCTCTTCCCTAGAGCAAGAAACTGCTCATGTTCATCGCCCATTTCGCTTTCATCGCCATTACGCCGACGGCCTGCGTAACGGGATCAGAGCCCTTCTGGCAACTTTGCTGGCAGGTGCTGTCTGGTACATAAGTGGCTGGGACCAAGGCCCGACCCTGCTGGCAGTTCTGGGGCCCTACTGCACACTGATCGCTGCAATGCCCACCCCCGAAAAAGGCACCGAAAGCTTTCTACGTGGGACGCTGTATGCGATTCCCGCAGCGCTCGCGTGCAAGTTCCTCATCCTGCCGCAGATCAATGGTCTGCCACTGCTTCTGGTCAGCCTGAGCCTTTTCTGGTCGTTCGGCATTCACGCGACTACCTTGCCTTCCCGCGCTTTCCAAGGGGTAGCTTTTCTGATCGCCTTCAACACTTTGGTATCTACTACTCTCGTACCCGCCTATGACTTCAATGATTTCGCGAATCAATCCGTTTCATGGATCATCGCTTTAGGTATCTGTCTGCTTGCGTACCAGCTACTACCAAAACGAAATGACAGGAATTTCGATGGGCTAGTTGAAGCCCTTCATCGCGAGACTCTGGTATTGCTTCGACGGGGTGCTGCCGGTAGTGATCACTCATGGCAGGTACGCCAGCAGCACCGGCTCGCCTCGTTGGCTGCACTGGCACCGGCAACACTCGATAGCCAACATCAACACGAGTACCTGGGCAGGTTGTCACTGCAACTAGCGCGTGAACTGAGGCGGGTGCATGCCGACCTGAAGCATCTTGACCCTCAAGGCCCGATCGCGCAGCTCATCGGCGCTGGTCTGAGCCGCCTCGCTCGCTCCCCTCAAAGCTACCCCCGGATGATCCTTCAATCACACCGAACCGCAAATTCATTGCGTCGGCTTGGCGCGATGCATTTCGCTGCGATCTTCGATGATTTGGCCTGGTTGTTGGGACAGTACGGACACGTTCAAAGTAAAAAAGTGAGGTCCTCATGAAACTGGTTAGCTCAATCCTGCTTGCTCTCTTGCTCCTCAGCCCGCTTAGCCAAGCATCAGATGGTGCAGAGGCATTGGAGCGATGGCACCAAAGATTCAAAGAGGAGCGCAGTCAGGACAAAGGTCGGTCCGAAAAGAAGCCAATTGCGCCATCGACTTCGAACACTAGTAAAAAAACAGACTGACCTGCGCCTCTTCCGGTATTCCAAAGCGATCATGTGAGTACTCTGCTACAGACGCTAATCGCGGTTCGAACAGACATAACGTGCTCCTCCCTTGTGCATTCAAATCGGGTCACCGATTTGAATGCACTTTTTTCTAGAATCGCCCGTTGAGAAACGTCGGCCAGATAAGCACAGGCCATCTGCCCTGTTTTGTCGGTTTGTCCGGCAAGCAGACCCATTAGCTGGCCTGGATCAATAGTCCAGGCGCGCGCTTGGCATAGTGTGCGCAGTCCATGTTTCTTTTTCACGGACGAAAAGCTATGCAGACTCTGGAGCGAAAGCTTGATATCCAGCCCCTGTCGCGGGCGGACATGACCATCGAACTCAACGGCCAGGCAGTCGCTGTCGCCGCCGGTGAAACCGTGCTCAGCGTGCTCAACGCTGTGGGCCTGCGCCAGGTGGCGCGCAACGATCACGATCAACTGACCGGCGCTTTCTGCGGCATGGGTGTCTGCCATTGCTGCCTGGTGTCGATCAACGGCCGGCCCAAGCGCCGCGCCTGCCAGACTGTGGTGCAGCCGGGTATGCAGGTCGAAACCGGGACCAACCGCTTTGCCGGGCAGGAGGCACCATGAGCCTGCGTCCAGTGATTGTCGGGGGTGGTTCGGCGGGTATGGCGGCGGCGATCGAGCTGGCCAACCACGGTGTTTCCAGCCTGTTGTTCGATGAAGCCTCGCGTCCGGGTGGCGTGGTCTTTCGCGGGCCGCTGCGCAGCGGCGTCGACCTGGGTTACCTGGGCGCCCGCTACAGCAAGGCGCTGAAGAAACTGCACAAGGATTTT
Source organism: Pseudomonas sp. ZL2 (assembly GCF_054788455.1). Taxonomy (NCBI): domain Bacteria; kingdom Pseudomonadati; phylum Pseudomonadota; class Gammaproteobacteria; order Pseudomonadales; family Pseudomonadaceae; genus Pseudomonas; species Pseudomonas sp. ZL2. Next base: position 313,266 of record NZ_JBGOGX010000003.1, on the reverse strand, counting down.
GCCGCCTGCGGCGATCGTATCGACCTGCGCCTGAACAGCCGCGTGGTGGGTGGTGACGAGCAGCGCCTGATGGTGCTCGATGCCGAAGAAACCCTGCACGAGATCGACTATTCCCACCTGCTGCTGTCGGCCGGTTGCCATGAGCGCAACGTCCCCTTCGCCGGTTGGACCTTGCCTGGCGTCATGCTGCTCGGCGGGCTGCAACTGCAGATCAAGAGCGGCGTGGTCAAACCCCTGGGCAGTACCGTGATCGCCGGTACCGGGCCGTTGTTGCCGCTGGTGGCCTGCCAACTGCACGCGGCCGGGGCGAAAGTCGCCGGTGTCTATGAAGCCTGCCCGTTCAGCAAGATCGCCCGTGAAAGCCTGGCGCTGATGAACAAGCCGCAACTGTTCCTCGATGGCCTGAGCATGCTCGGCTACATGAAACTCAATGGCATCCCCATGTACTACGGCTGGGGCGTCGTCGAAGCCAAGGGCGAGGGCGAACTGGCTGAAGTGACCGTGGCACCCTACGGTGACGATTGGCAACCAGACCTCTCCCGCGCTCAACGCGAACCGGCGCAAACCCTGGCGGTGGGCTACGGCTTTATCCCGCGCACGCAACTCAGCCAGCAACTGGGTCTGGACCACGGCTTCAACGAAGACGGCTACCTGCGCCCGGAAAGCAACGTCTGGCAGCAAAGCAGCCAGGCGCATATCCACCTGGCTGGCGACATGGGCGGCATCCGTGGTGGCGAAGCGGCAATGCTCACCGGGCGCATCGCCGCCGTCTCGATCCTGCTGCAGCGCGAAGTGCTCAACGCTGAACAGGCCATCGAATTGCGCGAGAAGTACCTCGGCCAACTGGCGGCAATCAAGCGCTTTCGCGCTGGCGTAGAACGCTACACCCACCGCGGCACCAAGCAGATTGACCTGCCGCAGCCCGACACGGTGATCTGCCGCTGCGAACACGTGACCCGCAGCGACATCGACCGCGCCCTGGAGCAGGGTGTCGAAGACATGGCCGGGCTGAAGATGCGCACCCGGGTCAGTATGGGCGACTGCCAGGGGCGCATGTGCGTCGGCTACTGCAGCGATCGCCTGCGCGAAGCCACCGGGCGCGCCGACGTAGGCTGGCTGCGCCCGCGTTTCCCGATCGACCCGATTCCATTCTCTGCATTCCAGCAACTCGGCACGGAAGCCTGAAGCATGAACAGAACCTATGATGTGGTCATCGCCGGTGGCGGCGTGATCGGTGCGTCCTGCGCCTACCAGCTGTCCAAACGCAAAAACCTGAAAATCGCCCTGATCGATGCCAAGCGCCCGGGCAATGCCACCCGCGCCTCGGCGGGCGGCCTGTGGGCAATCGGCGAGTCGGTGGGCTTGGGCTGCGGGGTGATCTTCTTTCGCATGATGTCGGCCAAGCACAAGCGCGAGGCCCATGGCGCGGCAGTGGCGGTGGATTCGAGCACGCCGCATATCCTGCCGCAGTCGTTCTTCGACTTTGCCTTGCAGTCCAACGCACTTTATCCACAGCTGCACCGCGAGCTGATCGACCGCCACGGCATGGACTTCAAGTTCGAGCGCACCGGCCTCAAGTACGTGATCTACGACGATGAAGACCGCCTGTACGCCGAACACATCGTCGCGCAGATTCCGCACCTGGCCGACCAGGTACGCTGGCTCGACCGCGAGGCCCTGCGCCAGGCGGAGCCGGCAGTCAGCCATCAGGCCCATGGCGCTCTGGAGTTCCTTTGCGATCACCAGGTCAGCCCGTTCCGCCTGGCCGATTCCTATATGGAAGCGGCGCGCCAGAACGGCGTCGACCTGTTCCACAACACCAACATCACCGGCGTGCTGCACCAGGGCTCGCGGGTCAGCGGTGTGCAAACCGCAGAAGAGGGCACCTTTCACTGCGATACCCTGATCAACGCCGCTGGCGCCTGGGCCGCAGACTTGAGCGAATGGGCCACCGGCCTGCGGATTCCGGTCAAGCCGGTCAAAGGCCAGATCATCCTCACCGAGCGCATGCCCAAGCTGCTGCAAGGCTGCCTGACCACCAGCGATTGCTACATGGCGCAGAAGGACAACGGCGAGATCCTGATAGGCAGCACCACCGAGGACAAAGGCTTCGACGTCAGCAACACCTTCCCGGAAATCAACGGCCTGGTTCAGGGTGCGGTTCGCTGTGTACCGGAGCTGGCGCAGATCAACCTGAAACGCACGTGGGCCGGCCTGCGCCCGGGCTCGCCGGACGAGCTACCGATTCTGGGGCCGGTCACGGAAGTCAGTGGTTACCTGAATGCCTGTGGACACTTTCGCACCGGCATCCTCACTTCGGCCATCACCGGGGTGCTGATCGACAAGGTCGTGCATCAGGAAGCCCTGCCGCTGGATATCACTCCATTCCTGGCCGAGCGTTTTGACTTGCTTGCTGTGGAAAACAAGCAGGCTGCCCTGGCCTGATTGTGGATAAACCGGCCTTCAGCCCTGGGGGCCGGTATTCATCTGTGCCACTAAACTCAAGCACTGCCGGACCTGTGGCGAGTTATCCCCAGCCCGGCGACTGAGTATGATCGGTGACACTGCGGTTTTTTCTGGCAGTGGTGCATAAACAATGTCGGCGCGATGCTGGCTTTGCACGGACGCTGGCACCAACGTTATCCCCAGGCCAGCAGCAACCAGGCCCAGCGCGGTCTGCAGTTCGTTGGTCCACTGGATTACCTTGATGTTCACACCCTGGGCGGTAAACAGCGCCATGATGTGATCGGCGTAGCTCGGCCGCGGGTTGGCGGGGTAGAGCACGAAAGGCTCGTCGGCCAGGCGTTTGAGGTCCAGGGGCTGGCCGAGCAAAGGGTGCCCGCAGGGCAGGGCAACGACTAACGGTTCCTCGCGCAGCAACACCTGTTCGATGGCTGGATCCTTGATGTGGATGCGGCCAAAGCCGACATCGATGCGCCCGGCCTTGAGTGCCTCGACCTGCTGCAGGGTGATCATTTCCTGCAGGCCCAGCTCCATTTCCTCATTGCGCCGCAGCTGGCGAATCAACTCGGGCAGCAAGTCATAGAGCGTCGACGGCGCAAAGCCGATTCGCAGCCACTGCCGTTCACTGTTGGCGATGCGCCGGGTGCCTTCGGCGATCTGTTCGAGCTGGTCGAGCAAGGCAGCGCTCTGCTCGTGGAAAAACCGACCGGCTTCGGTCAGGCGCAGGGGCCTGCCACGCTCCAGCAGTTCGACGCCGAGGGTTTCTTCCAGCTGACGGATCTGCCGGCTCAAGGGCGGCTGGGCAATGTGCAGCTGCTCGGCGGCGCGGGTGAAATTGAGGGTTTGCGCGAGCACCCGGAAGTAGCGCAGATGACGCAATTCCATGATACCTCCAGGGTATGGTTGCCTACCCAACGGATATTGGACTGCCTGCAGGCGCTGGCGCAAGCTGCTGCCTTGTGGATAACCAGACCCTGTGGATATCGTCGTACGACCATAACAATGAGGCCAGCCCATGAGCAGCCAACTGTTGAGCGAGCGCAGCCGTGTGTTCCAGCATGCCGACCCTTATGCGGTGTCCGACTACGTCAACCAGCACGTTGGCGGCCACAGTCTGCGCCTGCCGCGCAGCGGTGACCTGCAGGCGAGCATCAACCATCGCAAGTTTGCCAGCCTCGACCTGTGCCGCCTGAGCTATGGGGGCAGGGCGCGGATTACTTCGCCGGCGCTGGGCACCCTGTATCACCTGCAGATATTGCTTAAAGGGCACTGCCATTCAAGCTGTCGCGGCGATGAGCATCACTATGTGCCCGGCGAGCTGCTGCTGATCAATCCGGACGATCCGGTTGACCTCACCTACTCGGCCGATTGCGAAAAATTCATCCTCAAGTTGCCGGCCAACCTGCTCGAACAGGCTTGTCTGGAACAGCGCTGGCAACTGCCCGAAGGCGGTATCCGCTTCACCAGCGCGCGTCATGCCACTGGCGCGCTGGCGGGGTTTATCGGCCTGATCGGGCTGGTGTGTGACGAAGCCGAATCCACCCAGTCGCTGCCGCAGGTGCAGGAGCATTACGGGCGCATCGTCGCCAGCAAGTTGCTGAGCCTTTTGGGCAACAACATCGATCGTTGCGAGCCGGGGTTGCAGACCCACTCGTTCGAACAGCTGGTGGCCTATATCGACGTCAACCTGCATAAGGATATCGGGGTCAGCCAGTTGATGACGGTAGCGCGGGTCAGCGAGCGTTCGTTGTATACGCTGTTCGAGCGTCACGCCGGCCTGTCACCCAAGGGGTATGTGCGCCAGCGCAAGCTCGAGCGGATTCACGCGGCCCTGCAGGACCCCTCCAGCCCGGTCCGCAATGTCACCGAAATCGCCCTGGACTACGGCTTCCTGCACCTGGGCCGCTTCGCCGAAAGCTATCGCCAGCGCTTCGGCGAGCTGCCTTCGGTTACCTTCAAACGCCACCGCTGAACGCTCATCGGCCCCTGCGCAATCTGGATAGCGATTCGCAGGAAACGGCTATTGGCGCCTTGCTGCTGCTCCTAACCTGACCTTGCGAACACTGCCCGGCCCCGCGCCCGGCAGGTATCGCCATTCAGGTTTCGATAACAACAACAAAAGAGACGCGCCTCATGCGAGCGATCGATATCAATAGCCTGATCGATCAGGCGAAGTTCAATTCCTTTCACTGGCGTGTGCTGTTCTGGTGTGCGCTGATCATCATCTTCGACGGTTACGACCTGGTCATCTACGGCGTGGTGCTGCCGGCCTTGATGCAGGAGTGGGGCATGACCCCGCTGCAGGCCGGTGCCCTGGGCAGCTATGCGCTGTTCGGCATGATGTTCGGCGCCCTGGTGTTCGGCCCGCTGTCGGATCGGATCGGGCGCAAGAAGGCCATCACCCTCTGCGTGATCCTGTTCAGCGGCTTTACCGTGCTCAACGGCTTTGCCCGCAACCCTGCCGAGTTCGGCCTCTGTCGCTTTCTGGCAGGGCTAGGGATCGGCGGGGTGATGCCCAACGTGGTGGCGCTGATGAACGAATATGCGCCCAAACGCATGCGCAGCACCCTGGTGGCGATCATGTTCAGTGGCTACTCGGTGGGCGGCATGCTCTCCGCCGGGTTGGGCATCGTGCTGTTGCCGGCCTTCGGTTGGCAGTCGGTGTTCTATGTGGCGATCATCCCCTTGCTGGTGCTACCGCTGATCCTGCGTTACCTGCCCGAGTCCCTGGGGTTTCTGGTGCGCCAGGGTCGTACCGAACAGGCCAGCCAGTTGCTGCAGCGGGTCGAGCCGAGCTATCAGCCACAAGCGGGTGATCGTCTGGAGGTGGTGACCGGCACTCAAGCCGGTGGCTCGGTACCGCAGCTGTTTCGCGAAGGGCGAGCGCTGAGTACGTTGATGCTCTGGGTCGCGTTTTTCTGCTGCTTGTTGATGGTCTATGCCCTCAATTCCTGGCTGCCCAAGCTGATGAACAACGCCGGCTACGGCCTGGGCTCGAGCCTGGCGTTTTTGCTGGTGCTGAACTTCGGCGCGATCTTCGGTGCGGTCGGCGGCGGCTGGATTGGTGACCGCTTCAAGCTCGATCGGGTGCTGGTGGTGTTCTTCGCCGTGGCGGCGTTGTCGATCAGCCTGCTCGGCTTCAAGAGCCCGACGCCGGTCTTGTACCTGCTGATCGCCATTGCCGGCGCGACCACCATCGGCACGCAGATTCTCGCCTATGCCTGTGTAGCCCAGTACTACCCCATGGGGATCCGTTCGACGGGATTGGGTTGGGCATCGGGTATCGGTCGCAGCGGGGCGATTATCGGGCCGATCCTGGGTGGGATGCTGCTGGGGATTCAGCTGCCGCTGGCGCTGAATTTCATGGCCTTTGCGCTGCCGGGGGCGGTAGCGGCGGTGGCGATGATGGTGTTTGCCGGGCGTGGTGCTGCCAGGGGCAGGGCGGCGTTGCAGTCAGCGGCATAGCCAAATAACCGCGTTGGCCCTATCGCTGGCAAAGCCAGCTCCCACAGTGGTCGGAGTACATAGCGTTCTTGTGGGAGCTGGCCTTGCCAGCGATGCAGGCGCCACAAATTTACAAGCCAAAACAACAATAACAAGAGCACCACTACCATGACCAACTTCCCACACTGCGGGTTGCTGTTTCTCTGCGCCCTGAGTTTCTGCGCCAATGCCGCCGAGCCGGGTTTTATCAAGGACGCCAGCGCTACCCTGCAAGCGCGTAACTACTACTTCAGCCGCGACTTTTCCGGCATTGTCGGTGCCAACCAGCAATCAAAGGCTGAGGAATGGGGCCAGGGCTTTATCTTCAACTTCAAGTCCGGTTATACCCCGGGCCCCTTGGGGGTGGGCGTCGATGCCATTGGCCTGCTCGGCCTCAAGCTCGACAGCAGCCCGGATCGCACCGGCACCGGTTTGCTGCCGGTGCAGGACGATGGCCGCGCTGCCGATGAGTACAGCCGGGTCGGCGCCACGCTGAAAATGCGCTATTCGAAGACCGAGCTGAAAGTCGGCGAGCTGCAAACCAATCTGCCCATCCTGCAATACAACGACTCGCGCCTGCTGCCACCAACCTACCAGGGCGTCAGCCTGACCTCGGCCGAGATAACCGGCCTGACCCTGCAGGCCGGCCACCTGAGTTCTACCAGCCTGCGCAACGAAGCCGGGGACGAGAAAATGATCGCCATGCTCGGCCACTTGCCCCAGCGCCAGGCCGACAGCGATGCCTTCAACTATGCCGGTGGCGACTACAGCTTCAACGCCAATCGCACCACCGCCAGCCTCTGGTACGGGCGCCTCGAAGATATCTATCAACAAGGCTTCGTGGGCTTGAAGCACAGCCAGCCCCTGGGCGACTGGACCCTGGGCGCCAACCTCGGTTACTTCACCGCCAGGGAGCAGGGCGATGCGCGCCTTGGTGATGTCGACAACCGGGCGTTCTATTCGCTGCTGTCGGCCAAGCGTGGCGGGCACACCTTCAGCGTCGGCTACCAGGCAATCTATGGTGACGATGCCTTCCCGCGGGTGTTCCCGAACATCTCGCCGCTGGGCAACGAAGTGCCAACCTATGAATTCTCCTACACCGATGAGCGTTCCTGGCAGGTACGTTATGACTATGACTTCGTGGCCATGGGCATACCGGGTTTGACTGCCACCGTGCGTTACCTGAAGGGCAATAACGTCGATACCGGGCTGGGCTTCGAGGGCAAGGAACATGAGCGCGATCTTGACCTTGGCTATGCGGTGCAGAGCGGGCTGCTCAAAGGGCTGGGGATACGGCTGCGCAATGCCATGGCACGGTCCAATTACCGTTCGGACATTGATGAGAACCGGGTGATCCTGAGTTACACCTGGACGTTGTTGTAGGCCATATCGCGGGGCAAGCCCGCTCCTACCGGGGTTGTGGGTAACTCTGTGGGAGCTGGCTTGCCAGCGATGCTTTTGGAAACACACCGTCCATCCCCAGGTTGCTCGCCGGCCAGTGCTATCGCTTAGACTGGCCGCATAACTACAACGAGTGACCTGGTATGGCTGGTATGGCCGATATGGGTATGGACAGTCCCCTGCTCAGCGAACGCAGCCGGGTGTTCGAGCGTGCAGACCCTCATGCGGTGTCGACCTACGTCAACCAGCATGTCGGCCCCCATTGCATTCGCCTGCCGCGCTACGGGCATCCGGAGGCGTACCTCAACCATCGCAAGTTCGCCAGCCTCGACCTGTGCCGGATCAGCTACGGCGGCGATGTGCGGGTGATGTCGCCAGCGCTGGAGAACGTCTTTCACCTGCAGATCCTGCTGCGTGGCCACTGCCTCTGGCGCCGTGGCCGTGAAGAGCGCCTGCTGACCCCCGGCGGGCTGCTGCTGATCAACCCCGACGAACCGGTCGACCTGGCCTATTCCGCGGATTGCGAGAAGTTCATCCTCAAGCTGCCCACCCGCCTGCTCGAATCAGTGTGCGACGAGCAACGCTGGCAGCGCCCCAGCGAAGGTGTGCGCTTTCTCGATCATCACTACCAGCTGTTGGCGCTGGAAGGCTTTGCCGGGCTGCTGGCGATGGTCTGCCAGGAGGCCGAAAGCAACGAGCCGATGCTGCGGGTGCAGGAGCACTACAGCCAGATCGTCGCCAGCAAGCTGCTGACCCTGATGCACACCAACGTCAGCCGTGAAGCCCTGAGCAGCCAGGCGGCATCCTTCGAGCGGATTGCCGAGTACATCAGTGCCAACCTCAAGCAGGACATCTGCAGCGAACAGCTGGCGCAGCAGGCGAGCATGAGCCTGCGCTCGCTGTATGCCTTGTTCGAGCGCAACGCTCGCACCACGCCCAAGCTGTATATCCGCCAGCAGAAACTCGAACGCATCCGCGCCAGCCTCAGCGACCCCGACTGCAAGGTGCGCAACATCACCGAGCTGGCCATGGACTATGGCTTCGTCCACCTCGGGCGTTTTTCTGAACACTACAAGTCGCTATTCGGCGAACTGCCCTCCGACACCCTCAAGCGCCGCCTCTGACACTTTGCAGAAAACGGATAAAGGTCTGCACAAAGCGGATATTTACCGTGCCCCTCGCTCCCTAACCTGACATGGCCTGAACACAATAACAACGGAGGCCCCGGCCATGTCCCTGGGATTCGATTACCTTAATTCCCTGCTTGAAGAAGATCAGGAGAAGGGCGTCTTTCGCTGCAAGCGCGAGATGTTCACCGACCCCCGTCTGTTCGATCTGGAAATGAAACATATCTTTGAGGGCAACTGGCTGTACCTTGCCCACGAAAGCCAGATTCCTGAAAAGAACGACTTCCTCACCACCACCATGGGGCGCCAGCCGATCTTCATCGCGCGCAACAAGGATGGGGTGCTCAATGCCTTCCTCAATGCCTGCAGCCATCGCGGTGCGATGCTTTGCCGACACAAGAGCGGTAACCGCTCGTCCTACACCTGCCCGTTCCACGGCTGGACCTTCAACAACTCCGGCAAGCTGCTCAAGGTCAAGGATCCGGTCGACGCCGGCTACCCGGCCAGCTTCAACTGCGAAGGCTCCCACGACCTGACCAAGGTCGCCCGTTTCGAGTCCTACCGCGGCTTCCTGTTCGCCAGCCTCAACCCGGACGTGGTGCCCTTGGTGGAGCACCTGGGTGAGTCGGCGAAGATCATCGACATGATCGTCGACCAGTCGGCCGATGGCCTGGAAGTGCTGCGCGGTTCGTCCTCGTACATCTACGAAGGCAACTGGAAGCTGACCGCTGAAAACGGCGCCGATGGTTACCACGTCAGCGCCGTGCACTGGAACTACGCCGCTACCCAGAACCAGCGCAAGCAGCGTGAAGCCGGTGATGAGGTCAAGACCATGAGCGCGGGCGGCTGGGCCAAGAGCGGTGGTGGTTTCTATTCCTTCGACAAGGGCCATCTGCTGCTCTGGACTCGCTGGGCCAACCCCGAGGACCGGCCGCTGTTCGAGCGCCGTGACGAACTGGCGGCTGACTTCGGCCAGGCTCGCGCCAACTGGATGATCGAGAACTCGCGCAACCTGTGCCTGTACCCGAACGTGTACCTGATGGACCAGTTCAGCTCGCAGATCCGCATCGCTCGGCCGATCGCCGTGGACAAGACCGAGATCACTATCTATTGCATCGCCCCCAAGGGCGAGAGCGACGAGGCGCGAGCCCAGCGTATTCGCCAGTACGAAGACTTCTTCAACGTCAGTGGCATGGCCACCCCGGATGACCTGGAAGAATTCCGCTCCTGCCAGATGGGCTATCAGGGCGGGCGGGGCTGGAACGACATGTCCCGTGGTGCCACCCATTGGGTCGAAGGCGCCGATGCCGCCGCGCAGGAAATCGACCTGCATCCGCAACTGAGCGGCGTGCGCACCGAAGACGAAGGCCTGTTCGTGCTGCAACACAAGTACTGGCAGGAAACCATGCTCAAGGCCCTCGCCGCCGACCAGCAGTTGATCCCCGTGGAGGCCGTGCAATGAGCATTTCCTTCGAGCAAGTGCGCGACTTTCTCTTTGAAGAAGCACGCTACCTGGACGACAGCCATTGGGACCAGTGGCTGGAGTGCTACGCCGCCGACGCCACCTTCTGGATGCCGGCCTGGGACGATAACGACCAGCTCACCGAAGACCCGCAACGGGAAATCTCGCTGATCTGGTACGGCAATCGTGGTGGCCTGGAAGACCGGGTGTTCCGGATCAAGACCGAACGCTCCAGCGCGACCATGCCCGACACCCGGACCTCGCACAACATCAGCAATATCGAGCTGCTGGAGCAGGGCGAAGGCCTGTGCAAGGTGCGCTTCAACTGGCACACCCTGAGCTTTCGCTACAAGACCGTCGACAGCCACTTCGGCACCAGCTTCTACACCCTCGATATCCGCGGCGAACGGCCGCTGATCAAGGCCAAGAAGGTAGTGCTCAAGAACGACTACGTGCGTCAGGTCATCGACGTTTATCACATCTGAATCCTGCTTTGCTGCGAGGTGCGCCATGCACAAGATCGCCTTGAATTTCGAGGACGGGGTCACCCGTTTCATCGACGCCACCGCTGACGAAAGCGTGGCCGATGCCGCTTACCGCCAGGGCATCAACATTCCGCTGGATTGCCGCGACGGCGCCTGCGGTACCTGTAAGTGTTTCGCCGAAGCTGGCCGTTACGACCTCGGTCAGGAATACATCGAAGACGCCTTGAGCGAGGAAGAAGCCGCCCAGGGCTATGTGCTGACCTGCCAGATGCGCGCCGAGAGCGATTGCGTGGTGCGTGTGCCGGCTTCGTCGCAACTGTGCAAGACCGAGCAGGCCAGCTATCAGGCCAGCATCAGCGCCGTGCGCCAGTTGTCCGACAGCACCATTGCCCTGTCGATCAAGGGCGAGGCCCTGAGCCGCCTGGCGTTTTTGCCGGGGCAGTACGTCAACCTCGGCGTGCCCGGCAGTGAGCAGACTCGCGCCTATTCCTTCAGCTCGTTGCAAAAGGACGGTGAGATCAGCTTTCTGATCCGCAACGTGCCGGGCGGCTTGATGAGCAGCTTTCTTACCGGCCTGGCCAAGGCGGGCGACAGCATGACCCTGGCCGGCCCGCTGGGCAGTTTCTACCTGCGCGAGATCCGTCGGCCGTTGTTGTTGCTGGCCGGTGGTACCGGGCTGGCGCCGTTCACCGCGATGCTGGAGAAAATCGCCGAAGAGGGCAGCGAGCATCCGCTGCACCTGATCTACGGCGTCACCAACGACTTCGACCTGGTCGAACTCGACCGCCTGCAGGCCTTTGCTGCGCGCATCCCGAATTTCAGCTTTGGCGCCTGCGTAGCCAACCCCGAGAGCCAGCATCCGCTCAAGGGCTATGTCACCCAGCACATCGAGCCGCACCACCTCAACGAAGGCGATGTCGATGTGTACCTGTGCGGGCCGCCACCGATGGTTGAGGCGGTCAGCCAGTACATCCGCGAACAGGGCATCACCCCGGCGAACTTCTACTACGAAAAATTCGCCGCCGCCGCTGCCTGAAGCCGTTTTATGGGGCCGGGCGCATCGTGCGGGTACGGTCGGTCCCTTTTTTATTCGAGGTTGTCATGAACAGATTCACCAACAAGGTCGCGCTGGTTACCGGCGCGGCGCAGGGGATCGGCCGTCGTCTGTGCGAGCGTCTGCTTGCAGAAGGCGCGACGCTGGTGGCCGTGGATCGCTCGGAGCTGGTGCATGAACTGCAAGGCGAGGGCGTGCTGAGTTTGACCGCCGATCTTGAACAGCACAGCGAGTGCAGCCGAGTGATGGCCGCTGCGGTGGAGCATTTCGGCCGCCTCGATGTGCTGGTCAACAACGTTGGCGGCACCCTCTGGGCCAAGCCGTTCGAGCACTACGAAGCGGCGCAGATCGAAGCGGAAGTGCGCCGCTCGCTGTTTCCCACGCTGTGGTGCTGCCATGCGGCGCTGCCCTACATGCTTGAGCAGGGCAGTGGGGCGATCGTCAACGTCTCCTCGATCGCTACCCGCAGCATCAATCGCGTGCCCTATGGCGCGGCCAAGGGTGGCGTCAATGCACTGACTGCCTGCCTGGCCTTTGAAACCGCCGGACGCGGAGTGCGGGTCAACGCCACGGCGCCCGGCGGCACCGACGCACCGCCACGGCGGGTACCGCGCAACAGTGCCGAGCAGAGCGCCGAGGAGAAAGTCTGGTACCAGCAGATCGTCGATCAGACCCTCGACAGCAGCCTGATGAAACGCTACGGCAACCTCGATGAACAGGTTGGCGCAATCCTCTTCCTCGCTAGCGACGAAGCCTCTTACATCACCGGCACGGTGCTGCCGGTCGGCGGCGGCGACCTCGGTTGAGCGCCCCTGGAGAACCTTGATGAGTCATCCCCTGATTGAGCGCATCTCGACCCTGATCGTCGACTTGCCAACCATTCGCCCGCACAAGCTGGCGATGCACACCATGCAGAAGCAAACCCTGGTGATCATCCGCCTGCAGTGCAGCGACGGTATCGAAGGCCTCGGCGAAGCCACCACCATCGGTGGCCTGGCCTACGGCAACGAAAGCCCGGAAAGCATCAAGCAGAATATCGACAGCTATTTCGCGCCGCTGCTGACCGGCCTGGATGCCAGCAACATCAACGCCGCCATGCAGCGCCTGGACAAGGTGATCAAGGGCAACACCTTTGCCCGCTCGGGGATCGAAAGCGCCTTGCTCGATGCTCAAGGCAAACGCCAGGGCCTGGCGGTCAGCGAGCTGCTCGGCGGGCGTGTACGCGACAGCCTGGAAGTGGCCTGGACCCTGGCCAGCGGCGACACCGGGGGCGACATCGCCGAGGCCGAGCAGATGCTCGACCTGCGCCGTCACCGGATCTTCAAGCTGAAGATCGGCGCCAACGAAGTGGCCCATGACCTGCGCCATGTCATCGCGATCAAGCGGGCACTGGGCGAGCGTGCCAGCGTGCGCGTCGACGTCAATCAGTACTGGGACGAGTCCCAGGCGATCCGCGCCTGCCAGGTGCTGGGCGACAACGGCATCGACCTGATCGAGCAACCGATCTCGCGCATCAACCGTGCCGGCCAGGTGCGCCTGAACCAGCGCAGCCCGGCACCGATCATGGCTGATGAATCAATCGAAAGCGTCGAGGATGCCTTCAGCCTCGCGGCTGACGGCGCCGCCAGCATCTTCGCCCTGAAGATCGCCAAGAACGGTGGCCCACGCGCTGTGCTGCGTACCGCGCAAGTTGCCGAAGCCGCCGGTATCGCCCTGTACGGCGGGACCATGCTCGAAGGCTCGATCGGCACCCTGGCTGCCGCCCATGCCTTCGTCACCCTCAACCAACTGACCTGGCATACCGAGCTGTTCGGCCCACTGCTGCTGACTGAAGAAATCGTGATCGATGCGCCGGTGTACCGCGACTTCGCCCTGCAGGTACCCCGCACTCCCGGCCTTGGCCTGACCCTGGACGAAGAGCGCTTGGCGTTCTTCAGCCGCACGTAAGCAAGGAGAGACACCATGTTGTTCCACGTGAAAATGACCGTGAAATTGCCCCTGGACATGGACCCGACCAAAGCCGCGCAGCTCAAGGCCGACGAGAAGGAACTGGCCCAGCGCCTGCAGCGCGAAGGCAGTTGGCGCCACCTGTGGCGCATCGCCGGGCATTACGCCAACTACAGCGTGTTCGACCTGCCCAGCGTCGAAGCCCTGCACGACACCCTGATGCAACTGCCGTTGTTCCCCTACATGGACATCGAAGTCGACGGCCTGTGCCGCCACCCGTCATCGATCCACAGCGACGACCGCTGAACAACGAGCGCCGATAACAACAATTCGAGGTAACCCGTCATGACCGTGAAGATTGCTCACACTGCCGATATCCAGAAATTCTTCGAAGAAGTCAGTGGCCTGCACAACGACCAGGGCAGCCCGCGCCTGAAGCTGCTGACCCAGCGCATCGTCAACGATGTGGCGCGCCTCATCGAAGACCTGCAAGTGACCCCCGACGAGTTCTGGAAGGCGGTCGACTACCTCAACCGCCTCGGCTCGCGCCAGGAAGCCGGGCTGCTGGTTGCCGGGCTCGGCGTCGAGCACTATCTGGACCTGCAACTGGACGCCCAGGATGCCGAAGCCGGCATCAGTGGCGGCACCCCGCGGACCATCGAAGGCCCGTTGTATGTGGCGGGTGCCCCGCTGGCCGAAGGCGAGGTGCGTATGGACGATGGCCGTGACCCGGGCACGGTGATGTTCCTCCAGGGCCGCGTGCTGGATGAACAGGGCCAGCCGGTAGCTGGCGCCGTGGTCGACCTGTGGCATGCCAACACTCAGGGCACCTACTCGTATTTCGACAGCACGCAGTCCGAGTTCAACCTGCGCCGGCGCATCGTTACCGACGCCGAAGGCCGCTACCGCGCCCGCAGTATCGTGCCGTCGGGCTACGGTTGCCCTGCGGACGGGCCGACCCAGGAGTTGCTCACTCAGCTCGGTCGTCACGGCAATCGCCCAGCGCATATCCACTTCTTCATCTCGGCCCCTGGCTACCGGCACCTGACCACCCAGATCAACCTGGCGGGCGATGAGTACCTGTGGGATGACTTCGCCTACGCCACCCGTGACGGGTTGATTGGCGAGTTGCGCTTTGTCGAGGATGCGGCGGCGGCCGATGTTCGTGGTGTGGAGGGGCGCTTTGCCGAGATGGACTTTGACTTCCAGCTGTTGAGTGCGCCCAAGCCTGCCAGTGAGCAGCGCAGCCAGCGGCCGCGGGCGTTGCAGGACGTTTGAGGCCGGGTTGAATCCATCGCTGGCAAGCCAGCTCCCACAAGGTTCAGTGCAAACCCTGTGGGAGCTGGCTTGCCAGCGATGCCTTTCAGAAGCCCACGACTGGATAAATTCATGAAAACAATATTCCAGGACTTCTCCCTCTCCGCCCTGGTCGCCGGCTTCATCGCCACCCTGATTTCCTACGCCGGCCCCTTGGTGATCATCTTCCAGGCCGCCCACAGCGCCCAGCTGTCGGCGGCCGAACTGTCTTCATGGGTCTGGGCGATTTCCATCGGCAGCGGCCTGCTCGGGGTAATCCTCAGCCTGCGCTACAAGGTGCCACTGGTGATTGCCTGGTCGGCACCGGGCTCGGCATTGCTGGTAGCGTTGTTGCCGGGAGTCGCCTTTGCCGAAGCCGTCGGTGCCTACATCGTCGCCAACCTGGTGATCCTGCTGGTGGGGCTGTCCGGCGCCTTCGACCGTATCGTCGGCAAGCTGCCGCCAGCCATATCGGCAGCGATGCTGGCGGGCATCCTGTTCAGCTTCGGCACGGGTCTGTTCGTTTCGCTGAAATCGCAGCCAACCCTGGTGCTGGCGATGTTCGTCAGCTACCTGCTGTTCAAGCGTCTGGCCCCGCGCTATGCGGTGCTGGCGGTGCTGGTCTGCGGCGTGAGCATTGCTGTGCTGGGCGGTGAGTTGAACAGCTCGGCACTGGTGATCGGCCTGGCCACGCCGGTATGGACCACGCCAGCGTTTAGCTGGAATGCAGTACTGAGCATCAGCCTGCCGCTGGTGATGGTGGCCCTGACCGGGCAATTCGTGCCGGGCATCGCGGTGTTGCGCAACGACGGGTATCGCACACCTGCCAGCCCGATCATTGCCAGCAATGCCCTGACCAGCCTATTGCTGGCGCCGTTCGGTTGCCATGGCCTTAACCTGGCGGCGATCACCGCAGCAATCTGTACCGGACGCGAGGCTCATGACGACCCTGGCCGCCGCTATTGGGCCGGGGTTTGGGGTGGCGTGCTGTATTTGCTGCTGGGATTATTCGGCGCGACCCTGGTTTCACTGTTCACCGCCTTCCCCGCTGCCTTGATTGCGGCCCTGGCCGGGTTGGCGTTGTTCGGGGCGATTGGCGGCGCACTGGCCGGGGCGATGAGCGTGCCGAGTGACCGTGAAGCGGCGCTGATCACCTTTCTCGTGACCGCTTCGGGCATGTCATTTCTTGGTTTGTCGGCGGCGTTTTGGGGGCTGATTTTCGGCCTGTTCGCACACTGGCTGCTCAAC
Source organism: Pseudomonas sp. ZL2 (assembly GCF_054788455.1). Taxonomy (NCBI): domain Bacteria; kingdom Pseudomonadati; phylum Pseudomonadota; class Gammaproteobacteria; order Pseudomonadales; family Pseudomonadaceae; genus Pseudomonas; species Pseudomonas sp. ZL2. Next base: position 297,300 of record NZ_JBGOGX010000003.1, on the reverse strand, counting down.
CTGCGGCGATTGACGCCACAGGCTGGCAGGGCAGGGGTGCAGGCTGACTGATCAGATCTGCATGGCTTTGCCGTCGACGTTCATCGCTGCCTGGCGCAGGGCTTCGGAGCGGGTCGGGTGCGGGTGGCAGGTGAGGGCGATGTCTTCAGCCGAGGCGCTGAACTCCATGGCCACGCAGTACTCGCCGATCATCTCGCTGACACTCGGGCCGACCAGGTGCACACCCAGCACTTCATCGGTACGGGCGTCAGCCAGGACCTTGGCAAAGCCTTCGGTCTCGTGGTTGATCTTGGCCCGGCTGTTGGCGCTGAAAGGGAACTTGCCGACCTTGTACTCGCGCCCTTCGGCCTTGAGCTGTTCTTCGGTCTTGCCGACGCTGGCCAGCTCCGGGCGGGTGTAGATCACCGCCGGGATCAGGTTGTAATTGACCTCATGAGCCTTGCCGGCGATCTGCTCGATGCAGGAGACGGCTTCGTCCTCGGCTTTGTGCGCGAGCATCGCCCCGGAAGTGACATCGCCAATCACCCAGACCCCCGGCACGCTGGTGCGGTGGTGCTGGTTGGCGAGCATGCCGCGCTTGTCAGTCTCAAGGCCGACACTTTCCAGGCCCAGGCCCTGGGTGTAGGGGCGCCGGCCGATGGCGACCAGCACGTAATCGGCTTCGAGGGTTTCGGCGCTGCCGCCAGCGGCAGGCTCCAGGCTCAGGTTCACCCCGTGCGCCGAAGCGCTGGCCTGGGTGACCTTGCTGCCGAGCTTGAACTTCATGCCTTGCTTGGCCAGGGAGCGTTGCAGGGTTTTTGCCGCTTCTTCATCGGTGCCGGGGCAGATGCGATCAAGGTACTCGACCACGGTCACCTGGCTGCCCAGCCGGCGCCACACCGAACCCAACTCCAGGCCGATCACGCCGGCGCCGATCACCACCAGGTGCCTGGGCACCTCACTCAGGGCCAGGGCACCGGTGGAGTCGATGATGCGCTGGTTGTCGATAGTGACACCTGGCAGCGGCGTTGGCTCGGAACCGGTAGCGATGACGATGTCCTTGGCCTGCAGCTCGGTGACAGCGCCCTGGTCGTCGGTCACTTTGACCCGGCCGATGCCGTCGAGCTTGCCCCAGCCCTTGATCCAGTCGACCTTGTTTTTACGGAACAGGAACTCGATGCCCTTGGTCAGGCCGCTGACGCTTTCGTCCTTCTGCTTCATCATCTGCGCAAGGTTGAGGGTTGGTTTGACTTCGATGCCGAGGCTGGCGAACTCGCTGCCAACTGCCGCCTCATACAGCTCGGAGGCATGCAACAGGGCCTTGGACGGCATGCAGCCGACGTTCAGGCAGGTGCCGCCGAGGGTTGAACGGCCTTCCACGCACGCTACGCTCAGGCCCAGCTGGCCAGCGCGGATGGCCGCGTTGTAGCCGCCAGGCCCGCCGCCGATGATCACCACATCATAGTTTTTCATTGTTGTACTCCAGGATGAAGAATCGACAATGGCGCCAAGACTAATCCGCAATTCGATTGATTGTATACAATTGATCGCGGGCTTGATCAGGCGTCGCAAGGTCTGGAACGGGGCAGATAGGCTCAGACTATGGTCGGCATTAGCTGAAACTTGCTGTAGATGAACTACCCTTTTCGACAGACGTCCGATGAAAAAAGGAGGCTCATTTCATGCTTGCGCAACTTCCACCTGTTCTGCAAAGCCTGCAACTGCCGCTGCGATTGAAGCTCTGGGATGGGCATGCGTTCGATCTGGGACCAAAGCCGCAGGTCACCATCCTGGTCAAGGATCCGCAACTGATCACCCAACTGACCCATCCGAGCCTGGATGAACTGGGTGCGGCATTCGTTGAAGGCAAGCTGGAACTGGAAGGCTCCATCGCTGAGGTGATCCGTGTCTGCGACGAACTCAGCGTGGCCTTGCTCAAGGATGAAGAAGACGATCAGCCGGTGCGTACCGAGCATGACAAGGCTACCGATGCGGCAGCGATCTCTTACCACTACGACCTGTCCAACGCCTTCTACCAGCTGTGGCTGGATAGCGACATGGCGTACTCATGCGCCTATTTCAAATCGGCAACCAACACGCTGGAGCAAGCCCAACAGAACAAGTTCGAGCACCTGTGCCGCAAGCTGCGCCTGCAGAAAGGCGACTACCTGCTCGATGTCGGTTGTGGCTGGGGCGGGCTGGCGCGCTATGCGGCGAGGGAGTTCGGCGCCAAGGTGTTCGGCATCACCTTGAGCCAGGAGCAGCTCAAGCTGGCCCGTGAACGGGTCAAGGCCGAAGACCTGGAAGGGCAGGTGGAGCTGCAGATTCTTGATTACCGTGACCTGCCCCAGGACGGCCGCTTCGACAAGGTAGTGAGTGTCGGTATGTTCGAACACGTCGGCCATGCCAACCTGGCGCTGTATTGCCAGCGGCTGTTCGGGGCAGTGCGCGAAGGCGGCGTGGTGATGAACCACGGCATTACCTCCAAGCACACCGATGGACGACCGGTCGGGCGTGGCGCCGGTAGTTTTATCGAGCGCTACGTATTTCCCCATGGCGAGCTGCCGCACCTGTCGATGATCAGTGCGCGGATCAGCGAGGCGGGCCTGGAAATCGTCGACGTCGAGAGCCTGCGCCTGCATTACGCGCGGACCCTGGAACATTGGAGCAACCGTCTCGAAGCACAACTCGATAAGGCTGGCGCGCTGGTGCCAGAGAAGGCCCTGCGCATCTGGCGCCTGTACCTGGCCGGTTGTTCCTACGCCTTTGCCAAGGGCTGGATCAACCTGCACCAGATCCTCGCGGTGAAACCTTTCGCCGATGGCAGCCATGACCTGCCGCTGACCCGTGCAGACTTCTACCGCTGAAGCGCCTTACAAGATCGGTGAGATCAACCTGGCGATACGCATCCCCAGTTGTTGCAGGCGGTGCGTGTCGCGAGTGTCTTCGGCGGTGATCTCCCGGGCTCGATCGAAGTCATGGGCGAGCATGGCTTCGACCTGGTCGGCGAACTCGCGGTCCACCGTCAGCAGCATGATTTCGAAGTTGAGGCGGAACGAACGGTTGTCGAGGTTGGCGCTGCCGATGGCGCTGATCTCGCTATCGACCAGCACCACCTTCTGATGCAGGAACCCCGGCTCATAGCGAAACATACGCACCCCGGCGCGCACCGCCTCGAAGGCGAACAGGCTGGAGGCGGCGTAGACGATGCGGTGGTCCGGTCGCGAAGGAATCAGGATGCGCACATCCACACCGCGCAATACCGCCAGGCGCAAGGCAGCGAACACCGCCTCGTCGGGGATGAAGTAGGGGCTGGTGATCCACAGCCGTTCGCGCGCCGCGTGAATGGCCTCGACGAAGAACAGTGAGCAGGTCTCCTGTGGGTCGGCCGGACCGCTGGCCAACACCTGGCAGAGCACACCGTCTTCCGGGTAGGTATCCGGCAGAATCAGTGGCGGTAGGTTTCGCGACGCCCAGAACCAGTCTTCGGCGAACGACTCCTGCAAGCAGGCCAGCACCGGCCCGCTGACCTGTACGTGAGTATCACGCCAGGGCGACAGCTTGGGGTTGCCGCCGAGGTACTCATCGCCAACGTTATGCCCGCCAAGAAACCCCTGCAGGCCATCGACCACGACGATCTTGCGGTGGTTGCGGAAGTTGACCTGGAAGCGGTTGAACCAGCCGCGGCGGGTAGCGAAGGCGCGGATGTTCACGCCGCCGTCACGCAGCTTCTGGCTGTAGGCGGAAGGCAGGGCGTGGCTGCCGACGCGGTCATAGAGCACGTAGACCTTCACGCCTTCGGCGGCTTTTTCTAGCAACAGGGTTTGCAACTGCCGCCCGAGGGTATCGTCGTGAATGATGAAGAACTGCACCAGCACCGTATCGCGAGCGCCAGCAATGGCGCGCAAGATCGCATCGAAGGTGGCCTTGCCGTCGACCAGCAAGCGCACCTGGTTATTGGCCAGGCACGGCATGCGCCCGAGCTTGGGCATCGCCCGCAGTGCGCCATAGGATTCCGAGTTGCGCGCGGCCAAGGCTTCCTCGACCCAGGGTCGCCAGTTCAGGTCGGCCATGGCCACGTGCATTTCGCGGTTGGCCTGGCGCCGGGCCTGGATGTAGGCGTCGAAGGTTCGGCTGCCGAATACCAGATAGGGAATGAGGGTGAAGTAGGGAATGAACAGCAGCGACAACGCCCAGGCAATTGCCCCCTGGGCCGTGCGCACGGTGAACACTGCGTGCAAGGCTGCGATTGCGCCAAGCAGGTGAATCACGCCAATGAGGTAACCGAAGAAGTAGGGGCTGTGGTAATCCATACGCATCCTGCTGTCCGAAGGCTCTGCCCCTAACAGAGCATGTTCATGGCAGCACTTGCAACCGAAAGCACAAATTGACGTCTAAGCTGTGTTCCAGCTTGGGGCTGGAGTTTCGAGGAGTCATTACATGAAGAATCGTCTGCCGCTGCTGGCACTGGTGCTGGGCCTGGCAAGCCCGTTGGTGCATGCGCAGGTGCTGCAACCTGGCCTGTGGGAGCTGACCACCAGCAACATGCAGGTCGATGGCAAGCCGTTGCCGGACATGGGCTTCATGCTCGGCCAACTGAAGAACCTGCCGCCTGAACAACGGGCGATGATCGAGGGTGGCCTGGCCAAGCAAGGGATCAGCGTGGCCGGTCAGGGCGTACGTTCCTGTCTGACGCCTGAGCAGGTGAAAACCAATGACATTCCGCTGCAGGATCCCAAGTCCGGCTGTACTCAAAAAATCACCGAGCGCAACGGCAATGTCTGGAAGTTCACCTTCAGCTGCCCGAAAGCCCAGGGCAATGGTGAGGCTCAGTTCCTCAGCGACCGCGAGTTCCTGACCAAGGTCAACGGCACCTTCAATGCCTCCGGCGTGCAACAGCAAGGCAGCATGAACACCCGTGCGGTGTGGCTGGGTAATGATTGCGGTACGGTCAAACCGCGAACCTGAAGCGCCTCACCACCGCCATTGGCTGTGAGCGACTGCGTCGTGGGCGTGCAGGCTTTCGGCATGTTCCACGCGCAGGTTGAAGCCGCCGAGCCAGGGCAGGGTTTTCAAGGCCACGTGCAGTCGCCGGGCGGCATCTTCACAGAACATAAGATTCTGTCCATTGGCCAAGGCAAAGGCCTGTTCATCGGCGCGCTTTACCGCAGTTTGTACCGCAGTGCCCAAGGCATTTTCGGCCTGGTTGATCAACGCTTCTAGCGGCAGTTCGTTAATCCCTTGCCTCAAACGAACCTGCAGCTTCGCCACACTGCGTTGGCTGTGGGGGGTAGCGACGATACCTTCGGCACTGCCCAGCCAACTCAAGACAGCTTCATGGCTCAAGCTGCGATTGCCAAAGTCGGTGAGGAACTGCTGCTGAATCAACTGTCGAGCCAAGGCAGCGGAGCAGGGACAGGTGGAGGAATACTCCACATCGACAAATAGTTCCACGTGGAACACTCCGTCTTTTATCTGCGCATCCAGGGTAACCGGATAGGCTTTCCAGCCCGCCAACGGGCTGATCAGGGCAGGTCGTTTGAGCATCAGTTCGAAACGAAGGGTCAAGAACGCGCTGGCGGAAAGCCCGATATGACTATCGAGAAACCGCTCCAGAACTTCGTTCACTAACGCAGGGCTCAACGCTTGTTGTTCTAGAGCTTCCAGCGCCAGGTACAAGCGTGACATGTGAATGCCCCGAGAGGCGCCATCATCAAGGCTGACACCCGCGTCGGCACTTGCTGGCAAAATCTGCCCATTGATCCGTAGGGGCAGGGCAATACCACTCATGCCCACCCAATCCAGTGGCAACTGGCTGTTAGTGGCTTGGGCAGCAATGTCAGGAAGGGTGAAAGCGCTCATCAGTGGTTCACTTTTCAAGGAAGACTATTGGCAGCCGCTCAGGCGATTGCAGCGCAGATTGAAACGCTGCCCGGTGGAACTGGACACGCTGTTCAAGGTGGTCCAACCCACGCGCCGGCTGTAACCGACCCAGGTTTCACCGTTGCTCGCCACGCCTGTGTAAAAGGTCAGCTGGCCATAACGGCTGTTGGTTTGTGCCCATAGCCTGCGACCTTCCATTTCAAAGCCGCGCAGGTAGGTAGTGCTGCCCTGGGTTTGCACGCTGTAGTAATTGCCTTGGGCATCGCTGCAGGCAAGCAGTGTTGCGCTGCGGGTACAGAGCGCCAGGCCGTTGCTGAGGGGCGCGGTGTTCGCGCTGGCGAACTCGCACAGCAGCAATGCGGCGAAGGCAAACAAGCAACGCGATTTCATCTTTCAGGTCGGCCTTTGGTCATGTTCTGAGCGAAGTGGGTTGGCGAGATTGTATTGTTATAATATAACATTGCGCAATGCATCGTTCGAATGCACTCGCCCTGATGAGGATAGCCCCCATGCCCAACCGTCTTCCCGTCACCGTGCTCTCCGGCTTTTTGGGTGCCGGCAAAAGCACGCTGCTCAATCACGTGCTGAAAAACCGCGACAACCTGCGGGTCGCGGTGATCGTCAACGACATGAGTGAAATCAACATCGATGCCAGTGAGGTCCAGCGCAACGTCAGCCTCAACCGCGCCGAAGAGAAGCTGGTGGAGATGAGCAACGGTTGCATCTGCTGCACCCTGCGTGAAGACCTGCTCGAAGAGGTCGCCCGCCTGGCCCGTGAGGGGCGTTTCGATTACCTGTTGATTGAGTCCACCGGCATCTCCGAGCCGTTGCCGGTAGCCGAGACCTTCACCTTTCGTGATGAGCAAGGCCGCAGTCTGGCCGACCAGGCACGCCTGGACACCATGGTCACCGTGGTCGATGGTTTGAACTTCCTGCGTGATTATCAGGCAGCCGAAAGCCTGGCCAGCCGTGGCGAAACCCTTGGTGAAGAAGATGAGCGCTCGATCAGTGACCTGCTGATCGAACAGGTGGAATTTGCCGACGTGATTCTGCTGAGCAAGATCGACCTGATCAGCAGCGCCGAGCGCGAAGAGCTCAGTGCCATTCTGCGCAGTCTCAACGCCCAGGCGCAGATTGTGCCGATGGTCATGGGCCAGGTGCCGTTGCAACAGATCCTCAACACCGGTCTGTTCGACTTCGAGCGCGCCGCCCAGGCGCCCGGCTGGCTGCAGGAACTGCGCGGGGAGCATGTGCCGGAAACCGAGGAGTACGGCATTGCCGCTACTACCTGGCAAGCGCGCCGGCCGCTGCATCCGCAGCGCTTTTTCGACTTTATCCACAAGCCCTGGGACAACGGCCGGCTGCTGCGCTCCAAGGGCTTCTTCTGGCTGGCCAGCAAGCACCAGGACGCCGGGAGCTGGTCGCAAGCGGGCGGTATGATGCGCCATGGTTTTGCCGGGCGCTGGTGGCGTTTTGTTCCACGCGAGCATTGGCCGCAGGATGAGCAGAGTACTGCAGCCATCCTCAAGAACTGGAATGCCGAATGCGGCGATTGCCGCCAGGAGCTGGTGTTCATTGGGCAGAACATCGACTTCGCCCGGCTGGATGCCGAGCTCTCGGCCTGCCTGCTCAGCGATGCAGAAATGGCCGCAGGCGTGCACAGCTGGCGGCAATTGTCCGACCCGTTTGGCCCCTGGTTCGACGAGGAAGCGGCGTGATGCGCCAGGCATTCGGCGAAACCCCTCAGGTACTCACCGAGGCGTTGCAGGATGGCGTGAACCTCGCGGTGTGGCAGCGGCGCCTGCCGGTGCAGATCGAGGACTTTGCCCGGTTGCTGTTGTCGCTGAACCAACCGCTCGGTGAAAGCCGGGTCATCGAACTGGATGAGCAGCAACAGCTGCCGGACCTCAGTGGCTTGCTGGGCAGTTATGCCGACCTGGAGGGCCACGTGGCGTTTCTGACCGATGTTGCCTGGCTGGTAGCCGCCTACGCTTGCCTGCTTGATGCCCGGCGTGTCGGACTGCGGTTACAGGCGCTGAGCAACGCCATGTGCCCGCGGTTTCATGTCGATCATGTCCCCCTGCGTTTGCTGAGCACCTACGCCGGCCCGGGCAGTGAATGGCTGGAAGAAGGCGCAGTCGACCGATCGCAGCTCGCCCGGGAACAACCGGATGCCAATGCCGTCCGCCAGTTGGCCGTGGGCGAGGTGGCTTTGCTCAAGGGCGAGAAATGGCTCGGCAATCAGGGCGCCGGGCTGGTCCATCGTTCGCCGATGCTGGTGAACGGCGAACGTCGTCTGATCCTCAGCCTTGACTGGATGGCCTGAAATAGCGGCATAGTGGTGAAAATTTCAGGCACTCTCCGTCCCATGTTGCAGAACATTCCTACCCACGTGATTGCCGGTCCGCTCGGTGCCGGCAAGACCAGCCTGATTCGTCAGTTGCTGGCGCAGCGGCCCGCCGATGAGCGCTGGGCTGTGCTGATCAACGAGTTTGGCCAGATCGGCCTGGATGCGGCGCTGCTGGCTACCGATGACGATGGGATTGCCCTGGGTGAAGTGGCCGGTGGTTGCCTGTGCTGCGTCAACGGCATGCCGTTCCAGGTCGGCCTGGGTCGGTTGCTGCGCAAGGCCAGGCCGCATCGGGTGTTTATCGAGCCGTCCGGATTAGGCCATCCGTTGCAGTTGCTTGAGCAGCTGCGTTTGCCGCCTTGGCAGGGGGTGTTGGCGGTACAACCGGCAGTGCTGGTGCTGGATGCCGAGCAACTGGCTGCAGGTTTTGCCCTGCCTGAAGCACAACAATCCACCCTGGCCAGCGCCGGGTTGCTGGTGCTGAACAAATCCGCCGGGTTGGAGACACAACAGCGCTTGTGGATAACTTCTCAGCTACCTGCTGCCCGTCTGTTCTGGACCGATTTTGGCCAGATACCCTTGTCCGAAGTGCCTGTGGAAAGCGCTACAGCGCCATTTTCCGGCGCTGTGGATAAGCTGGCGGCGGTCAATGTTTCCGGGGTTGTCAGCAGCCTGTGGACAAATCCGCAGGAGCCTATTTGCAGTATTCAGCAGGCCGCGGAGGGTTGGAGCATAGGTTGGCGATGGCACCCGAGTCAGGTGTTTGATCGTGGCCGCGTGGAGCTTTTTCTGAAGGGCTTGGACTGGCGCCGCGCCAAGGCAGTTATCCACAGCCTGGACGGCTGGCAGTCGATCAACGCCTTGGCAGGGCAGCCTTCGTTGCTGTGGAGCAGCAGTGAATGGCGCCGCGACTCGCGCCTGGAGCTGATCTTCGTCGAGCCGCAAGACCCTGAACGACTAAAGCAAGCCATGCTGGCCTGCCGCGCCTAGTTGCGCCAGCGGTTATGATCCTGACGCCACTGGTTCATCTCGACGACATTGTCGTGGTGTTGAGGCGTCTTGATCTCGAACGGGTAGGGCGCCAGTTCGATCTGCATGGTGTGGGCGCCGAACTGGGTAACGGTACCGGGGTGGCGCTGTTCGCCGGTCACGGTGAATTCGAAGTTGTACACGCGGGCCAGGCGCTTGCGGCCGTTGGCGTCGCGCACGAAACCGATGCGCTTGAGCGCGACATTGCCATCGAGCAGTTCCAGGTCAAGCTTGGCGCAGTGCTGCTTGACCCGCTCCAGGGCCTTTTCACGCAAGCCGTGGTTATGCCACAACCAGGCGCCTGCCGTGGCCAGCAGCATCAGCACGAAGAGATTTCCCAGGGTCAACATTTACATATGCTCCAACGAGGTATGCCCAGCTTAACTGCCTCCCCGGTCTGTCGTACAGGTGGCATTTAGCGCCATACTGCGCGCCTTGTTTTTCATTCCTACGCTTCGGAAGACCTGCATGAAACGTACACCGCATCTGCTCGCCATCCAGTCCCACGTGGTATTCGGCCATGCCGGCAACAGCGCTGCGGTGTTTCCCATGCAGCGGGTCGGGGTGAAGGTCTGGCCGCTCAATACCGTGCAGTTCTCCAACCATACTCAGTATGGCCAGTGGACCGGAGAAGTGCTTGCTCCAGCGCAAATACCTGCACTGGTAGAGGGGATTGCGACGATCGGTGAGCTGGGCAATTGCGATGCAGTGTTGTCCGGCTACCTGGGCAGTGCCGAGCAGGGGCGGGCGATCCTCAGCGGCGTGGCCCGGATCAAGGCCGCCAACCCGCGCGCCTTGTACCTGTGCGACCCGGTGATGGGCCATCCGGAGAAGGGCTGTATCGTCCCGGCCGAGGTCAGCGAGTTTCTGGTTGAAGAAGCGCTGACCAGCGCAGATGTACTGTGCCCGAACCAGCTGGAGCTGGACAGCTTCTGCGGGCGCCGTGCCGAGTCGCTGCAAGACTGTGTCGACATGGCCCGCAGCCTGCTGGCGCGGGGCCCGAAGGCGATCCTGGTCAAGCACCTGGCTTATCCTGGGCGTGGTGCCGAAGACTTTGAAATGCTGCTGGTGACTGCCGAAGGCAGCTGGCATATCCGCCGCCCGCTGCTGGCGTTTGCCCGCCAGCCGGTAGGCGTTGGCGACCTGACTTCAGGCTTGTTCCTGGCGCGCTTGCTGTTGGGCGAGGATTGGGTGGCGGCTTTTGAGTTCACCGCCGCCGCGGTGCACGAAGTGCTGCTGGAAACCCAGGCCTGCGCCAGCTACGAGCTGGAGCTGGTGCGTGCCCAGGACCGCATCGTGCACCCGCGGTTGCGCTTTGCAGCGCAGCCTCTGGCCTTTTAAAGGGCGTCGCCCTTGAGCTCCTGATAGCGTTTTTCCAACTCCTGACGGATCAGCCGGCGCTGTTTGCCCTGCAGGAAACGGCGCTTTTCCTCGCTGGTTTCAGGCTGGCGCGGCGGCACCGCCACCGGCTTGCGGTCATCGTCGACGGCGACCATGGTGAAGAAGCAGCTATTGCTGTGGCGCACCGAACGTTCGCGAATGTTTTCGGTGACCACCTTGATGCCGACTTCCATCGAGGTGTTGCCGGTGTAGTTGACCGAGGCGAGGAAGGTCACCAGCTCGCCGACATGCACCGGTTCGCGAAAGACCACCTGGTCGACCGACAGGGTCACCACATAACGGCCGGCATAGCGGCTGGCGCAGGCATAGGCCACTTCATCGAGGTATTTGAGCAGGGTGCCGCCGTGGACGTTGCCAGAAAAGTTGGCCATGTCCGGGGTCATCAGGACGGTCATCGACAGCTGGGCGTTTCCAGGTTCCATAGTGTGCTCACGGTAAGGTTGCGCTGAGGCGGGGTGGCGATTGCTATTCACGCTTCTTTCCCCCAATACGATTCCCATCTACGTAGACGGGACGCTGACAGCGGCCTTGCCGTCACGCTGTTTGTGCCATTTGCAGCGATGCTTTGGTCGATCTGTTTCTTCATATTGCACCGGCTATTTGCGACAAGCGGCGGTGTTAACCTGAGGAGGCCCATGCAACGTGGGCTTCCTACATTTAAAACGCTATGTACCCGCAACTCAATCAGACAATTCATCGGGTGAGTTGCGGCTTGTCTCTGGATACCAGGTAAGGAGTCCCACGCCGTGCATGCCATCAGCTTTATTCAGGATTTGGCAGTGATCATGCTGGTTGCCGGGGTGGTCACTATCCTGTTCCACCGCTTCAAGCAGCCCGTAGTGCTTGGCTACATTGTTGCCGGCTTTATCATCGGCCCGCACACCCCGCCGTTTGGCCTGATTCACGACGAAGACACGATCAAGACCCTGGCCGAGCTCGGGGTGATCTTCCTGATGTTCTGCCTGGGGCTGGAGTTCAGCCTGCGCAAGTTGTTCAAAGTCGGGGCCACGGCGTTCATCGCCGCGTTCCTGGAAATCGTGCTGATGATCTGGATCGGCTTCGAGATCGGCCGCTGGTTCGGCTGGAACACCATGGATTCGCTGTTCCTCGGTGCCATCCTGGCAATCTCCTCGACCACCATCATCGTCAAGGCGCTCAACGACCTGAAGATGAAGAACGAGCGCTTTGCCCAGCTGATCTTTGGCGTGCTGATCGTCGAGGACATCCTTGGCATCGGCATCATCGCCTTGCTCTCGGGCATCGCCGTCAGTGGTACGGTGAGCTCCGGCGAAGTGTTCTCCACAGTCGGCAAGCTGTCGCTGTTCATGATCGTCGCCCTGGTCATCGGCATTTTGCTGGTGCCGCGCCTGTTGGCATACGTGGCCCGTTTCGAAAGCAACGAGATGCTGCTGATCACCGTCCTGGGCCTGTGTTTTGGCTTCTGCCTGCTGGTGGTCAAGCTTGAATACAGTATGGTCCTGGGCGCCTTCCTGATCGGTGCGATCATGGCCGAGTCGCGTCAGTTGCTGAAGATCGAGCGGCTGATCGAGCCGGTTCGCGACCTGTTCAGTGCCATCTTCTTCGTCGCCATCGGCTTGCTGATCGACCCTTCGATCCTGGTCGAGTACGCCTGGCCGATCGTGGTCATCACCATCGCCGTGGTGCTGGGCAAGATGCTGTCCTGCGGCATGGGCGCCTTTATCGCCGGTAACGACGGACGTACCTCGCTACGGGTAGGGATGGGGCTTTCACAGATTGGCGAATTCTCTTTCATCATCGCCGCACTGGGCATGACCCTGCAGGTCACCAGCGACTTCTTGTACCCGGTGGCGGTAGCCGTTTCGGCTATCACCACACTGCTCACGCCTTACCTGATTCGTGCTGCCGACCCACTGTCGTTGAAGCTGGCCAAGGTTGTGCCGGGGCGCCTGTCGCGGGTGTTGTCGCTGTATGGCGAGTGGTTGCGCAGCATCCAGCCCCATGGCGAAGGGGCATTGCTGGCCTCGATGATCCGACGGATTCTGCTGCAGGTGGGGGTAAACCTGGCGCTGGTGGTGGCGATCTTCTTCAGCGGTGGCTATTTTGCCGCGCGCATTGGTGACTACCTGAGCGAATGGGTCAGTGATGTTGGCCAGCAGAAGGCCTTGATCTGGGGCGCGGCGCTGATGCTGTCGCTGCCATTCCTGATCGCCGCGTATCGCAAGCTCAAGGCGCTGTCGATGCTGCTGGCGGAGATGGGGGTCAAGCCGGAGATGGCCGGACGGCACACCCAGCGGGTTCGACGGGTGATTGCCGAGGTGATCCCACTGCTGTCGCTGCTGGTGATTTTCCTGCTGCTGTCGGCGCTGTCGGCCAGCATTCTGCCTACCAGCGAGCTGCTGTTACTGATCGTGGTGGTCGCGGCGGTGGTGGTTGCAGTGCTGTGGCGCTGGTTCATCCGCGTGCACACACGCATGCAGATCGCCTTGCTGGAGACCCTGGAAAACAACCAGGAGAACCACCACTAAGAGGCGCTTCCTGCGCGGGGCGGTTCGAATGTCCGAGGGGATGGAGCGGTAGCGAAGCGCCACGCGCAGGAAGGCGTGGCGATTCTACGAACATTAATAGCCAAGAGCCATTATTTTATGCGGTTATTTCTCATTCAGCTTTCCAGCCAGACGTCCCGCGCCCAGTGCCAGACCGATTCCCAGCTGTCTTCGGTAACGATTTCTTCTTCACCGGACCACAGCACCACGGTGCCGTCTTCTTCGACGCAGTAGTAGTCGTCGCCATCCTGGCAGATCGGGATCAGGTCGCGCGGCACGCCGGCATCCCAGGCATTGGCTGCCACGTCCGGCAAGTAGGTATGCGACTGCGAGTCGGTGACGGTGACCGGCTCCAGGCTACCGTAGACCACGTCGCTGACCGTCAGCAGGAATTCCTTGAAGACGAACGGAATGTTGATGAACAACTCTTCTTCGATTTCGACCAGTTGGTCTTCGTCCGGCAACTCCAGCGGCACCGGTACCGGTTCATTGGCTTCTCGGAGCTGTTCGATGACTTCTTCCACGGTTCTATCCTCTAACCTTTACGACACGCTGCGCGTTATACCCTAGTAGCCCGCTGCGCTAAAAGCAAAACCCCGGGACAAGCCCGGGGTTTTTTTGTGCAATGCCTCAAGATCAGCCGTTCTGACGGATCCCGGCGACCAGCCAAGGCTGGTTTTCGCCCGGCGCGCGTTCCATGTTCCAGCTTTCGCTGAACACTTCGCCCTGGTCGAAGCGCGAGGTCTTCGACACACCGCTGAAGGTCAGGGTGGCGATGGTCTTGTCGGCACGGTCGTCGACACCTTCGAGCTGCACGTTCAGGTCGTCGATGTAGGTTGACTGGAATGCATCACCCAGGTCAGCACGCTCTTGCTTGAGGAACTGCAGCATCTGCGGCGTGACGAACTCGGCGATCTTGTCCATTTCGTTGGCGTCCCAGTGCTGCTGCAGCGACTGGAAGTGGTTGCGGGCAGCCGCGAGGAAGCTCTGCTCGTTGAACCAGGCCGGGGCGTTGATCACCGGGCGGGCAGCGGCGGCAGGCGCAGCGGAACCACCGAAGATCGACGGCTGGGCAGGCTGCTGGTGCACTTCACGCTGGAATGGCGCGTGGCCGGCGGCGGCCATTTGTGGCTGCTGCTTGCGACGACGGGCGGCGATGAAGCGGAACACCAGGAAGGCGATCAACGCCATGATCAGGATGTCGAAGATCTGCATGCCCTGGAAGCCGTCGCCCATGAACATGGAGGCCAGCAGGCCACCGGCGGCGAGACCGGCCAGTGGGCCGAGCCAGCGCGAAGCACCGCTGGCAGCGGCAGGTGCGCGACCTGGCGCGGTTGGCGAGGCAGCCGGAGTAGCCGGGGCCGCCTGACGGGTCTGGTGGGTCGGCGCGGCGCCCGAGCTCTTGCCGCCGCCGAAGCGTTTGGCGTTGGCGTCGAGACTCATCGTCAGGCCGATGCACAGCGCCAAAGCGATGCTAAGAAAACGTTGCATAGAAGGGTATTCCCGTTTTGTGGATTGCACGCGCGTCATGGTGCACAGGTTGTAGGACACATGACCAGCGCCATAATGTTTCCAGCTTTTGCCTGAATTGTCTGTATACGCTGTAGGAGCGGGCTTGCCCCGCGATTTGCGGTTTGCAAGTCACATTGCATCACGGGGCAAGCCCGCTCCTACAGGGCCTCAAGCTTGGCGTAACCGAGCATCAGCCATTTGCTGCCCTCGGCGAAGTTGACCTGGACCCGGGCCTGGGCGCCGGAACCCTCGAAGTTGAGGATCACGCCTTCGCCGAATACCGCGTGCTGCACCCGCTGGCCCAGATTGAAGGCGGTCTGCGGGATGTTGGCGTTGGCAAACAGGCTGCTCGAGTTCTGCTGCTGGCCCGAGCCGAACGGACGGCTGACGCTGTTGGACAAGCGTACTTCCTGAACCAGGCCGGTCGGAATCTCGCGTACGAAGCGCGAGACCTTGTTGTAGGTCTCGCTGCCATACAACCTGCGGGTTTCGGCGTAGGTCATCACCAACTGCTGCATGGCGCGGGTGATGCCGACGTAGGCCAGGCGGCGCTCTTCTTCCAAGCGGCCGGGTTCTTCCAGGCTCATCTTGTGCGGGAACAGGCCTTCTTCCATGCCGACCAGGAACACATGGGGGAATTCCAGGCCCTTGGCGCTGTGCAGGGTCATCAGCTGGATGCTGTCTTCGTGCTCGTCGGCCTGGGCGTCGCCGGCTTCCAGCGAGGCGTGGCCGAGGAACGCCGCCAATGGCGAAAGCTCGGCGTCTTCTTCGCTGTTTTCGAAGTTGCGCGCGGCGCTGACCAGTTCCTCAAGGTTTTCTACCCGGGCCTGGCCTTTTTCGCCTTTTTCTTCCTGGTGATAGACGATCAGCCCGGACTGCTCGATAACCGTCTGGGTCATCAGGTGCAGGGGCATCTCCAGGACCTTGGCAGCAAGGTTTTCGATCATTTCCATGAACGCGCCCAGGGCACTGGCAGCGCGGCCTTTGAGCGCCTTGTTGGCGATCAGCAGGCTCATCGATTCCCACATCGAGACCTGGGCGTGGCGCGCGTGCTCGCGAATCGCTTCGACGGTTTTCTCGCCGATGCCACGCGGAGGTACGTTGATTACCCGCTCAAGGGCGGCGTCGTTGCCGCGGCCTTCAAGCAGACGCAGGTAGGCCATGGCGTTCTTGATCTCGGCGCGCTCGAAGAAGCGCTGACCACCATAGATGCGGTAAGGAATGCGTTCGCGCAGCAGCGCTTCTTCAAGCACCCGCGACTGGGCGTTGGAGCGATAAAGGATGGCGATATCGTTGCGGGCCAGGCCGGTCTTGAGCGCGCTTTCGATGCTCTCGACCACGTAGCGGGCTTCGTCGTGTTCGTTGAAGGCGGCGTACAGGCTCAGCGGCTCGCCATCGCCACCGTCGGTCCACAGCTCTTTGCCCAAACGCCCGCTATTGTTAGCAATCAGGGCGTTGGCCGCCTTGAGGATGCCGGCGGTGGAGCGGTAGTTCTGCTCCAGGCGGATCAGCTCGGCGTCGGGGAAGTCGGCCGTGTACTGGTGGATGTTCTCGATCTTGGCGCCGCGCCAGCCGTAAATCGACTGGTCGTCGTCGCCGACCACCATCAGGCTGTCGCCACCCTTGGCCAGCAGTCGCAGCCAGGCGTACTGCACGGCGTTGGTATCCTGGAACTCGTCGACCAGCACATGGCGGAAGCGCCGCTGGTAGTGTTCGAGCAGGCCGGGGTGGTCACGCCACAGGTCCAGGGCGCGCAGCAGCAGCTCGGAGAAGTCGATGACGCCGGCGCGCTGGCAGGCTGCCTCGTAGGCTTCATAGATGCTGCGCATGGTGCCCAGGAACAGGTCACCACTGGCCTGGATATGTTGCGGGCGCAGGCCTTCGTCTTTCTGGCCGTTGATGAACCATTGCGCCTGGCGCGCCGGCCAGCGCTGTTCATCCAGGCCCAGCTCGCGGATTACCCGCTTGACCAGGCGCTGTTGGTCGTCGCTGTCGAGGATCTGGAAGTTCTGGTTCAGCCCCGCCTCTTGCCAGTGCGCGCGCAACAGGCGGTGCGCCAGGCCGTGGAAGGTGCCTACCCACATGCCGGCCGGGTTGATGCCCATCAGCTGTTCGATACGCTGGCGCATCTCGGCAGCGGCCTTGTTGGTGAAGGTCACCGACAGGATCGAGTGCGGCGAGGCCTGCACGACCTGGATCAACCAGGCGATGCGGTGCACCAGCACACGGGTCTTGCCGGAGCCGGCACCGGCCAGGACCAACTGACGACCGACCGGCGCAGCTACAGCCTGGCGTTGGGCGTCGTTGAGAGAGTTCAACAGGAGAGAGAGATCATCGCGCATCTGGCCATTTTAGGGGCGCAGACGACCCTTGGGCAAATATACAGTAGAAAAACTTGCCACTGACGACCGGCCGGTCACCGGCTGCAGCCCAAGGCCTGCGCGCTTGAGCGCCTGCCGTCGGGAAATGCGATGAAATAATTATGATCCAGAGCAGTTTGGCCCGGGGGCTTGCTTGTGTATGCTCCGTGCACGTTTAAGGCTAACCATTACAAGAACACTGCCTATGACACTCGGTTCCGACTCCATGAGCGCCCCTTCCGAAGCGCGCCGGAGTATTCGCAAACACTTCGCAACCCAACTGGCTGTCGAGCGCACCCGCCTGCTATACCAGGGCTCGTTGCTGCCGACCCTGTTCATGCTGCTCAATGGTCTGGTCTGTGCCTGGTTGCTCTGGAGCCCGGCGCGCTACCTTTTGGTCAGCGTGTGGATCGTCTGGCTGATGGCCCTGGTGGCGTTGCGGGTGATCCAGGTCGCCGCCTTCGATGCCGCCATGCCCGATCGTCAGGCCCAGCCCAGCTGGTGGCGAATGTTCCTGCTCGGTTCGGCTTTCAGCGGCCTGACCCTGGCCAGCGCGGCAATAGCCCTGGTGCCTGTGGATAACTTCGTGCAGCAGGCCTGGGTGTTTGGCCTGCTGGGGGCGGCGACGCTATCGGCCAGCGTTGCCTATGCCGTCAGCCTGCCGGCCTTCCTCAGTTTTACCTTGCCCTGCCTGCTGCCGCCGATTGCCTTCCTGTTCTGGAATGGCGATGAACAGCAGCGCGGCTGGGGCTGGCTTGGGCTGATTCTATTGATCGCCTTGTCAGTGGTGGCCTGGCAGGTCAACCGGCTGATCGAGCGTGGGCTGTTGCGGCGCTTTCAGAATCAGGAACTGATCGAGCACCTGCAAGCTGCGCAAAGCCGCAGCGAACGACTTAACCAGGCATTGGCCGGGGAGGTCGAGCAGCGTCGGTTGATCGAGGAACAACTGCGCGAGGCGCAAGTGGGACTTGAGTCGCGCGTCGCCCAGCGCAGCCAGGAGCTCGATGTTGCCAACCAGGCGCTGAGCAAGAGCGAACAGCGCCTGGCCCTGGCCCTGGAGGCCAGCGAACTGGGGCTGTGGGACTGGAACCTGGAAACCGACGAGATCCACCATACCCAATTGCGTGAATTGTTCGGCCTGGAGCCTGAACAGGTCCAGGAAATGCTCGCGCACCTCAAGCCACGGCTGCATCCCGATGACGTGCCGCTGCTCAAGCGCACCCTGGTCGAACACCTCAAGGGTCGCAGCGAGGATTACCGCATCGACTACCGGGTGCGTCACCGCCAGGGCCACTGGTGCTGGATCGAAGACCGTGGTCGGGCGGTGGAGCGCGATGCCAGCGGGCGGGTGTTGCGTATGCTCGGCACCCGCCGCGATATCAGCGCGCAAAAAGCCCAGGAAGAACAACAGCGCCTGGCCGCCACCGTATTCGAAGCGGCCAGCGAAGGCATCGTGATTCTCGATCCTGACTATGTGTTGCTGGCGGTCAATCAGGCCTTTTGCCGGGTTACCGGCTACAACCGCGAAGAACTGCTCCAGGGCCGTTTGCTGGAGCTGCCGTGCAGCCGGGATGCACGCCGGCATTCCCAGGTCATCGAACTGGCGCTGGAGCAGCAGGGCAGCTGGCAGGGTGAGCTGGTCGAGGCGCGCAAGAACGGTGAGCTTTATCCACAGTGGCTGCAGCTTAACGGCGTGCGCGATGCCCGCGGCAACCTGACCAGCATCGTCGGCTTCTTTACCGACCTGTCGGCGCGCCGCGAGTCCGAGGAGCGCCTGCGTTACCTGGCCCACTATGACGAGCTGACGGGCCTCGCCAACCGCGCCTTGTTCCGCCTGCGCCTGCATGAGGCCGGTGAGCGCCTGCGTCAGAGCGGGCGCGGGCTGGCGCTGCTGCACATCGACCTGGACCGCTTCAAGCTGCTCAATGACAGCCTTGGCCATGAAGTTGCCGACCATTTGCTCAAGCAGATGGCCCAGCGCATCAGCAATGCCATGCCCGAGGCCGACACGGTGGCGCGGCTTTCCGGCGACGAGTTTGCCGTGCTGTTCGATGCCTATAGCAACCTGTCGAGCCTGGTGCGGGTCGCCAGCCGCTTGCTGGACAAGTTGCGTGTGCCGCTGCGGGTCGATGGCCACGAGCTGGTGATCAGCGCTTCGGTGGGCATCAGCCTGCTGGCCGACACCTCGCGGGATGTCACGGTGCTGGTCAGCCAGGCCAATACCGCCATGCAACACGCCAAGCACCTGGGGGGCGACAACTTCCAGTTCTACACCGAGAGCCTGCAGGCCAGCACCCTGCAGCGCCTGCAGTTGGAGAACCACCTGCGCAAGGCCATCGAAGAGCGCCAATTGCAGGTCTACTACCAACCCAAGTTGTGTCTGGCCACTGGCCGTCTGCATGCAGCCGAGGCGCTGGTGCGCTGGCAGCATCCGCAGTGGGGCATGGTGCCGCCGTCGGACTTCATCGGCCTGGCCGAAGAAACCGGGCTGATTGCGCCGATGGGCGAGTTCGTCTTGCGCCAGGCTTGCTGGCAGGCCTGCGAGTGGCAGCGCATGGGCCTGGAGCCGATCCGCGTGTCGGTGAACCTGTCGGTCTATCAGTTGCGTCAGGGCAAGCTGGTCAGCCTGGTGCGCCAGGTGCTGGAGGAAAGCGGCCTGGCCCCGCACCTGCTGGAACTGGAGCTGACCGAGAGCCAGTTGCTCGACAGCGTCGAGCACATCATCGCCACCTTCCGCCAGTTACACGAACTGGGGGTAAAGCTGGCGATCGACGACTTCGGCACCGGCTATTCATCGCTCAGCTACCTCAAGCGCTTCCCGGTGGATTACGTAAAAATCGATCAGGCCTTTATCCGTGGCCTGAGCGAGGGTAGCGAAGACGCGGCCATTACCCGGGCAATCATCGCCATGGCCCAGAGCCTGGACCTGCAGGTAGTGGCCGAGGGCGTCGAGACCCATGAACAGCTGGATTTCCTGCGCAAGCAAGGCTGCAATGAAGTGCAGGGCTACCTGATCAGCCGGCCGGTACCGGCGCAGGAGCTGGCCGGGTTACTGGCCAGCCGCTACAGCTTTTAAAGGTGCCAGGCGCGGCCCTGGTGCGCCAGCAGGCTGTGCGCCTGGTCCGGGCCGTTGCTGCCGGCATGGTAGGGGCGTGGGGCCTGGAAGTGCTCCTGCCAGCCGGTGAGGATCGGGTCGATCCAGGCCCAGGCGGCCTCGACTTCGTCACGGCGCATGAACAGCGTCGAGTCGCCTTCGAGCACATCCAGCAACAGCCGCTCATAGGCGTCCCAGCGACGGGTCTGGCCGAACACCTGGGCCAGGTTGAGGTTCAGTTCCACCGGCTCCAGGCGCATGCCCTTGCCGGGGGTCTTGGTCATCATCTGCAGGCTGATGCGCTCATCGGGTTGTAGTTGAATCAGCAGTTGGTTGGCCTGATCACCTTCGAACAGGCGATGGGGCACCGGCTTGAACTGGATGACGATCTGCGACGAACGCTTGGCCAGGCGCTTGCCGGTACGCAAATAGAAGGGCACGCCGGCCCAGCGCCAGTTGTTGATATGCGCTTCTACGGCGACGAAGGTCTCGGTATCGCTGTCGTTGTCGACATCTTTCTCGAAGTAGTAGGCCGGAACTTCCTGGCCGCCGATCTTGCCGGCGCTGTACTGGCCGCGCACGGTCTTGTCCTGCACATCCTGGCCAGTGATCGGTTGCAGGGCCTTGAGGATCTTCACCTTCTCGTCGCGTACCGCTTCGGCCTCGAACTGTGCCGGTGGCTCCATGGCCACCAGGCAGAGCAGCTGCAGCAAGTGATTCTGCAGCATGTCGCGAGTGGCGCCGGCGCGATCGTAGTAGGCGCCGCGGTTCTCTACACCGAGGGTTTCACAGACGCTGATCTGCACATGATCGACCTGGTTGTTGCGCCACACGGGCTCGAGCAGGGCATTGGCGAAGCGCAGGGCCATGAGGTTCTGCACGGTTTCCTTGCCCAGGTAGTGATCGATACGAAACACCTGCGACTCGGCGAAAACGGCGCCGAAGGCCTCGTTGATTGCCGTCGCCGACTCCAGCGAGTGGCCGATCGGCTTTTCCAGCACGATGCGCGCATCGTGATCGGCCAAGCCTGCGACTTTGAGGTGGTTGGCAATTGGCACGAACAGGTTGGGTGCGGTGGCCAGGTAGTAGATCCGGGTCAGGCCGCCGGCCTCACCCAGAAACCGTGCCAGACGGACAAAATCGGCGCTTTGCGAGGCGTCCATGGGGAAGTAGTCGAGGCGGGCAGAGAAGCGCGCCCAGACATCTTCATCGAAGTCGGCACGGGCGATCTGCGCCCGGCAACGGCGTTCGGCGAGCTTGAGGAATTCATTGCGTGGCAGATTGCTGCGGGCCAGGGCGATGATGCGCACGGCGGGGTGTAGGCGAGCCTCGCGATACAGGTGGTAGAGCGCCGGAAGCAGTTTGTGCAGGGCCAGGTCACCGGTGCCGCCGAACACCATGATGTCGCAAGGGATAGTCAATACCACCACTCTCCTAGTTCGTTTAGCTGGGCGGGTCGCCGGTCATGTAGTATAACTACAAGAAAGCTACAACCCGGTCAGTCGATCATAACCGAGTCCTGCCCTTGAATCTGTTGCAACACATCGCCCAGTCGCGCCATCTGCTACGCAAATCGGAACTCAAGGTTGCCGATCACGTGCTGCTTGATCCTGCGGCCGTCATGCATAGCTCCATGGCCGACCTTGCCCACAGCGTCGGCATCAGCGAGCCGACCATCGTGCGTTTTTGCCGTGCGATCGGTTGTTCCGGGTTCCAGGACCTCAAGCTCAAGCTGGCCCAGAGCCTGGCGGCGGGCGCAAGTTTCGGCCAGTTCGCCATTCATGAGGACGACTCGGTTGCCGACTACAGCCTGAAGATCTTCGACACCACCCTGCATACCCTGATGGAAGTGCGCGAGCACCTCGATCCACAGGCCTTGCAGCGTGCGGTGACCGCCATGGCCCAGGCCCAGCGCGTCGAGTTCTACGGTTTTGGTGCCTCTGGCGCGGTAGCGGCCGATGCCCAGCACAAGTTCTTCCGCCTGCTGCTGACGGCGGCGGCGTATTCCGACCCGCATATGCAGGCAATGTCGGCGGTTACTCTCAAGCCTGGCGATGTGGCCATCTGCATTTCCCAGTCGGGGCGCTCCAAGGACCTGCTGATCACCGCCAACCTGGTGCGTGAAAGCGGCGCCACGCTGATTACCCTGTGCCCGAGCCAGACGCCATTGGCGGAGCTGTCGACCGTCAACCTGGCCATCGACGTGCACGAAGACACCGAGATCTACACCCCGCTGACCTCGCGTATTGCCCACCTGGTGGTGATCGACGTGCTGGCCATGGGCGTGGCCATGGCCCGCGGGCCGAGCCTGGTCAACCACCTCAAGAGCGTCAAGCGCAGCTTGCGCAGCCTGCGTTTGTCGCCCAAGTCGATCAAGGCGATGGACGACTGATACATCCTCTAGGAGCGGGCTGCCCCGCGAATCGCGGGGCAAGCCCGCTCCTAGAGGTTCATTGATTTGTCATTGGCCCGCCGCCAAACCGTAATGCCACGACGTCAGGCTGAAGCTCCCGCACTCGAAAAGGGAGATATGCAATGGCTCGTGAATTCGATGGCTCGTACCAACCCAACGCCAAATCCCGCAAACAGCAGGAAAAAGACCAGCGCCGCATGGAGTTTCGCCGCGCGATCGAAAGCTATTCCGAGCAGCGCCGCCTGCTGCAGGAGATCACCGATTACGCCGACTTGCAGACCCTCAGCGTGTGGCAGGTATCGGCGGCAGAATCCCCGAGAAACGCTCAACAAGCCCGCTGATCTGTGCACGTTCGCTACGAATGAACGCTAAAAAGGCCAGGGCCACCGGCGACTGCCGCTTGGCCTTGGACTGCACCACGCACCAACTGCGGTACAGTGGCAGCTCTTCGACCGGCAGTTCGCGCAGCACGCCGGTCGCCAGTTCCAGGTTCAGGGCGTGACGGGTCAGCAGGGCGATACCCAGGCCTGCGATCACGCATTCGCGCTGGGCATCGGCCGAGGCCACCTCCAACGTCTGGGTGAAGTGCACGCGCTTTTCCTTGAAGTACTCTTCGCAAGCCTTGCGCGTGCCCGAGCCCTGTTCGCGCACTAATAGCGTGTGCGGCTCAAGGTCCTGCAGGCGCAGGCTGTCGAGCTTGCACAGCGGGTGATCGGGCGGTGCCACGGCAACGATCGGATTATTCAGGAACGGCAGGAACTCCAGGCCCATGTCCTGGGGCACCATGGACATGATGATCAGGTCATCACGGTTGTCCGAGAGGCGACGGATGGCCTGGGCCCGGTTGACTACCGTGAGGGTAAGATTGACCTCCGGGTGCAGGCGTTTGAAGGCGGCGAACAGGTGCGGAACGAAGTACTTGGCGCTGGATTCGACCGCCAGCTTCAGTTGCCCCTGCAGCGAGCCCTGCATGTCCGAGAGCTGCATGTCGAGGCTCTCCAGGCGCCCGAAGATGTCGCGGCTAGCGCGCTGCAGCGCTTCGGCGGCGTCGGTCAGGTAGAGCTTTTTGCCGACGTACTCGAACAGCGGTTGGCCAACCAGTTCTTCGAGTTGACGGATTTGTAGACTAACGGCGGGTTGCGTCAGGTTCATCTCCTCGGCCGCCCGGCTGTAGGAACGCAAATCACAGACCTCATTGAAGATCTGAAGTTGACGCAATGTCATACGCATCAATGACTTACGCATTTCTCTCAAGCCCCGGCAAAACCTTGTAACAGCACTATAAGCTTTTGCTTATGCACACCCTAATAAATATTGATTTTTGTTTATCCAGAGACAGCGCTAGGGTAAAGATGCGACTGGCCAGCGACGATTGGTCACGCGCCGACCGGCGTTGCCGGCTCGTTTGTTCTAGCGGCCTTGGGAATACTCCAGTGATAAAAAAGATCCTGATCGCCAACCGCGGTGAAATTGCTGTTCGAATCGTGCGTGCCTGCGCCGAGATGGGCATCCGTTCCGTGGCGATCTACTCAGACGCCGACCGCCATGCCTTGCACGTCAAACGTGCCGATGAGGCCCACAGCATTGGTGCCGAGCCCCTGGCCGGCTACCTGAACCCGCGCAAGCTGGTGAACCTGGCCGTGGAAACCGGTTGTGATGCGCTGCATCCCGGTTATGGTTTTCTGTCTGAGAACGCTGAACTTGCGGACATCTGCGCCGAACGTGGAATCAAATTCATTGGCCCTTCGGCGGAAGTCATTCGCCGCATGGGTGACAAGACCGAAGCCCGCCGCAGCATGATCAAGGCCGGCGTGCCGGTCACCCCGGGCACCGAGGGCAACGTCGCCGACATCCATGAAGCGCTGCTCGAAGGCGACCGCATCGGTTATCCGGTGATGCTCAAGGCCACTTCCGGTGGTGGCGGCCGTGGTATTCGTCGCTGCAACAGTCGTGAAGAGCTGGAACAGGCTTTCCCGCGGGTGATCTCCGAAGCGACCAAGGCCTTTGGTTCTGCGGAAGTGTTCCTGGAAAAATGCATCGTCAACCCGAAACACATCGAGGCGCAAATTCTCGGCGACAGCTTCGGCAACGTCGTGCACCTGTTCGAGCGCGACTGCTCGATCCAGCGGCGCAACCAGAAACTCATCGAAATCGCCCCGAGCCCGCAACTGACCCCCGAACAGCGCGCCTACATCGGCGACCTGTCGGTACGCGCGGCCAAGGCCGTGGGTTACGAGAACGCCGGCACCGTGGAGTTCCTGCTCGCCGATGGCGAGGTGTACTTCATGGAGATGAACACCCGGGTGCAGGTGGAACACACCATCACCGAAGAAATCACCGGCATCGATATCGTTCGCGAGCAGATCCGCATTGCCTCCGGCCTGCCGCTCTCGGTCAAGCAGGAAGACATTCAGCACCGCGGCTTCGCCCTGCAGTTCCGGATCAATGCCGAAGACCCGAAAAACAACTTCCTGCCCAGCTTCGGCAAGATCACCCGCTACTACGCGCCCGGCGGCCCCGGTGTGCGCACCGACACGGCGATCTATACCGGCTACACCATTCCACCGTTCTACGATTCGATGTGCCTGAAACTGGTGGTCTGGGCGCTGACCTGGGAAGAAGCCATGGACCGTGGCCTGCGTGCCCTGGACGACATGCGCGTACAAGGGGTGAAGACCACCGCCGCCTACTACCAGGAAATCCTGCGCAATCCGGAATTCCGCAGCGGTCAGTTCAATACCAGCTTCGTTGAAAGCCACCCGGAACTGACCAACTACTCGATCAAGCGCAAACCCGAAGAGCTGGCCCTGGCCATCGCTGCCGCCATCGCCGCCCACGCAGGCCTGTGAGGAACCCATAATGTCCAAGAAGATCTTTGTTACTGACACAATCCTGCGCGACGCCCACCAGTCCCTGCTGGCCACCCGCATGCGTACCGAAGACATGCTGCCGATCTGCGACAAGCTCGACAAGGTCGGCTACTGGTCGCTGGAAGTCTGGGGTGGCGCAACCTTCGACGCCTGCGTGCGCTTCCTCAAGGAAGACCCGTGGGAGCGCCTGCGCAAGCTGCGCGCGGCACTGCCCAACACCCGCCTGCAGATGCTCCTGCGCGGGCAGAACCTGCTCGGCTACCGCCACTACAGCGATGACGTGGTCAAAGCCTTCGTCGCCAAGGCGGCGGTCAACGGCATTGACGTGTTCCGCATCTTCGACGCCATGAATGACGTGCGCAACCTGCGCGTGGCCATCGAAGCGGTGAAGGCCGCTGGCAAGCATGCCCAAGGCACCATCGCCTACACCACCAGCCCCGTGCACACCATCGAAGCTTTCGTCGCCCAGGCCAAGCAGATGGAAGCGATGGGTTGCGACTCGGTGGCGATCAAGGACATGGCCGGCCTGTTGACCCCGTACGCCACCGGCGAGCTGGTCAAGGCGCTGAAGGCCGAGCAGTCGCTGCCGGTGTTCGTCCACTCCCACGACACCGCCGGCCTGGCTGCCATGTGCCAGCTCAAAGCTATCGAGAACGGCGCCGATCATATCGACACCGCCATCTCCAGCTTTGCCTGGGGCACCAGCCACCCGGGCACCGAGTCGATGGTCGCGGCTCTCAAGGGCAGCGAATTCGACACTGGCCTGAGCCTGGAACTGCTGCAGGAAATCGGCCTGTACTTCTATGCCGTGCGCAAGAAGTACCACCAGTTCGAAAGCGAGTTCACTGCTGTCGATACCCGCGTGCAAGTCAACCAGGTTCCGGGCGGGATGATTTCCAACCTGGCCAACCAGCTCAAGGAGCAGGGTGCGCTCAACCGCATGAACGAAGTGCTGGCGGAAATCCCGCGGGTCCGCGAAGACCTCGGCTTCCCGCCACTGGTGACCCCGACTTCGCAGATCGTCGGCACCCAGGCGTTCTTCAACGTGCTCGCCGGCGAGCGCTACAAGACCATCACCAACGAGGTGAAGCTGTACCTGCAAGGCGGCTACGGCAAGGCCCCGGGTGTGGTCGACGAAAACCTGCGGCGCCAGGCCATCGGCAGCGAAGAAGTCATCGACGTCCGTCCGGCCGACCTGCTCAAGCCAGAAATGACCAAGCTGCGCAACGACATTGGCGCCCTGGCCAAGTCGGAAGAAGACGTACTGACCTACGCCATGTTCCCGGACATCGGGCGCAAATTCCTCGAGGAGCGTGAGGCCGGCACCCTGACCCCTGAAGTGCTGCTGCCGATTCCGGAAGCAGGCGCTGTGGCTTCGGCTGGTGGCGAAGGCGTACCGACCGAGTTTGTCATCGACGTGCACGGCGAAACCTACCGGGTGGACATCACCGGTGTTGGCGTCAAGGCCGAAGGCAAGCGCCACTTCTACCTGTCCATCGACGGCATGCCGGAAGAAGTGGTGTTCGAGCCGCTCAACGAGTTCGTCGGCGGCGGCAGCAGCAAACGCAAGCAGGCCAGCGCGCCGGGCCATGTCAGCACCACCATGCCGGGCAACATCGTCGATGTGCTGGTCAAGGAAGGCGACATGGTCAAGGCCGGCCAGCCAGTGCTGATCACCGAGGCAATGAAGATGGAGACCGAAGTGCAGGCCGCGATTGCCGGCAAGGTCACCGCCATTCATGTGGCCAAGGGCGACCGGGTCAACCCGGGCGAGATCCTGATCGAGATCGAGGGCTGATTTTCACGCCCTCATCTACAAGCGGTTAACCTCTGGGGGGCGTATGCTCCCCTTTTTTTGCCCGCTCCTAGCGGCACGCTTGCAGTGTTCGCGCCTGCCCCTCGGGCCGCTGGTTATCCTCCGCCAACCAGCGCTCGAACCCCGCCGCAATCGCCGGCCATTCATCATCGGTAATCGAGAACCAGGCCGTGTCGCGGTTACGGTCCTTGATCACCATGTGCTTGCGAAACACCCCTTCGAAGGTGAAGCCAAAGCGTAGCGCGGCACGCTTGGAGCGGGCGTTGTCGTTGTTGCACTTCCATTCCAGGCGGCGGTTGCCCAGCGCGAACGCCAGCTTGCCGAGCAGGTAGACGGCCTCGCTGCCCTTGGGCGTGCGTTGCATGGCGGCGCCGAAGGCGATATGACCAATCTCGATGCGGCCCTGGTCAGGAACGATCGACATGAGGCTGAGGATGCCCTGGGTCTGGCCGTTGGCAAGGTCGATGACGCTATAGAACAGCGGATCGCTGCTGGCGGCGTTGGTGTCGAGCCAGTGATCGAAATCCTCGCGTTCGCTGAACGGACCGTAGGCCAGGTAATCCCACAGTTTGTTATCGGCCCGGGGGCCCTGGAACACTTCCCAGAGGTCTTCGGTGTCGCGTTTGGGGTCGAGTTTCTCCAGGCGCACGAAGCGCCCGGTCAGTGTTGCAGGTTGTGGGCGCTTGGCCGGATGCCAGTTCAATGGGCTGCTCATGGTGGCTCCTCTAGCTTACAGCGGTTTGCGGAACTGGATGAAGCCGGGCCGCTCGGCAACCTGTTCGTACAGGCTGATGGCCGTGGCATTGGTTTCGTGGGTCAGCCAGTGCACCTTGGCGCAACCTGCCGCCTTTGCCGTAGCGTAGACGTGTTCGATCAGTTGGCGGCCGACACCCAGGCCCCGTTGTTCGCTGTGCAGGTACAGGTCTTGCAGGTAGCAGGAATTCTCGATGCTCCAGTTGGAGCGGTGATAGATCCAGTGAACCATGCCCAGCGCCTTGCCGTCGACCCAGGCCAACGCGGCGTTGGTGGGTTCGTTTGGGTCGAGCATACGCTCCCAGGCCACGGCGCTGACCTCGTCGGCGATCCGGGTTTCGTAGAAGCGTTGATAAGCCTGCCACAGCGGCAGCCAGGCAGTGTGATCATCGGCAGTGACGGGACGGATGGTTACGCCAGGCATAGGTATGTTCCTTCAAGGTTGGCCCATCAGGGCGGCCAGTTGGTTGTCCAGGGGGTCGGTGCTGTTGGCCAGGCCGTTGCGCACGCCTTCGATATCGATGGCCGAACGGTTCTGGCTGAGTTTGCGTGTGCCTTGCAGGCGTTCGATGGGCAGGGCGAAGCCGACGATCGCCTTGAGCATGCCGGCCATGTAGTCGGCCGGCGCCTCATCCACTGACCAGGGTTTGGACTGGCGCTGTTCATGGTGATCGCTCAGGCGCTGGACGATAGCCAGCAGGTGCTCGGCGTCGTGATACACCTCGGCCTTGCCCCAGGCGTGCACCGTCACGTAGTTCCAGGTCGGCACCGTACGCGGGTCGTCGACTTTGCTGGGATAGTAGCCGGCGCTGACGTAAGCATCAGGCCCGGCAAACACCACCAGCGCCTCGGCGCCGTTGGCCAGCTCCTGCCATTGCTTGTTGGCGCGGGCGAAGTGGCCGTACAGGGTGCCGTTGCTGCCCTGGCTGCGATCCAGCAGCAAGGGCAGGTGGCTGGCCTGCAAACCTTGGGCGCCGTGGGTGACCAGCACGGCGAGGCGCGTTTGTTCGATCTGCTGATGCAGGCGGTCGAGATCGGTTTCCTTGTGGCTCGAAGGTGTGAACATATGGATTGTCCTTGGCGAATGGCTCAATCCTAGGCAGGCTATTGGCCTATGGTAAGAGCCATTTCCAGCTAATTTCATAGGTCCATTGTCATGAGCGAGCGTCCCTTCACCTTGCCGTTCGACCCAACGGGCATCGTTCTTGATCGCCGCCAGGGACTCAGCCGCCAGCTTTATCAGGCCCTGCGCATGCGGGTGCTGGACGGCCGCCTGAGCAGTGGTACGCGCCTGCCTGCCAGCCGCGACATGGCGGCGGCGCTGGCGCTGTCACGCAACAGTGTGGTGCGCGCCTATGACCAGTTGTACGCCGAAGGCTTTATCGAAAGCCGGGTCGGCGATGGCACCTATGTCAGTCAGCTGCCAAAATTATCCACAAAAGTATCCACAGGGTTATCCCTGGGTTTTTCCACAGGGTTATCCACAAAAACCGCTGAAAGCACTGAGGTTTTATCCAGTAAAGTTATCCACAGTGGTCCTTTGAGCCGCCTGGAAAACAACCATTTGCCGGAACCTAAAAGCGGTCCGCCGCGGGCGTTTCGCGTCGGGTTGCCGGCGTTCGACCTGTTCCCGTTCGACGTCTGGGCCAAGCTGCAGGCGGGTTTCTGGCGAAATCCCGGAGCTGCTGCGCTTGGGTATGGTGATCCTGCAGGCGAGCCGCAACTTCGAGAGCTGATCGCCACCTATTTGCGCCGATCTCGTGGGCTTTCCTGCACGGGTGAACAAATTGTGATCACCAGTGGCGCGCAGCAGGCAATCAGCCTTTGTGCACAGCTGCTACTGGAGCCTGGTGAGGTAGTTGCTGTGGAAAACCCCGGTTACCGTGCCGCCGGCAATGCCTTCGCGCTGACCGGGGCAAAGGTGCAGGGTGTAGGGGTGGATCACGAAGGTCTGGACTGCACAGCGCTCAATGCCGTGGAACATTGCCGCCTCAGTTACGTGACGCCGTCCCACCAGTACCCGACCGGGGTCACCATGAGCCTGGCCCGACGCCTGGAACTGCTGGCCTGGGCCGAGCGCAGGGACGGCTGGATCATCGAGGACGACTACGACGGCGAGTACCGCTACAGCGGTGACCCACTGGCGCCGCTCGCGGCATTGGATCGTACCGGGCGGGTGTTGTACGTCGGGACCTTCGGCAAGATTGCCTTCCCGGCGCTGCGCCTGGGCTACCTGGTATTGCCCAGGCAACTGGTGCAGGCGTTTTCCCGCTGCCGGGCGCTGGCGGTGCGGCATTCGGAGGTGGGCACCCAGGCGGTAATGGCGCAGTTCATGGCCCAGGGGCATTTTCAGCGGCATATCCGGCGCATGCGCCGAGCTGCGTTGAACCGGCGCAACGCATTGAAGGCCGGCTGGGCGGTTGATGTTCCCGGTCTTGGGCCGATGCCCGAAGTTTCAGCGGGGCTGCATGTGAAAGTCGATGTCGAGAGTTTCGCCCGCGAGCAGGAACTCATTGCCCGTGCAGAAACGGTGGGCGTCGAGCTCAACGCCCTGAGCGATTACTGGCTGCCGGACTCGCTCACCCCTGTGGATAAGCGTGCTGGCCTGGTATTGGGCTTCGCCGCGGTGGACGAAGCCGCTATTGCCGACGCCCTGGCCCGCTTGCGCCGGGCCTGGCGTGAGTGACGATCAGGTCCCGGCCTTGATCTTGGTCCAGGCGCGGGTGCGCGCCCGCTCGGCATCCCGCGGCAGCGGTTGCAGGGTGTAGAGCTTGGCCATGGCCTCTTCTGTCGGGTAAAGGTTGGGGTTGTTGCGGATGGCCGGGGCAACCAACTCGGTGGCGTCCTTGTTCGGGTTCGGGTAACCGACAAAGTCGCTGATGGGCGCGATCACCTTCGGTTGCAGCAGGTAGTTGATGAAGGTGTAGGCATCTTGCGCATTGGCCGCTCCTTTGGGGATCGCCAGCATGTCGAACCAGATCGGCGCGCCTTCCTTGGGCAGGCGCATATCGACCACCACGCCGTTCTTCGCTTCAGTGGCGCGGTTGGCCGCCTGGGAGAAGCTGCCGGAGTAGCCCACGGCCACGCAGATGTCGCCATTGGCTATGTCGGCCATGTACTTCGAGGAGTGAAAGTAGGTGACGTGCGGGCGGATTTTCAGCAGCAGTTCTTCAGCCTTTTTGTAGTCCGCCGGCTTCGTGCTATTCGGTGGCAGGCCCAGGTACTGCAAGGCCAGCGGCAGGATCTCCGACGGCGAGTCGAGCAAGGCCACGCCGCACTGCTTGAGCTTGGCGATGTTCTCTTCCTTGAAGATCAGGTCCCAGCTGTCGACCGGAGCATTGTCGCCCAGCGCCGCCTTGACCTTGGCCGGGTTGAAGCCGATCAGCACGGTGCCGTACATATACGGCACGGCGAACTTGTTGCCGGGGTCGTTGGCCTCGATCAGCTTCATCAGTTTCGGGTCCAGGTGCTGCCAGTTCGGCAGCTTGCTGCGGTCCAGCGGCTGGAATACCCCGGCTTCGATCTGCTTGGCCAGGAACACGTTGGACGGCACCACCACGTCGTAGCCGGAGTTGCCGGTCAGCAGCTTGGCTTCCAGGGCTTCGTTGGTGTCGAAGATGTCGTAGATGAGTTTGACCTGGCTGTCTTTCTGGAAGTCCACCAGGGTTTGCGGGGTGATGTAGTCGAACCAGTTGTAGACCCGCAGGGTGCGTTGTTCGGCAGCTTCCAGGCTACCGGCGAGCAGGGTGCTGCAGAGCAGGGGGGCGAGCAGGCGCTTGAGTCGAGTCATGCTTGAGCTTCCTGTTGGGCGCGTTCGAAACCTTCGAGTACGTTCACCGCGTTGATACCGATTTCCTCGACGGCATAACCACCTTCCATGACGAACAGCGTCGGCTTGCCGAGGCGGGCGATGCGTTCGCCCATCTTCAGGTAGTCGGGACTGTCGAGCTTGAACTGGGAAATCGGGTCGTCCTTGAAGGTGTCGACGCCGAGGGAAATCACCAGCACGTCCGGGCCATAGGCGGCGATGCGTTCACAGGCCTCATCCAGGGCCTTGCTCCAGGTCGGCCAGTCGCTGCCGGCAGGCAGCGGATAGTTGACGTTGCAGCCCAGGCCTTCACCTTCGCCTTGCTCGTCGGCATAGCCGAGGAAAAATGGAAACTCGGCCTGCGGATCACCGTGAATCGAAGCGAAGAACACGTCACGGCGCTGGTAGAAGATTTCCTGGGTACCGTTGCCGTGATGGTAGTCGACATCGAGGATTGCCACCTTGCGCCGGCCCTGGTCGAGGAACGCCTGGGCGGCAATGGCGGCGTTGTTCAGGTAGCAGTAGCCACCCATGACGTCACTGGCGGCGTGATGTCCCGGTGGTCGGCAGAGGGCGAAGGCGCTGTGGGCGCCGGCCTGGATCGCAGCCTGGGCGGTCAGGGCCACTTGCGCGGCGCTGTAGGCCGCTTGCCAGGTGCCAGCGGTAATCGGCGCGCCGGCATCGAAGCTGTAGTAACCGAGTTCGCCATGCAGGCCGGTGGGTTTGACGCTGCGCAGGGTGCGCGCCGGCCAGGTGAAGGGCAGCAGGTCGCCTTCGTGGCCCAGTTGGGTCCAGCGCTGCCAGGCACCTTCGAAGAAGTTCAGGTAATCGGCACTGTGCACGCGCAGCAAGGGCGCGCGGCCAAAATCGGCAGGGCCCTTGATTGCGCCCAGCTCGCGGGTTTTTACCCGCTCCAGAACATGGTCGGCGCGCGAGGGCATCTCGAAGCAGGGCATCAGTTGCCCGTCGATCAGCTCGCAGCGGCCGTGGTGCAGGCGGTGGTCATCGGAATAGATCGTCAGCATTTTGTTGTTCTCCGGGTCACTGGCGTCGCTCCATTGTTGGTGGCGCGGGTCCGGGGCAGAACGACGGAAACGGCCAAAAGGGGATCAATATGGCCAACCTGGTTGTCCGGATTTCGCCCCCTGGCGGTGCAACCGTTGTATTCAGGCGCGGAAGTGACTCGGTGCAACCCCGCTCCAGCGCATGAAGGCGTGGCGAAAGCTGGCGGTTTCGCTGAAGCCCAGCAGTTCGGCGATGCGGTAGATGGGCAGCTGATCTTCGGCCAACAGCTGCTTGGCTCGCTCGAAACGCAGTTCATCGAGCAGCTGTTGATAACTGCTGCCCAGCTCCTGCAGGTGCCGGCGCAAGGTGCGTGACGAGCAGTTCATCTGTCGCGCCAGGCCTTCCAGGCCGGGAGCTGCATCGAGTTGGTCGAGCAGCAGCTGGCGGATCCGCCCGAGCCAGGCCTGGCGGCCGGTGAATTCCAGGTTAAGCCGCCGGCAGCGCTCGCTCATGGCCCGGTGGGTGATCAGGTCGGCCAGCGGCAGAGGTTGGTCCAGCCATGTGCGGGCGAAGGCGAAGGCATTGTCCGCGGCGTCGAAGCGCAACGGGCAGGCGAAGCTGTCGCCATACAGCGCATGGTAATCCGGGGTCGGGTGGGCGAAGCGTGCAGCCAGCAGTGGCAGCGGCTGGCCAAGCAGGTCGTCGCAGATGACTTTCAGCGAGGTCAGGCAGAACTCGGCATTGAAGGCTGCCAGCTGTGGTTCTTCGCGATAATCGCTGGCGCTGAACCAGACCCGCTCGCCATCGTCGATCAAGCGCAGCTGGAAAAGTGTTCCCAGTAGCGCCGGGTATTGCATCGCCAGACGCAAAGCGTCACCTAAGGTGGCACTGGAGAGCAGGGCGTAACCGAGCATGCCGTAGCAGGAAACATGCATGCGCCGGCCTAACTCCAGCCCCACTTCGCGGCGCCGGGCCACGGCATTGGCACACACCAGCATCTCCTGGCGGGTGGTGATGCGCGAGTCGGCGCGGCCCAGGTCTGCCGGGCTGATGCCGCTGCCGGCAAGCAAGGCTTCATCGCCAGGGCCCTGGCCTTGAAAGGCTTGTAGAACCAAGGACACGGCGTTCAGGGTGGTGAGGTGTGAATGGAGCATGCTCGGCTTCTTTCGACAGGTTGGCCGAACAAGTCGAGCAATTTGTATGCCTTCAGCCGCTTATAGCAATTCACCGCAAAGATCCTGTTCGACCAGGCGGCGTACCTCGGTAACCGGCAAGCCACAGCCCAGCAGCAACTGCAACTTGCCGAACAATGCCTCACGGGTCATGCCGGCCCCCGACAGCACGCCGACCTGACGCAAGCGGCTGCCGGCCTCGTAGACATCCAGTTCGACCCCGCCTTCATGGCACTGGGTGATGGCGACTACGACGATGCCACGTGCCCGAGCCTCAGCCAGGGCCGCGAGAAAGTCGGGGTTGTCGGATGGGCCGGTGCCACTGCCGAAGCACTCCAGGATCAGGCCCTGTGCACCGCTGGCGAGCGCGGCCTGCAACAGCGGCGCGCCAAACCCCGGCACCAGGGGCAGCACCGCGACATTGGCGAGCTGTTTTGGCTGGCGATAGTCGAGCGCTGCCGGCAAGGGCTGCGGCGTGGCAGAACCTGCAAAGCGCTTCAGGGTGACGAATGGATGACGGCCAAAACTGCGTACCTTGGCCGTACGGTGCGGGGCCAGCAGTTCACCGTGAAAGTACAGTTGCACACCCGGCGGGACGCCGGCAGCCAGGGCTTGTAGTGCCCCGGTGAGGTTTTCCCAGGCATCGCTGTCGGCCACGCCGGCTGGCAGCATGGAGCCGGTGAACAGCACCGCGGCCTGCAGGCCAAGCAACTGGAAGCTCAACGCCGCGGCGCTGTAAGCCAGGGTGTCGGTGCCATGCAGCACCAGCACGGCATCGCAACCTTGCCCGTCGACCGCCTCGATAATCGCTGCGCGTAGGCGCTGCCAGTACTGCGGGGTCATGTTGGCGCTGTCGATCAGTGGCAGCAGTTCTCGGAACTGCCAGGCGGGCAGGTCGGCCTGCCCGGCCAGATGCTCGCGCATCCTTTGCTCGAAGTCCGAGGCCGGGGCCAGGCCATTGGCGCTGTTTTGCATGCCGATGGTGCCGCCGGTGTACAGCACCATGATGTTGCGGGCCGGTTGCGCAGTTGCCATCGCCTGTCTCCGTGGTCAGCTTGAGGAAGACCGACCACAGTACGCCATCACCGCGCAGGCTGTCAGCGCTTGGAGTCTTCGACCTTGGCTGGCCAGGCTTTGGTGTCGAGGTCGAGGTCGGCGAACTTGGCCGAATCGAACACCGGCGTTTTCACCCCGGCAGCGCGCTGGTCGTCGTAGTCGCGCAGCACGCGCATGGCCACCTTGAACAACAGGGCCAGGGCGATCAGGTTGACGAAGGCCAGGCAGGTCATGGTGATGTCGGCGAACGCGAACACCGTGCCCAGATTCTGCACCGCGCCCCAGAAGATCAGCAGCAACACCAGTGCGCGGTAGCCGATCAGGGCCTTGCGGTTGTCACCGACCAGAAAGCGCAGGTTGCTCTCGCCCAGGTAGTAGTTGTAGAGGATCGAGGTGAACACGAACAGCGCCAGGGCGACACTGATGAAGATCCGCCCCCAGTCACCGACTACGGCAGCCAGCGAGTTCTGGGTCAGGGCGATGCCGTCGCCTTCGAAGCCCGGGGTATAGAAGCCCGAGAGCAGGATCAGCAAGGCGGTGCAGGTGCAGATGATGAAGGTGTCGAGGAACACCGAGAACGCCTGGACTACGCCCTGGGCAATCGGGTGGTCGACCTGGGCCACGGCGGCGACGTTGGGTGCGCTGCCAAGGCCGGCTTCGTTGGCGAACACGCCGCGTTTGACGCCCATGATGATGGCGCTGCCGACCAGGCCACCGAAGGCCTGATCCAGGCCGAAGGCGCTCTTGACGATGGTCATCAGCATGTCCGGTACCTGGTCGAACTGCAGCACGATCACGTACAGGGTCACGGCGATGTAGGCCAGGGTCTTGACCGGTACCAGCAGGTCGGCGACGGCGGCGATGCGCTTGATGCCGCCGATGAACACCAGGCCCAGCAGCACGGCCAGAGCAATGCCGGTATAGGTGGTGTCGAACTGGAAGGCGTTGTTCAGCGAGTGGGTCACGGCGTGGGCTTGCAGGCCGTTGAAGGCGAAGCCGAAGGTGATCAGCAGCAGGAACGCCATGACCATGCCCAGCCAGCGTTTGCCCAGGCCATGTTCGATGTAATACGACGGGCCGCCGCGGTACTGGCCTTCGCTGTCGCAACGCTTGTACAGCTGGCCGAGGGTGCATTCGATGAAGCTGCTGGACATACCCACCAGCGCCGTCACCCACATCCAGAACACCGCGCCGGGGCCGCCGAGGGTCACGGCGATGCCGACACCGGCAATATTGCCCGCACCGACGCGGCCGGCGAGGCTGAGCATCAGCGCCTGGAAAGAGCTGAGCTGTTCGCTGCTGCTGCGCAGGCTGTCGCGAAATACCGAAAACATGTGGGTGAAGTAACGCAACTGAACGAAACGCGAGCGGATCGTGAAGTAACTGCCCAGACCGACAATGAGCACGATCAGTACCTTGCCCGAGAGGAAGTCGTTAATGACTTCAAGCATGGAGTGTTCCTCGCTTTTAATGGCTTTTACTGCGTGTAGCGCCGGGGTGCTGGCACGCAAGAGGGCGGGCACTATACCGATGCGAGCGCCGCGCGTCTGCCTTGGCGTGGCGGATATGCCCTGTGGTTGCCGTTGTGGGAGCTGGCGTTGCCAGCGATGCGGGCGCCGCGCAGTAGCTGAAACCGTGCGGGTTTTATCGCCGGCAAGGCCGGCTCCCACAGGGATAGAAGGTGCGGCAGGAGGGCATAAAAAAAGGGCCCGGGGAGTGATCCCTGGGCCCTCAAAAGGTGAGAGGTGTCTAGTCCCTCGACCTGGTGAGCGTGTTACAGCATCGGTTACGCCTTGAGCGGCACCAGACGCGGAGCAATCATGTTTTCCGGACGCAGGATGTCGTTGAGCATCTCTTCGTCCAGCAGGCCTTCCTCACGTACCAGTTCCAGCACACCACGGCCGCTTTCCAGGGCGATGGCAGCGATACGGGTCGCGTTTTCGTAGCCGATGTACGGGTTCAGGGCAGTGACCAGGCCGATCGAATGTTCGACCAGTTCGCGGCAGCGCTGTTCGTTGGCGGTGATACCGACGATGCAGTGCTCGCGCAGCATGTCCATGGCGCGTTGCAGCAGGCGGATCGAGTCGAAGATCTTGTAGGCGATCAGCGGCTCCATGACGTTCAGCTGCAGCTGGCCACCTTCGGCCGCGACGGTCAGGGCCAGGTCGTTGCCCATGATGGCGAAGGCCACCTGGTTGACCGCTTCCGGGATTACCGGGTTGACCTTGCCTGGCATGATCGAGCTGCCTGGCTGACGCGCCGGCAGGTTGATTTCGTTGATGCCGGTGCGTGGGCCGCTGGACAGCAGACGCAGGTCGTTGCAGATCTTCGACAGCTTGACCGCGGTACGCTTGAGCATGCCCGAGAACAGGACGAAGGCGCCCATGTCCGAGGTGGCTTCGATCAGGTCGGCAGCCGGTACCAGCGGCTGGCCGCTGATGGTGGCCAGGCGCTGTACGGCCAGGAGCTGATAGCCTGGGTCGGCGTTGATGCCGGTACCGATGGCGGTACCACCCAGGTTGATTTCGGTCAGCAGCTCTGGCGCCAGGGAACGCAGACGGTTGAGGTCTTCGGTCATGGTGGTGGCGAAGGCGCGGAATTCCTGGCCCAGGGTCATCGGCACGGCGTCCTGCAGCTGGGTACGGCCCATCTTCAGTACGTGGTCGAATTCCTGACCTTTGGCAGCGAAGGCCTGGATCAGGCTGTCGAGGCTGGCCAGCAGGGCGTCGTGACCCAGCAGCAGACCCAGGCGGATCGCGGTCGGGTAGGCGTCGTTGGTCGACTGCGCCATGTTCACGTCGTTGTTCGGGTGCAGGTACTTGTATTCGCCTTTCTGGTGGCCCATGGCCTCCAGCGCGATGTTGGCGATCACTTCGTTGGCGTTCATGTTGGTAGAAGTACCAGCACCGCCTTGAATCATGTCGACCACGAACTGCTCGTGGTAGTCGCCGCGGATCAGGCGGGCGCAAGCCTCGCTGATGGCAGCGTGCTTGGCATCGCTCAGGTGACCCAGCTCACGGTTGGCGTCGGCAGCAGCCTGCTTGACCATGGCCAGGGCCACAACCAGTTTAGGGTAGTGCGACAGCGGAACGCCGGAGAGGTGGAAGTTGTTGGCAGCACGCAGAGTCTGGATACCGTAGTAGGCATCAGCAGGGACTTCGAGGGTGCCAAGCAGATCTTTTTCGACACGGAACGATGCAGCAGCGGACATGATAGATATCATCTCGAGTTTGGCCCGGCACATGCCGGAATGGCGCCAATCCTAGGCTTGCGCCGATTTTGCGGCCAATGCTGTTGCGCGCTAACCTATGCACAAACGGCATACAGGTTGGTGTGACGCCAACTGCCGATCGAGCGTGTTCAATTTTGGTGCATGCCTGGAGAGCCCATGAACCTTGAGAGCAAATGGCTGGAAGACTTCAGCGCCCTGGCCGCGACCCGCAGTTTTTCCCAGGCCGCCGAGCGCCGTTTCGTCACCCAGCCGGCCTTCAGCCGGCGGATTCGCAGCCTGGAAGCGGCGCTGGGGCTGACCCTGGTCAACCGCTCACGCACGCCTATCGAGCTGACGGCGGCGGGGCAGTTGTTTCTGGTGACGGCGCGTACGGTGGTTGATCAGTTGGGCGAGGTGCTGCGCCATCTGCATCACCTGGAAGGCGGGCAGGGCGAGGTGATCCAGGTGTCGGCGGCGCACTCGCTGGCGCTGGGGTTCTTTCCACGCTGGATTGCGCAACTGCGTAACGACGGCCTGAACATTGCCACGCGCCTGGTGGCGACCAACGTCGGCGACGCCGTGCATGCCCTGCGCGAAGGCGGCTGCGACCTGATGCTGGCCTTCTACGACCCGGATGCAGCCTTGCAGATGGATGCGGAAATTTTCCCGTCGCTGCACCTGGGCCACACCGAGATGTTGCCGGTGTGCGCCGCCGATGCCGAGGGCAAGCCGCTGTTCGACCTGGAAGGCGAGGGCAGTGTGCCGTTGCTGGCCTACAGCGCTGGGGCGTTCCTCGGACGTTCGGTCAATCTGCTGCTGCGCCAGCGCAACCTGCGTTTTACCACTGTCTATGAAACGGCGATGGCCGACAGCCTCAAGAGCATGGCCCTTGAAGGCCTGGGCATCGCCTGGGTACCACGGCTGTCGGCGCGGGCCGAGCTTGAGCGCGGTGAGCTGGTGATTTGCGGCGGCAGCCAGTGGCACGTACCACTGGAAATCCGCCTGTATCGCTGCGCCCTGGTGCGCAAGGCCAACGTGCGCCTGCTGTGGCGCAAGCTGGAGGGTGGTTCGCCAGCCGCCGGGGCTTGACCCGAAAGTCAGCCAAAGCCCCGAAAAATAAGGCCGACAGTTGGTCGTCAGGGTGCATCCAAGACGTTCCTTTGCGGTATACTGCGCGGCCTTTGGTCGGTATGCCCGGCCCTAATTCGTATAACAAGCCACGCCGGTCGTCCCGCGTGGCTTGTTGTTTTTTGACGCGCCTGCGGGCGCCCAAGAGAAGAGGCTCGACGATGAGTGCACTGGTTGGCGTGATCATGGGCTCCAAGTCCGATTGGTCCACCCTTAGCCACACCGCCGATATGCTGGAAAAACTCGGCATTCCCTACGAGGTCAAGGTGGTGTCTGCCCACCGGACCCCGGACCTGCTGTTCCAGTATGCCGAAGAGGCCGAAGGCCGTGGCATCGAGGTGATCATCGCTGGAGCCGGTGGCGCTGCCCACCTGCCAGGCATGTGCGCGGCCAAGACCCACCTGCCGGTGCTGGGCGTGCCGGTACAGTCGTCGATGCTTTCCGGTGTCGACTCGCTGCTGTCGATCGTGCAGATGCCAGCCGGTATTCCGGTAGCCACCCTGGCCATCGGCAAGGCCGGTGCGAT
Source organism: Pseudomonas sp. ZL2 (assembly GCF_054788455.1). Lineage (NCBI taxonomy): Bacteria > Pseudomonadati > Pseudomonadota > Gammaproteobacteria > Pseudomonadales > Pseudomonadaceae > Pseudomonas > Pseudomonas sp. ZL2. The sequence continues at coordinate 257,409 of NZ_JBGOGX010000003.1, read as the reverse complement.
CAACGCCGCGCTGCTCTCGGCGAGCATCCTCGGCGCCAAGCACCCGCAGTTCCACACTGTGCTCAAACAGTTCCGCACTGAACAGACAGACAACGTTCTGGACCATCCAGATCCGCGCCAGGCCTGAGGTCAAAAGCATGAAAATCGGTGTAATCGGTGGCGGCCAGCTGGGCCGCATGTTGGCCCTGGCAGGTACCCCGCTGGGCATGAACTTCGCTTTCCTCGACCCGGCTCCGGACGCCTGCGCGGCGCCTCTGGGCGAGCACCTGCGCGCCGATTACGGTGACCAGGATCACCTGCGGCAGCTGGCTGACGAAGTTGACCTGGTGACCTTCGAGTTCGAAAGCGTCCCGGCTGAAACCGTGGCCTTCCTGTCGCAGTTCGTGCCGGTCTACCCGAGTGCCGAGTCGCTGCGCATCGCCCGCGATCGCTGGTTCGAAAAGAGCATGTTCAAGGACCTGGGCATTCCCACTCCGGCCTTCGCCGATATTCAGTCGCAAGCCGACCTGGATGCCGCCGTTGCCAGCATCGGCCTGCCTGCCGTGCTCAAGACCCGCACCCTGGGTTATGACGGCAAAGGTCAGAAAGTGCTGCGAACTGCCGAGGATGTTGTAGGCACCTTCGCCGAACTGGGCAGCGTCCCGTGCCTGCTCGAAGGTTTCGTGCCGTTCACCGGCGAAGTGTCGCTGATCGCCGTGCGCGCCCGCGATGGCGAAACCCGTTTCTACCCGTTGGTGCACAACACCCACGAAAGCGGCATTCTGCGCCTGTCGGTGGCCAGCGAAGACCACTTGCTCCAGAGCCTGGCCGAAGACTACGCCGGCCGCGTGCTCAAGCAACTTGACTATGTCGGCGTGCTGGCCTTCGAATTCTTCGAAGTCGATGGCGGCCTCAAGGCCAACGAGATCGCCCCGCGGGTACACAACTCCGGGCACTGGACCATCGAAGGCGCCGAGTGCAGCCAGTTCGAAAACCACCTGCGCGCCGTTGCCGGCCTGCCGCTGGGTTCGACTGCCAAGGTCGGCGAAAGCGCCATGCTCAATTTCATCGGTGAGGTGCCGGCGGTCGACAAGGTGATTGCCATCGACGAATGCCATCTGCACCACTACGGCAAGGCCTTCAAGGTCGGGCGCAAGGTCGGCCATGCCACCCTGCGTTGCGACGACATGGCGACCCTGGAGCAAAAAATCCAGCAAGTCGAAGCCCTGATCAAGGGCTGAAGGGAACCTTCCCGCTGCTCTATCCCTCTGATGGCAGGATGCCAAAGCGCTGACTAGGCTTTGGCATGCGCCATTCAACTCAGAGGGATTGCCATGGGTATCATCGGAACCATCTTCATCGGCCTGATCGTCGGTCTGCTGGCACGCTTTCTAAAGCCGGGCGACGACAGCATGGGCTGGATCATGACCATTCTGCTGGGTATTGCCGGTTCGCTTGCCGCGACCTACGGCGGCCAGGCGCTGGGCATCTATCAGGCCGGAGAGGGTGCGGGTTTCCTCGGCGCGCTGGTGGGCGCGATTGTCCTGTTGGTGATCTACGGCCTGGTCGTCAAAAAGAGCTGACGGCAGGCTAGAATGCTCGGCACCGAACTCCTTCGTTGCCGAGCTTTTTCATGCGCCGTGTATTACTCCTCTCCCTATTGCTGCTGAGCGGCCTGGCCCGGGCTGAAATGCCGGAAACCGACTGGCTGGAACTGATGCCCAAGTCGGACCAGAAAGCCCTCGAGCAGATGCCCGAAATCGACCACAACTCCCCGGAAGCCATGGGCACCTTCACCGACAAGGGTGGCCTGAAGCAGAGCAAGGGCCTGCCGGCGGTGATGTATTCGACCAAGACCGTGCCGGCCATGAACGGCAAGCACATCCGGCTGGGCGGTTATCCGGTGCCGCTGGAAACCGACGCCAAGGGCAACAGCACACTGTTCTTCCTGGTGCCTTACCCGGGCGCCTGCATCCACGTGCCGCCACCGCCACCGAACCAATTGGTGCTGGTGCGCTACCCCAAGGGCCTGAAGCTCGACGATATCTACACGCCGCTATGGGTCAACGGCACCTTGAAGGTGGAAACGGTCAGCAATGACCTGGCCGATGCCGCTTATGCAATGGATGCGGCCAAGGTGCGAGTGGTTGAAGACGCAGATTTGTGAATGATCGCGGGGCATGCGCCCCGCGATAGCGATCTAGAGCGCCTGGCTGCCGATCGTCAGGCTCAGCGAATGGGTAGCCCCCGGCGCCAGTGTCACCAGGTCATCCACCACGTTGGCGGTCTCGATGCAGAGCATGCGCTGCCAGCCATCCTCGGCCATGTCCGGCAACTCGGCGGCACGCTCGGTCCAGGGGTTCCAGATCACTGCCGTACGCGAACCCTTGGCCGTTATCACCACGCGGCGGTTCCAGGCCGGGTCGACGATGCTCAGTTGCTCGGGCGCCTGCAGATAAATGCGGTCGGTTTCACCGGCAAAGCCCAGCGCGCCTTGCTGCTGGCGCTGCTCCCAGTTGGCCAGGGTTTCGATGTAGCTCAGGCCATCGACACCTCCGACCTGCACCTGCCGCACATCGCTGACGGCGAAGTAGCTGTGCAGCGCCTGGCTCAGGGTGACCGGAACGTTGTCGAGGTTGTAGCTGGAGAGGGTGATACTCAGCTGTTCGCCCATGACGATGGTCAGCTTGAGCTCGACAATGTGAGGCCAGCCGGGGAGATCGCCCTGACTGGCGGGCAGGGTGAACTCGGCGCGCACGCTGTCGCCGCTGCTGTCGATGCCCAGCAACTGCCAGTCACGGCCGCGCACCAGGCCATGGGCCGGGCCGTCTTCACCGTGATACATGGCCTGCACGGCTTCGGGGTTGCGCTTGAAAATGCCGAACCAGGGCCAGCACACCGGAACCCCGGCGCGCACGGATTTACCCTGCCTGAAGATGGCTTGTTCGCTGAGCCACAGCAAAGGCGGCTCGCCGAGGCGCTGATAGCTCAGCACCTGCGCGCCCTGCTGGGCGACCAGCAATTCAGCCGTGTCGCTGGTGATGCGCCAGCAATTGAGCTCGCCGTGCTTTTCGGATTCGACCTTGGGTGTGGACATGCGCTTTATCTCGTTGGTTTGCCGTACGGCCTTGGACCGCTTGCATGCCTTCGAGTTTACCGCGCAGCGGTCTCAGCGACGAGGAGGAACCGAACGGGTGCGACCGCTGCCGTCGATGGCGACGAACACGAATACGGCTTCGGTAACCTTGCGCCATTCGCTGGACAGCGGATCGTCACTCCACACCTCGACCATCATCTGGATCGAGCTGCGGCCGATTTCCAGGGTCTGGGTATAAAAGGACAACTGCGCGCCGACAGCCACCGGCACCAGGAATGCCATGCGATCGATGGCTACGGTAGCCACTCTGCCACCCGCAACGCGGCTGGCCATGGCGGTACCGGCCAGGTCCATCTGAGCGACCAGCCAGCCGCCGAAGATATCGCCAAAACCGTTGGTTTCACGGGGCAATGCAGTGATCTGCAAGGCCAGGTCGCCTTGCGGGATAGGATCTTCTTGTTCGAGTTCAATCATGCCGGGGGTGCCTCTGACCCATGACGCTTCGTTGGTTGGCGCTATGACAGACGCCTCGAAAAACGATTCAGCACAACTATTCTACGCTGCTTTCGCTTTGCCAGGCGGCGAAGGGAAACTCTGCGAAACCGACTAAGCATACCTAGCGGCGTTTTCGCACAACATCCTTCAGAAGACCCAACCTTTTCCTACAAGCGGCCAGTATATAGAGCCGAAAGCGCAGCGACGACCATGCAGTCATGAATACTTGTATTGAATTTGTACTGCTATGTGCTTTTTCCGCCAATTTGCTATCTTTCGATGCTTCCCAGGCCGAAACCCGCGTGCCAGGCGGCCTGCACCCCAATAAGAAATGCCAACAAGAGAGACCTATGACCTCCGTGCCCGGCAGTATCGCGCAGCCTTCGAGGCCGCTGACCCGCAGTGACTACAAGACCCTGTCGCTTTCCGCCCTGGGCGGTGCGCTGGAGTTCTACGATTTCATCATCTTCGTGTTCTTCGCCACGGTGGTCGGCAAGCTGTTCTTTCCCGCCGAAATGCCTGAATGGCTGCGTTTGATGCAAACGTTTGGCATCTTCGCCGCCGGCTACCTGGCACGGCCTCTGGGTGGCATCGTCATGGCCCACTTCGGCGACCTGCTGGGGCGCAAGAAGATGTTCACCCTGAGCATCTTCATGATGGCCGTGCCGACGCTGATCATGGGCCTGCTGCCGACCTACGCGCAGATCGGCCTGTGGGCGCCGATCCTGTTGCTGGTGATGCGGGTGATCCAGGGCGCGGCGATTGGTGGTGAAGTGCCGGGCGCCTGGGTGTTCGTCTCCGAGCACGTGCCGGCGCGCAATACCGGTTACGCCTGCGGTACGCTGACGGCGGGCCTGACCGCCGGGATCCTGCTCGGTTCGCTGGTGGCAACGCTGATCAACACTGTTTATAGCCAGCAGGAAGTCGCCGATTACGCCTGGCGTATCCCGTTCCTGCTCGGCGGGGTGTTCGGCCTGTTCGCGGTGTACCTGCGCCGCTGGTTGCATGAAACCCCGGTGTTTGCCGAGATGCAGGCGCGCAAGGCGCTGGCCGAAGAGGTGCCGTTGCGCGCGGTGTTGCGTGACCACCGTGGTGCCATTGTCCTGTCGATGCTGCTGACCTGGCTGCTGTCGGCTGGCATCGTCGTGGTGATTTTGATGACCCCGGCGCTGCTGCAGAGTCTTTACCAGGTCAGCCCGACCGACTCGCTGAAGGCCAATAGCCTGGCCATCGTCCTGCTCAGCCTCGGCTGCATCGGCACCGGTGCATTGGCCGACCGCTTTGGCGCCGGCCGGGTATTCATCGTCGGTAGCCTGGCGCTGCTGGTCACGTCCTGGACCTTCTATCACACCTTGCCTACCCACCCGGAGTGGCTGTTCCCGCTGTATGCCCTGACCGGACTGTGTGTCGGCATTGTCGGCGCCGTGCCTTACGTCATGGTCAAAGCCTTCCCGCCTGTCGTACGTTTCAGCGGACTGTCGTTTTCCTACAACCTGGCCTACGCGATTTTTGGCGGGATGACGCCGATGGTAGTGACCGCGTTGCTCAAGTTCAGCCCGATGGCACCGGCCTACTATGTTGCTGGCATCTGTGCCATTGGTCTGCTCGTGGGTATTTATCTGACGGCGAAGAAGCGCTGAAACCGCTCTAACACAACCCTCGCAACATTTTGAAAAGGCCATCACCGCTAGCCGGTGATGGCCTTTCATCTAATTGTCACATTCGATTCATAGAGTAGTCATACGGCCTGCAGATACTTGGGCCCGATCCATCTCACCCCAATTCCTGCTAGGAGCAAGGCATGAAACTGAAGCGTTTGATGGCGGCCCTGACTTTCGTCGCCGCTGGCGTTGCCACCGCCAATGCGGTTGCCGCTGTTGACCCAGCTATTCCGACCTACACCAAGACCACCGGTGTGTCGGGCAACCTCTCCAGCGTCGGTTCCGATACCCTGGCGAACCTGATGACCCTGTGGGCCGAGGCCTACAAGAAGGAATATCCGAACGTAAACATCCAGATTCAGGCTGCCGGCTCCTCCACCGCGCCACCCGCGCTGACCGAAGGCACCGCCAACCTCGGCCCGATGAGCCGCAAGATGAAGGACGTCGAGCTGCAGGCCTTCGAACAGAAATACGGCTACAAGCCAACCGCCATCCCGGTTGCCGTCGACGCCTTGGCCGTATTCGTGCACAAGGACAACCCGATCAAAGGCCTGACCATGGCCCAGGTCGATGCAATTTTCTCCTCGACCCGCCTGTGCGGCGCCAAGGCCGACGTCAAAACCTGGGGCGACCTGGGCGTGACCGGCGACCTGGCCAACAAGCCAGTGCAGCTGTTCGGTCGTAACTCGGTGTCCGGCACCTACGGCTACTTCAAGGAAGAAGCCCTGTGCAAAGGCGACTTCAAGCCTAACGTCAACGAACAACCTGGCTCGGCTTCGGTCGTGCAGTCGATCAGCAGCTCGCTGAACGGCATCGGTTACTCGGGCATCGGCTACAAGACCGCCAGCGTCAAGACCGTGCCACTAGCCAAGAAGGAAGGCGGTGCTTTCGTTGAAGACAACGAAGCCAACGCCCTGAACGGCACCTACCCGCTGTCGCGCTTCCTCTACGTCTATGTCAACAAGGCACCGAACAAGCCTCTGGCCCCGCTGGAAGCCGAGTTCGTCAAACTGGTCCTGTCGCAAGCCGGCCAGCAAGTCGTGGTCAAGGACGGTTATATCCCGCTCCCTGCCAAAGTGGTTGATAAAGCCCTGGCGGACCTGGGTCTGAATCACAACGGCAACGTTGCGAAGAAGTAACTGAAAGACCGGCGGGGTCAGGTTTTGACCTGGTCTCGCCACAAATTGCGAGTCCGCTGCCAGGGGTATCTGCGCGGCGGGCTTTTTTGCGTCACTGCATTGTCATGTTTTTGTCATACGGGACCGCTAGGGTGTGCGCATGAATGATCTGGCCAACTCCACAATGACCCAAAATTCTCCCCCCGTGCGGATTGACTTCAATACGCCCGAACTGCAACGCAAGCGGCGCATGCGTGCGCTCAAGGACCGCCTGACCCGCTGGTATGTACTGGTGGGCGGGCTTGCCGTGCTGGCGGCAATTACCCTGATCTTCTTCTACCTGGCCTACGTGGTCGTGCCGCTGTTCCAGGGCGCCGAACTGACCAGCAAGAAGGCCCTGGAGCCGACCTGGCTGCAGCAGGACGCCGGCAAGCCGCTGATGATCGCCCTGGAAGAACAGAACCTGGTCGGCATGCGGGTTTCCGACAAGGGCCAGGCGCTGTTCTTCGACACCAAGACCGGTGCTGAGCTCAAGCGCGTCGAGTTGCCGGTGCCAGCCGGTACCCAGGTGACCTCGATCGGTGCCGACCAGCCGGGCAACCCGCTGGTGGTGCTGGGTTTGTCCAACGGTCAGGCGCTGGCGTTCAGCCACAGCTACAAGATCACCTACCCGGACAACAAGAAAACCATCAGCCCGGGCATCGACTTCCCTTATGGCCAGGAGCCGTTCACCCTGGATGAACAGGGCCGGGCGCTGGAGCATGTCAGCCTCAACGTGAATGGCGAGACCCTGGTGGTGGCCGGCTCTACCGGTGCGCACCTGCAGGTTGTGTCGCTGAGCCGCGAAGAAAACATGATGACCGGCGAAGTCACCAGCGAGCAGAGCCGTATCGACCTGCCGCAAATGACCGAGCCGGTCAAAGCCATTTTCATCGATCCGCGCCAGCAGTGGCTGTATGTAATCAACGGTCGCGCCCAGGCCGACGTCTTCAGCCTGCGCGACAAGAGCCTCAACGGCCGCTACAAACTGCTCGACGACGGCAATGCCGAAGTTACTGCCAGCACTCAGCTGGTGGGCGGTATCTCGCTGATCATCGGTGACTCCAAAGGTGGCCTGGCCCAGTGGTTCATGGCCCGTGATCCGGACGGCGAGCAGCGCTTCAAGCGCATTCGCGAGTTCCAGATGGGCAAGGCGCCGATCGTCCAGATCGATGCTGAAGAACGCCGCAAGGGCTTCATCGCCCTCGATGCCGATGGCGAGCTCGGTGTGTTCCACAGCACCGCGCACCGTACCCTGCTGGTCGAGCCGGCCGCTGAAGGCGCGGGCGTCCTGGCGCTGTCGCCACGGGCCAACCGCATCATCATCGAAGAAGGCGGCAAGCTGCTGCCGCTGACTTTGAAGAACCCGCACCCGGAAGTGTCCTGGAGCGCGCTGTGGAGCAAGGTCTGGTACGAGAACTACGATGAGCCGAAGTACGTCTGGCAGTCGACCGCCTCGAACACCGACTTCGAACCCAAGCTGAGCCTGTCGCCGCTGACCTTCGGTACCCTGAAGGCGGCGTTCTACGCGATGATTCTCGCCGCGCCGCTGGCCATTGCCGCCGCCATCTACACCGCCTACTTCATGGCCCCGGGCATGCGCCGCAAGGTCAAGCCGGTGATCGAGCTGATGGAAGCGATGCCGACGGTGATTCTCGGCTTCTTCGCCGGCCTGTTCCTGGCGCCGTTCCTTGAAGGGCACCTGCCGGGCGTGTTCAGCCTGTTCCTGTTGATGCCGCTGGGTGTTCTGGTGGCTGGTTTTGCCTGGAGCCGTCTGCCCGAGTCTCTGCGCCTGCGGGTACCGGACGGCTGGGAAGCGGCGATCCTGATCCCGGTGATCCTGTTCACCGGCTGGTTCGCCCTGTACATGAGCCCGTTCATCGAGACCTGGTTCTTCGACGGCGACATGCGCCTGTGGATCACCAACGATCTGGGCATCACCTACGACCAGCGCAACGCTCTGGTGGTCGGTATCGCCATGGGCTTCGCGGTGATCCCGAACATCTATTCGATCGCCGAAGATGCCGTGTTCAGCGTGCCGCGCAGCCTGACCCTGGGTTCGCTGGCGCTCGGTGCCACGCCGTGGCAGACCCTGACCCGTGTGGTCATCCTGACCGCCAGCCCGGGGATCTTCTCGGCGCTGATGATCGGCATGGGCCGCGCCGTGGGTGAAACCATGATCGTGCTGATGGCCACCGGCAACACCCCGGTCATGGAAATGAACCTGTTCGAAGGTATGCGCACCCTGGCGGCCAACGTTGCGGTGGAGATGCCCGAGTCGGAAGTCGGTGGCAGTCATTACCGCGTGCTGTTCCTCGCCGCGCTGGTGCTGCTGATGTTCACCTTCGTGATGAACACCTTGGCCGAGCTGATTCGCCAGCGTCTGCGCAAGAAATACTCGTCGCTTTGATAGAAAGGTAGCGATCCGTGAAAAAGGATTCCCTCAAAAGCTGGTTCAAGAGCGGCGCCCCCGGCGTCTGGATGAGCGGTGGCGCGGTCGCCATCGCGGTGATCATGACCATCGGTCTGCTCGCCGTGATCGCCGTGCGCGGCCTCGGCCACTTCTGGCCGGCCGACCTGCTGCAAGCCAGCTACAACGTGCCTGGCCAGGCCAATCACATCGTCGTGGGCGAAGTGGTACAGAAGGAAGAAGTACCTCGTGCCCGTCTCAAGGGCGCCGGCCTGCCGGTGCCTGACGAAGGCCCGGAGTTCATGACCCGCGAACTGATCAAGGTCGGTAACCGCGACCTCAACGGCAGCGACTTCACCTGGGTGGTCGGCGAATGGCTGACCGACCAGCAAAAGCCGGTCGAGCTGATCGCCCTGGAGCGCCGCGAGTGGGGCAACTTCTACGGTTACCTGGTCAGCGTCAAGGAAAACGGCAAGGTTGTCGCCGAAGGCCAGGCGGCCTGGAACGAACTGCAAAACCGCCTCAAGCGTGCCGACAAACTGGCCGGCGAACTGCAGAAGCTTGAGAAGAAAGACATCGGTGCGATCAACTACGGCCTTGAGCGCCTGCGCCTGCAGACCCGCAAGCTGGAACTGGATGGCAAGCTGGATGCCGCTGCCCAGGCCGATATCGAAGCCGAGCGCGCCGAGCTGAACAACCGTTACAAGGCCATCGAAGAGCGCCTGGGCGGCCTGCACCAGGACTTCGGCCGCGACAGCCTGGTAGCCAAGGACGGTAATGGTCGTGAGGTGGAAATCAACCTGAGCAAGGTGGTGCACGCCTACCAGCCGAACGGCATGGGCGTGTTCACCAAGCTGGGCGTGTACTTTGCCAAGGTCTGGGAATTCCTCAGCGACGACCCGCGTGAAGCCAACACCGAAGGCGGGATCTTCCCGGCGATCTTCGGTACCGTGATGATGACCCTGATCATGGCGGTGATCGTCACCCCGTTCGGCGTGCTGGCGGCGGTGTACCTGCGTGAGTATGCGCGTCAGGGCCCGGTGACCCGCCTGATTCGTATTGCGGTGAACAACCTGGCGGGTGTTCCGGCGATCGTTTACGGCGTGTTCGGCCTGGGCTTCTTCGTCTATGTGCTGGGTGGCTCGCTCGACCGCCTGTTCTTCCCTGAAGCGCTGCCCGCGCCGACCCTGGGTACCCCGGGCCTGCTCTGGGCTTCGCTGACCCTGGCGCTGCTGGCGGTGCCGGTGGTGATCGTGGCCACCGAAGAAGGTCTGGCGCGGATTCCGCGCACGGTCCGCGAAGGATCGCTGGCGCTCGGTGCGACCAAGGCCGAGACCCTGTGGAAGATCGTCTTGCCGATGGCCAGCCCGGCGATGATGACCGGCATGATCCTCGCCGTGGCCCGCGCCGCAGGTGAAGTCGCGCCGCTGATGCTGGTGGGTGTGGTCAAGCTGGCGCCTTCGCTGCCGGTGGACGGCAACTACCCGTATCTGCACCTGGACCAGAAGATCATGCACCTGGGCTTCCACATCTATGACGTCGGCTTCCAGAGCCCGAACGTCGAGGCCGCGCGGCCGCTGGTGTACGCCACCGCGTTGCTGCTGGTGCTGGTAATCGCCACCCTGAACCTCTCGGCGGTATGGATTCGTAACCACCTGCGCGAGAAGTACAAGGCGCTGGACAGCTGACTGAAAGCTATTAGCCATAAGCGGCAAGCTACAAGCCGCTTTTGCTCAAACTTGCAGCTTGCAGCGAGAAGCTAGCAGCTACAAACGGAGTGAAATCATGCAACATGAAACCCATTCTCACGGTATAGACATGTCGGCCCTGGGTCGCGACAAACAGAGCCTGCGCCTGGCTGAAGAAACCGTAGCCATCGAAGTGCCTGGCCTGAGCCTGTACTACGGCGACAAGCAAGCCCTGTTCGATGTCAGCATGAACATCCCCAAGCAGCGCGTGACCGCCTTCATCGGCCCGTCCGGCTGCGGCAAGTCGACCTTGCTGCGTACCTTCAACCGCATGAACGACCTGGTTGACGGCTGCCGCGTGGAAGGCGCGATCAACCTCTACGGCAACAACATCTACCGCAAGGGCGAAGACGTTGCCGAGCTGCGCCGCCGGGTCGGCATGGTGTTCCAGAAGCCCAACCCGTTCCCCAAGACCATCTACGAGAACGTGGTCTACGGCCTGCGCATCCAGGGCATCAACAAGAAGCGTGTGCTCGACGAAGCCGTGGAGTGGGCGCTCAAGGGCGCGGCGCTGTGGGAAGAGGTCAAGGACCGCCTGCACGAGTCGGCGCTGGGTCTGTCCGGTGGTCAGCAGCAACGTCTGGTGATTGCCCGCACCATCGCCGTGGAGCCGGAAGTACTGCTGCTCGACGAACCCTGCTCGGCACTCGACCCGATCTCGACGCTGAAGGTCGAAGAGCTGATCTATGAGCTCAAGTCCAAGTACACCATCGTCATCGTTACCCATAACATGCAGCAAGCGGCGCGGGTCTCGGACTACACCGCGTTCATGTACATGGGCAAGCTGGTGGAGTTCGGTGATACCGACACGCTGTTCACCAACCCGGCGAAGAAGCAGACCGAAGACTACATCACTGGCCGTTACGGCTAACGGCAGTTGCAAGCTTCAAGCCGCAAGCTGCAAGAAAGTGGCGAGCGTGAAGCCCGGGAACGACACGAACAAACTTGAAGCTTGAAGCTTGCTACTTGAAGCTTTTTCGCGGAGCGAAAGCATGATCGATAAAGACAGCCTTACCCACCATATCTCCCAGCAGTTCAACGCCGAACTCGAAGAGGTTCGCAGCCACCTCCTGGCGATGGGCGGCCTGGTCGAGAAGCAGGTCAACGACGCGGTTACCGCGCTGATCGAGGCCGACTCGGGCTTGGCCCAGCAGGTGCGCGAAGTCGACGAGCAGATCAACCAGATGGAGCGCAACATCGACGAAGAGTGCGTGCGCATTCTGGCCCGTCGTCAGCCGGCGGCGTCCGACCTGCGTCTGATCATCAGCATTTCCAAGTCGGTGATCGACCTGGAGCGCATCGGCGACGAGTCGACCAAGATCGCCCGCCGCGCCATCCAGTTGTGCGAAGAAGGCGAGTCGCCCCGCGGTTACGTCGAAGTGCGCCACATCGGCGACCAGGTGCGCAACATGGTCCGCGATGCCCTCGATGCCTTTGCCCGTTTCGACGCCGACCTGGCGCTGTCGGTGGCCCAGTACGACAAGACCATCGACCGCGAGTACAAGACCGCCCTGCGCGAGCTGGTCACCTACATGATGGAAGATCCACGCTCGATCTCGCGTGTTCTCAGCGTAATTTGGGCCCTACGCTCGCTGGAGCGTATCGGTGACCACGCGCGCAACATCTCCGAGCTGGTGATCTACCTGGTGCGCGGCACCGACGTCCGTCACCTGGGCCTCAAGCGCATGCAGGAAGAGGTTCAGCGCAGCGGCGAAAAGGCTAATGTTCCGGGCAAATCTGACGATAACTAAGACTGCCCGAGAATGAACGCCCGGCCTTGGCCGGGCGTTTTCGTTTGCGGGTGAGGCAGCCGCGAACGAAACAACGAGTCCCGGCGTGACCCAATGTTTGGCAAATGGCCATCAGTCAGCGTTATGCTAGTCGGGATTCAATAGGAGTGGCGATGAGTAAAGTCAGTGTGTTGGTTGTGGATGATGCGCCGTTCATTCGCGATCTGGTCAAGAAGTGCCTGCGTAACTACTTCCCCGGTGTTGTGATCGAAGACGCGGTCAACGGTCGCAAGGCCCAGACCTTGTTGAGCCGTGAGACCTTCGATCTGGTCCTGTGCGACTGGGAAATGCCGGAAATGTCCGGCCTTGAGCTGCTGACCTGGTGTCGCCAGCAGGAGTCGATGAAGACCCTGCCGTTCATCATGGTGACCAGCCGTGGCGACAAGGAGAACGTGGTTCAGGCGATCCAGGCCGGGGTCTCGGACTTTGTCGGCAAGCCATTCACCAACGAGCAGCTGCTGACCAAGGTGAAAAAAGCCCTGACCAAGGTCGGCAAGCTCGACACTTTGCTGGCCAGTGCACCGACCCGCGCTACTTCGGCGTTTGCCAACGACTCGCTGAGTGCCCTGACCGGCGGCCGTGCCGAAACGGTCAAGCCGGCAGCGCCAGCAGCCCCGGTAGCGGCGGCCAAGCCACTGGTGAGCGCTCCCAAGCCTGCAACTGCCGCACCGGCAGGTCGTGGCCAGGGCCAACTGCGTTTGCCAAGCGGCGTTCAGCCGTGCGTGATCAAGGCCCTGAGCCTCAAGGAGGCGCTGTTGGTGGTGCGCCGTGGCGAAACCCTGCCACAGGTACTGGAGGGCGCGGTGCTTGACCTGGAGCAGGGCGAGAACGCCGAGATCGCCCGTCTCAATGGCTACCTGCATGCGATTGCCGCGCTGGAGCCCAAGCCGGACAGCGACTGGCTGCAACTGACCTTCAAGTTCGTTGACCAGGATGCGCAGAAGCTCGACTACCTGTCGCGTCTGATTGCCCGCGGATCGGCGCAGAAGCACTTCGTGCCGGGGGCCTGACGGCCCCATCCCTGGCAAGCCAGCTCCCACAGGGTCTGTGACTATCGTTTCTGTGGGAGCCGGCCTTGCCGGCGATCAAAGCACCGCTCGTCTCCTGGCACACCCCTGAAACACTCTCGCCCCATCCCCGCCAAAATCTGCTGCTAGGCTTCGACAGACCATCAACTGTCAAAAAGCCACTACTCATGCCTGCACGCACGCTGCTGTTCTGCGCCTTGCTCACGGCTTGCGGCCCTGTGCTCGGCATAACCCTCTACAAAAGTACCGACGCCTATGGCGTGGTGTCTTATTCCGATCGCCCGATTCCCGGCAGCCGGGCGTTTGTCTTTGGCGACAGGATGGTCGAACAGCTGGACACCCAGGTGCAGTTGCAGGTCAACCGGTTTGCCGGTGGTGTGCGCTTCAGTGCGCGCAACGACACTTACGCGCCAGTCGAGGTGGAGCTGCGTCTGCAGCGCATGGGCAATGTGCAGGGTGGGGCGTCACGGCTGGTACGGGGGGTAATACCGGCACGCACGACGATGCCGTTGACCCTGCTAAGTGCACGGCAGCCCGGCAGACCGGTGAGCTATAAGGAGAAATTCTCTTACGCCCTGGGCAACCCGGGCCAGCGCCAACTGGCCTTCCGCTACCCCTTGCCCTGGCGCGGCGGGCCTTTTCGCCTGAGCCAAGGGCCAAACGGCCGCTACAGCCATTTCGGGCCCAAGGGCCGCTATGCCATGGACATCGCCATGCCTGAAGGCACGCCGATCATCGCCGCAAGGGCGGGGGTAGTGATCAAGACTGAAAACAGCCAAAGCGGCCGTGGCAGCCATCCTTCGGGCAATTTCGTGCGGGTCCTCCACGAAGACGGCACCATGGGCGTGTACCTGCACCTGATGCGCGGCTCGGTGGTGGTCAGGGAAGGGCAGCGAGTGGTGTACGGCACGCCGCTGGCCAAATCCGGCAATACCGGCAACAGCAGTGGCCCGCACCTGCACTTTGTGGTGCAGCGCAACGTCGGGCTGGCGCTGGAGTCGATACCCTACCAGTTCAACCAGCCCGTCGGCGGGTTGCCGAACTTTACCGCCGGCAACCCCTGAGGCGGTTCAATCGAGCTTGAGCACCTTGGCCAGGACGATCTTCGGCCCTTTCATCTTCTTGATGATGATGCGCAGGCCTTCGACTTCCAGCAGCTCTTCCTCTTCCGGCACCCGCTTGAGGGTCTCGTAGACCAGGCCGGCGAGGGTTTCCGCTTCGATATGGTCAAGGTCGACACCAAGCAGGCGCTCGACCTTGAACAGCGGTGTATCACCGCGCACCAGCAGCTTGCCCGGCTGATAGGCGAGGATGCCGCGTTCGGCCTTGCGGTGTTCGTCCTGGATATCGCCAACCAGCACTTCCAGCACGTCCTCCATGGTCAGGTAGCCGATCACCTTGCCGTCGGCTTCCTCGACCAGGGCAAAGTGCGCGCCGCCTTTGCGGAACTGCTCCAGCAAGTGAGCCAACGGCATATGCCGCGACACACGTTCCAGCGGGCGGGTCAGTTCCGCCAGGTTGAACGACTCGGGAATATGGTCGAGGTCGGCCAGCTCCAGCAGCAGATCCTTGATGTGCAGCAGGCCGATGAATTCGCCGCGCTCGGCATCGAGTACCGGGTAGCGGCTGAACTTGTGCCGGCGGAACATCGCGAGGATTTCCTTGAGCGGTGCATTGGCGTCGAGACAGACCATGTCTTCACGGGAGTTGGCCCAGTCGACTACCTCCAGCTCGCCCATTTCCACTGCCGAAGCCAGTACGCGCATACCCTGGTCGCTAGGGTCCTGGCCACGGCTGGAGTGCAGGATCAGCTTGAGCTCTTCGCGGCTGTAATGGTGTTCGTGGTGCGGCCCGGGCTCGCCCTGGCCAGCGATACGCAGGATGGCGTTGGCGCTGGCGTTGAGCAGGTAGATGGCCGGGTACATGAGCCAGTAGAACAGGTAGAGCGGCACCGCCGTCCACAGCGACAGCAGCTCGGGCTTGCGGATCGCCCAGGACTTGGGCGCCAGCTCACCGACGACGATGTGCAGGTAGGAGATGACGAAGAAGGCGCTGAAGAACGAGATGCCCTTGATCACTTCCGGCGACTCGACGCCGACTGCGCCCAGCAGCGGTTCGAGCAGGTGCGCGAAGGCTGGCTCACCCACCCAGCCCAGGCCCAGCGAGGCAAGGGTGATACCCAGTTGGCAGGCGGACAGGTAGGCGTCCAGTTGGCTGTGGACGGTACGCAGGATCTGCCCGCGCCAGCCATGCTGCTCGGCAATCGACTCGACCCGGGTCGAGCGCAATTTGACCATGGCGAACTCGGCGGCAACGAAAAAGCCGTTGAGCAGCACCAGCAGCAGAGCAAAAAGAATCATGCCGAAATCGGCGAACAGTGCAGCGAGGTTGAAACCAGGGGAAGGGTCCATGATGGAGTTTTACGGGGTCCGTCTTCTAAGAATGGGAGTACAGCAATGCCAGCATGTGCTGGCGCGAGTCAGCCAATGTAGCGGCTGACTGTGCAAATTTAAAGGGCGGCGGCTCAGGAGGCCTGGCGCGCCGCGATCTGGGCAGGGGAGAAATGGCAGGTAAAGGTGCTGCCGTGGCCGGGTACGCTGCTGATTTCCAGGCGCGCGCGATGGCGCAACAGGACGTGCTTGACGATCGCCAGGCCCAGGCCGGTGCCGCCGGTGTTGGAGGCGCGGCTGGAGTCGACCCGATAGAAGCGCTCAGTCAGGCGTGGCAGGTGCTTGGGGTCGATGCCGATGCCTGAATCCTGCACGCTCAGGTGCGCGCCTTGCTCGTCGGCCCACCAGCGGATGCGGATCTGGCCTTCATCCTGGGTGTATTTGACCGCGTTGAACACCAGGTTGGAGAAGGCGCTGCGCAGCTCTGCCTCGCTGCCCTTGAGGCGGATGCCTGGCTGGGCTTCAAGGCTGATGCGCTGGTTACGTTGCCCGGATAGCGCCTGGGCGTCGCCCTTGATCGACTGTAGCAGGGTTTCGACGGCTACTGGCTGGTTGTCCGAGGGGTAGTCGGTGGCCTCCAGCTTGGCCAGCAACAGCAGGTCATTGAGCAGGGTCTGCATGCGCCCGCCTTGCTGCTGCATCTGCTGCAGGGCGCGAACCCAGCGTGGATTCACCTCCTCAACGTTGTCGAGCAAGGTTTCCAGGTAGCCGGCAATCACCGTCAGCGGCGTACGCAGCTCGTGGGAGACGTTGGCAACGAAGTCCTTGCGCATCTGTTCCAGCTGGTGGATGCGGGTGACATCGCGCACCAGCATCAGGTGTTCGTTGTTGCCGTAGCGGGTGATGTGCAACTGCACGCGCATGCGGTCGTTGATCGGTGAAGGGATTTCCAGCGGCTCTTGATAGTTTTCCTGCTCGAAATACTCCTTGAAGCGCGGATGGCGGACCAGGTTGGTCACCGGCTGGCCGCTGTCCTGCGGGGTTTTCAGGCCCAGCAGAGTTTCTGCGGCGCGGTTCCACCACTCCAGGTTGCCATCGCTGTCGAGCATGATCACCGCGTCCTTGAGCGCAGCGGTGGACTCCTGCACCCGGTCGATCACCGCCTGCAGGCGCCCGCGCACGCGCTGATCGCGGCGTTGCAGGTGATAGATGCTGTCGAACACCTCGCCCCACAGGCCATAACCATCGGGCGGTGCTTCATCGGGTTTGTGCAGGCGCAACCATTCATGCAGGCGCAGCAGTTGCTTGAGGGTCCAGCCCAGGTAGATGGCCAGGCCCAGGGCCAGGCTCCAGCCATAGTAGCCGCTGATCAGGCCCGCCAGCAGGCAGACGGTGATCAGCAACAGCATGTGGCGAATCAGGGTGCCATGCCAGTTCTGGTTCAATTGGGATCCTTAGCGGATCAGCTGCACGTTGCAAGCTACAAGCTGCAAGGTTGAAGCGGATCTGCGTTTGCTTTTGCTCTTTCTTGCAGCTTGAGGCTGGCAGCTTGCAGCGTTCTCAACTTTTGGTCGAGAACCGGTAACCCGTGCCGCGGACGGTTTGTACCAGATTTTCGTAGGCATCACCCAGCGCCTTGCGCAGGCGGCGGATGTGCACGTCGACGGTGCGCTCCTCGACATAGACATTGCCCCCCCAGACTTGGTCGAGCAGCTGGCCGCGGGTGTAGGCGCGCTCCTGGTGGGTCATGAAGAACTGCAGCAGGCGGTACTCGGTCGGGCCCATTTCGGCGGGCTTGCCGTCGATGGTCACCCGGTGGCTGATCGGGTCGAGCAGCAGGCCACCGACTTCGATCGGTGCTTCGCCATCGCTCGGGCCTGCGCGGCGCAGTACGGCCTTGAGCCGGGCTACCAGCTCGCGCGGCGAGAATGGCTTGGTGATGTAGTCGTCGGCGCCGACTTCCAGGCCCTGTATCTTGTTGTCTTCCTCACCCTTGGCGGTGAGCATGATGATCGGGATGTCGCCGGTCAGCTCGTCACGCTTGAGGCGTCGGGCCAGCTCGATGCCCGAGGTGCCCGGGAGCATCCAGTCGAGCAGGATCAGGTCCGGCTTGCGGTCGACGATAATGGCGTGGGCCTGCTGGGAGTTCTCGGCTTCCAGGCAGTCATAGCCGGCCATTTCCAATGCAACGGCGATCATCTCGCGAATTGGCGCTTCGTCGTCAACGATCAGAATGTTTCTGCCAACCATGCTCAAACCTCTTCCATTAAAGGTGTCTTGGCCCGCATTAGATAACGGAATTATTGCAGTCGTGTGACAGCTCGTGGGCCATTGCAGCAACATTCTGTTACTGGGCTAGGCTTAAACTCCCTCTCCCGATTATTACGGTGAATCCAATGACACGACATACGCTGAACTGGATGACGCTTTTCGCTGCAGTGGCACTGGCGTTGCCAGGGATAGCGTCGGCCCATCATGCCATGATGAAGGACGGCATGATGGTCGACCATGCTGGCATGACGCTCTACACCTTTGACAAGGATTCGGGCGGCAAGTCCATGTGCAACGATGAGTGTGCCAAGAACTGGCCGCCGCTGATGGTCAAAGCTGGCGACATGGCGGAAGAGGGCTGGACTCAAGTCAAGCGCGATGACGGTTCAATGCAGTGGGCCTACAAAGGCAAGCCGGTGTACACCTTCATCAAGGACAAGAAAGCCGGTGACATGACCGGTGATGGCATGAAAGATGTCTGGCACGTGATCAAGTAACAGTGCCTTCAATCGCGGGGCAAGCCCGCTCCTACATGTAGGAGCGGGCTTGCCCGCAAAAAGATCAGAAACTGTAATCCAGCACGATGCCGATAAAGATCAGCAGCCCCGCCCAGTGATTGTGCAAAAAGGCCTTGAAGCACGACTCGCGGTCCAGCTTGCGCGTCGACCAGAACTCCCAGGCAAAGCACACTAATGCCGCCAACAGCCCCAGGTGGAACCAGCCGCCCAGTTCGAAGCGGTTGCCGGCCAGCAGCAAGCAGCCCAGCGACAGCACCTGCAAGGTCAGAATGATCACCCGATCGGCTTCGCCAAACAGAATGGCAGTGGATTTGACCCCGATCTTCAGGTCGTCATCACGGTCGACCATGGCGTAGTAGGTGTCGTAACCCACGGTCCACAGCAGGTTGGCGATGTACAGCAGCCAGGCAATGGCCGGCAGCTCGCCGGTGGCGGCGGTGAAGGCCATGGGGATGCCCCAGGAATAGGCCGCGCCCAGTACTACCTGTGGGTAGTAGGTGTAGCGCTTCATGAACGGGTAACAGGCCGCCAGCGCCACCGCGCCGAACGACAGCCATACCGTGGTGGCGTTGGTGCATAACACCAGCAGAAAACTCACTCCGACCAGCACGGCAAACAGGGTCAGCGCTTCGCGGGCGTTGATCCGGCCAGCGGCCAGAGGGCGATCGGCGGTGCGTTTGACGTGGCCATCGACCTTGCGATCGGCAAAGTCGTTGATCGCGCAACCGGCGGCGCGCATCAGTACCACGCCAAGGGTGAAGATCAGCACGTTGGCCACGGTCGGTGTGCCCTTGGCCGCAATCCAGACTGCCGAGAGGGTTGGCCACAGCAGCAGATAGATGCCGATCGGGCGGTCCATCCGGCTCAGCTGAATGAAGTCCCAGGCCCGTGGGTGCAGGCGATTGAACGACTTGAGCAACTGCAGGTACATCAGTGGTTCTCCGAAGGGGTGTCGGCAGCAATCCACAGCGTAGGCAAGAACACCTCGGCCACCAGCACGCTCAAGGGGCCGCGGTCAAAGCGTGAGCGGCGCCCCCACAAGCTTTCATGGCGTTGTTCCGCCGGCAGCCAGGCCTGTGGATAGTTGCAGACCTCAATGGGCCTGCGGACAAAACCCTTTTCGCAAAACAACAGCTCACCCAGTGAGCGGCTGCCCAGTGCTTCCAGGTCCAGGCCGCCACTTTCCAGCGAACTGCGCGCGGCCACGCTGCGGGCGAACACCCAGGGCTGGCCATGGCCGCGCAGGTACACCTCGCGCACCCAGCCTTCGCTGCCCTGGGGCAGGTCAAGGGCCAGGCATTCGTCGTCGCGCAGGCGTTGCCAGCCTTCGCAAAGGGGTGTCACGGAAAAGTGATCGGCGGATAATTGGATCAGGCGGCGGGTCAGGGAGCCCTGGTCGAACAACCAGTCAAGGGTCGCGGGCGAGGTGTTGTCTGCCACGTCAGGGTGCTGCAGCCAGAATGCAGCGGGCGCTTGCAATGTTTCGTACGGCACGTCGGTATCGAATAACAGGCCAGAGAGACGCCGAGCTTAGCATGATTGCCCGATCCGGCTTGCATGCTGGCACCTCGCTCCAGTACAAAGCCCCTCTTTGATGGCCGCCATTGTAATGTTCACGAGAGCGGCCACTCCAAAGCCTGAGTCTTTCGAGGAAGTGCGTAATGAAAAAGTGGCAATGTATCGTCTGTGGCCTGATCTACAACGAAGCCGACGGTTGGCCGGATGACGGTATCGCTCCAGGCACCAAGTGGGAAGATGTACCCGAAGACTGGCTGTGCCCGGACTGCGGTGTCGGCAAGATGGACTTCGAAATGATCGAAATCAACTGATCTCACTCAATCAGATTCAAGGAAAGCAGCGCATGACGGCTCCAGTGGTGATTGTCGGTACGGGTCTGGCGGGTTACAACCTGGCTCGCGAATTTCGCAAGCTCGACGGTGAAACACCGTTGCTGCTGGTCACCGCCGACGACGGCCGTTCCTACTCCAAGCCGATGCTCTCCACCGGTTTTGCCAAAAACAAGGACGCCGACGGCCTGAGCATGGCCGAGCCCGGCGCCATGGCCGAGCAGCTCAAGGCCGAAGTGCGCACCCACACCCGCATCAGCGGCATCGATCCGGGCCACAAGCGCCTGTGGATCGGCGAAGAGCAGGTGCCCTATCGCGACCTGATCCTGGCCTGGGGTGCCGAGACCGTGCGGGTGCCCGTCGAAGGCGATGCTGCCGAGCTGATTTTCCCGATCAACGACCTCGAAGACTACGCCCGTTTCCGTGCCGCGGCAGCCGGCAAGCAACGGGTGCTGATCCTCGGTGCCGGCTTGATCGGCTGTGAATTTGCCAATGACATGAGCCTGGGCGGCTTTCAGGTCGAGCTGGTGGCGCCGTGCGAGCAGGTCATGCCGACCTTGCTGCACCCGGCGGCCGCTGCCGCCGTACAGGTTGGCCTGGAGGGGCTGGGCGTGCGTTTCCACCTGGGGCCGGTGCTGACCCGCCTGCAGCGGCTGGAGCAGGGCCTGGAGGCGCACTTGTCAGACGGCAGCGTGATCGCTTGCGACCTGGTGGTTTCAGCCGTTGGCCTGCGGCCACGCATCGATCTGGCTTCGGCAGCGGGGCTGCAGGTCAACCGCGGCGTGGTGGTCGACCGTCAACTGCGCACCTCTCACGACAATATCTTCGCCTTGGGCGACTGCGCCGAAGTCGATGGCCTCAACCTGCTGTACGTAATGCCCTTGATGAGCTGCGCCCGGGCATTGGCGCAAACCCTGGCCGGTAACCCGACAGCGGTTGCCTATGGGCCGATGCCGGTCACGGTGAAAACCCCGGCCTGCCCGCTGGTGGTTTCGCCCCCGCCCCATGGCCGCGAAGGCCAGTGGAGCGTTGAGGGGCTGGGTACGGACCTCAAGGTGCTCTGTCACGATGCGGACGGCCAGTTGCTGGGCTATGCCCTGACCGGCACTGCGGTCATGGAGAAGCTGGCTCTAAATCGGCAACTTCCGGCGCTAATGGCGTAAATAACCGGCGTTCTGTCGGATTTCCCCTGCCTTTGCCCCAACAATGGCCGCCCAGAGACTGGCGCGGCCCCTGAGGGCATGCCATTCTCACTCCCGTCTGCCGCAGTTTAGAGCCTGCGGTGCCTTGGGCGCTGTTCTTGAAGAGCAGCACGGCATAACAACAAAAAAACCGTCAAAGAGGCTTCACTATGCGTAAACCAGAACTCGCCGCCGCCATTGCGGAAAAGGCCGATCTCACCAAAGAGCAAGCTAACCGCGTGCTCAACGCCGTGCTCGAAGAAATCACTGGCGCCCTGCATCGCAAGGACAGCGTGACGCTGGTCGGCTTCGGTACCTTCCTGCAGCGCCACCGCGGTGCCCGCACTGGTAAAAACCCGCAAACCGGCGAACCGGTCAAGATCAAGGCCAGCAACACCGTTGCTTTCAAACCCGGCAAATCCCTGAAGGACAGCGTCAATCCGTGATGCCTCGCACAGATCGATTGCAGTAAAAAACGGGCACCGCACAAGGTGCCCGTTTTTTATTGCCGCCGCCCTGGCATCTGGCTAGCATACGCGGCCCCCGTCGCAAGGACGGGAAAGTGTCCAGGGAGGGCCGTGATGAAGATCGAAGGATTCGCAGTAACCGCTAGCGCAGGGCAACGCCATGTATGACGGTCTGACCTTGCCCAACTACCTGGCGAGTGTCGCCGACAGCAACCTGTTCGGCAGCCTGGCCTTTGTCTGCCTGATATTGATACTCACCGGCCTGCACCGGCGCTGGCGCGACCAGCTCTGGCATCGCCTGCTGACGTTCATTTGCCTGACCACCGTGGTGGTCATGGAACTGGTGGGCTCCTACTACGCGAACCTGCCACCGGCATGAGCAAAGGCAGATGGTTCGCTCTGGCGTTGCTGGTGCTCCTGCTGCTGCCAGGCGTGACCACGCAGTTGTACTGGAACGCGCTGCTGCTATGGATGGAACCTGACAACTTCATCCCCGCCGAGTCCTCAATGCTGACCTTCGAGCCCTACCAGATTTCCCAGGGCTCCTCGTCGTACTGGCTGTACGGCCAGGACAAGCACAACTACTACCACTTCACCTACGACGCCGCGCACCCCTATCGCTATATCCCCCGCGACAACAACTGCCCGGGCTTCGACAGGAACGATGTGCGCAGCTGGTGCCAGGTCTTGCAAGGAAACACCCGATGATCAAGCGTTGGCTGATCGCCCTGGCCACGCACGCGCTGGCTTGCTACCTGTTCCTGGTGCTCAACGACATCGGGGTTGATTACTACAAGCAGGTCTACGGCGGCTTCACCGCCCGCGGCGTGGCGTCTGGCGCCATTTTCTGGCTGGTCTTCGATGTGATGGTGATCTTCAGCCTGGTGATCGTTTTTGTGCCGAGGCTCAAGCACAAACTCATGATCAATGGTGCGCTGGTGGCGTTGATCATCTACTGGCTGATGCCGGATCACCCGGTGCGCACGATGTTCTTCAGCCCCCTGGCCGGTGGCCTGACTTTCCTGGCGATAATGATTGCCCACTGGTTGGGCCGGCTGAATGTATTCAAAAAGGGACAGTCTTGAAACGTAGGCACTATTTTGCCCTGGCGATAGTTGGGGCATTGGTACTTTGGGTGGGACACAACATCCAGGTACTGATCGACCGGCCAGGCGAAGTCAGGGTGGTCAGCGAATCGGGCCGTTATCTCATGGAAAACGTGCCGGTTGGTGGCTGGCTGGTGCCTTTCGATGACCTGGCCTACCTGCGTTTCATTGACCGCAGCAATCAAAAGCAGGTTTACCGCACGCCGCTGTTCTCGCAGATCTCCTTGGACATGCGCGACTACGAAGACGACGGCAGCGTCGGCATCGTCTGGATCAGCTTGTTCAAGGCCGATGGGCATATCGAGATCGCCATGCCCAACTGGGAACCCCATTGGCTCAACTACTTCATCAGCAATACGCCCTATGACGTGGCCGACGAGCAGGCCGATTGCCGCAAGCCGGAAAACGCCCTGCGCTTCATCTGGGATGTGCTGAGTTACTGGCTGGGCTTCAGTGACTACTGGTGTACCCCCACTCAACAACTGATCGACAGAGGCAAACCATGAAGGGCTGTGCGACGAACTTGCGGCAGTGGCTCTGCTCGTTTCTGCTGCTGGCCGGCGCGACAACCTGTGTTGCCGCCCCGGTGGACATGCCGGATTGCTCCGACAATGACTTCGGCGCCTTCTTCACCGCGTTTGCCCAGAGCGAGGCGCTGCAGCAGTCGCTGGTAGCCGACCCGCTGATCGAGCAACGGATCTACCCCGGGCGCAAGCAACCGCGTGTGTCGATTCGCAAGCTGACCCCCGAACAGCGCCCGTCCCTGGCGTTGCTGCAGCCGGCCAAGCGTGCCGAGCTGGGCCTGGTGGTCGAGCAGGAGGGCATACGGCAAGTGGTGTTGCACGACACCAAGGGCGAACTGCTCAAGGTCTACACCTTTTCCCGTGGCCAGTGCTGGGTGCTGCAGCGGATCGACGACTGGTCCCTGGAAGGCTTCTTCACCGGGCGCAAGGAGAAGGTCGCCGGCGAGCTGGATGTCGAGCGTGCCAGGCTCTATGAGGACCTGGGCAGGGCAGGGCTCTACGACAACCCTGGGCAACTGATGAACGCCGCCCTCAACAGCCTGCTCAGTGCCGCTGCCAAGGGCAACAACGAAGCGGCGGTGCAGGCGGTCATCCTGATTTTTTCGGGAGAGGCCGAACGGCTGCCGGACGCGACCATCGTGCAACTGCTGGAATCGGCCATGAGCACTGAACGCGACGCCGGCGCCATGCTGGCGCACTTTGTGTGCTACGGCGAAGAGTATGCCGAGAACTTGACCTGCCAAAACCCGGGCAAAGCACTGCAAGCCTTGCAGCAATCGGCGAAGCTGGAGTCACCGAGGGGGCTGGTGGACCTTGGTTACGCCTATGAGAAAGGCAAGCTTGGCCAGCAGGACAATGCCCGCGCCATGGCTTGCTATCAACAAGCCGCCCTTGAGGCGAGCGGTTACCGTGATAGCGCCGTGGACGGCATCAAGCGCCTGAGCGACCAAGGCGTGGTCGAGGATGTAGTGCAGAAATGCCTGTAACTCGCCCTTATCGCCTGGCAATCGCCCTGATTGTGCATGTGTTGGCCATTGTCACTTACCTGCTGCTGCACAACACCGGCATGACGATGTACAGGCAGATGGCCGGCGGGCTGATGTCGCGTGGGGTGGCGATCGGCATGGGCATGTATTTGATCTTCTACTTCGTGGTGCTGATGAACCTGGTGATCGCGCTGGTGCCGCGGCTCAAGTGGCGGTTGCTGCTGGCGGCCGCCATTCCTGCGACGATCCTCTTGTACCTGCTGCCGCAGCATCCGCTGCGCGCGCTGTTTTGCAGCGTGCTGGGGGTTTCCACTGCATTGGCGGCAATCGGCGCGAACCAGTTGATCTTGCACCTGCTGAGCAAGGTCCGGCGCCAGTGAATAACCCGGTTACAAGGCCAACGGCGGCTATCGTCGCGTAAAGCGCAGAGAACTATGGCGTTTTCGTAGCGAGACTATAAACTGCTTCGCCAGTCACTTTTTAGCCGAGGCGTGCACATGAAGTTTCGCTTTCTCCTTTGGGCCATGGGCCTGCTGATGGCCAAGGCCAGCCGCAACAACCCTGCCTTCCAGCAGCAACTGGCTGACAAGGATCTGGTGTTCCAGTTGCAGACCCTCGATGGCAAGGCCGCTCGCCATTTCATCGTCAAGGACATGCGCATCAGCAGCAAGTCCGGCACCCATGCCGCCCCGGCGTTCGCGATAGCGTTCAAGGACGCAGCGTTCGGCTTTGCCACCCTGCAGGCCAAGAACAAGCAGCTGGCCTTCATGCAGGGGATTCAGGACAAGAGCATCCAGATCAAGGGCAACCCGGCGCTGGTGATCTGGTTCCAGGGCCTGATGAAGTACCTGAAGCCGAAAAAGAAGGCCTGACCGTCAGGGTCAGGCCCAGGCCTCAGTGCTGGCTGAACTGCGAGGCCAGCTCACGGAGCATGGCTTCGGCTTCCAGCACCTTGTTGACTACATCCTCGGCTTTTTCGCGGGTCAGGTTCAGACGCTCGAGCAGCTCGTCGGGGATGCTTTCCTGCGGGCCCGAGCCGATCCCGCGTGAGCGCAGCAAGCGTACTGCCAGGCATACCAGGTTGGGGAAGGCAGCGTGGTCGCCGGCGTAGGTCGGGTCGTGCTGGAAGCGCAGGGCGGTGGACAGTTCTTCCGGCATGTCCCAGTAGCGCATCAGCCAGGCGCCGATCTGCTCGCGGCTGATACCCAGCAGGTGCTGTTCGACATAGCTGTGGCACAGGTGCGGATTGACCTCCAGGTGCCGGCAGATCAGCGAGAAATGCGGCGGGAACACATGTGCCAGCAACAGGTAGCCGAAGTTGTGCAGGAGCCCGGCCAGGTAGGTCAGGCCCGATTCCGGGCGCTCGGCCCGGGGCATGGCACGGGTCAGGCCTTCGATCACCGCAGCGGTGTAGATCGATTGCTGCCAGTAAGGCGTGGTCTGTTGCGGGTGGTCCTTGGGCAGGCTCAGGGTCTTGCCCAGAGCCAGGCCCAGGGCCAGGTTGATCACCAGGTCAAAGCCCAGCACGCGGACGATGGCGTCTTCCACCGAGCGGATCTTGCCCGGTGAGGCGTAGTAGGGCGATGCTGCCCAGCTGACCACTTGCGCGGCCAGCGCCGGGTCGGTTTCGACCACGCCGGTGATGTCATCGATGGTGGCGTTGGGGTCGACCCGCAGCTTGATGATCTTTTGCGCGGTTTCCGCCAGCGGCGGGATCTCGATGGTGCTTTCCAGGCGCTGCTGGATACGCCTGGCGGTGAACGCCTGGACGGCCTGGGAGATCTCGTCGCGGTCGTCATGGGGGCGGTCGAGGTTGGGGCGGATGCTGCTCAGCAGTTCGCCGAAGTTGCCGGCGCTGGCCTTGCTGAGCATTTTCTTGAAATCGTCGCGCTCGATCTCCAGCAACAGCCCGGCCTCCCCGGAGTGAATCAGCAGGCGCTCGGGGCGCAGCAGGCTTTCTTCATACAGGCATGGCGAGCTAGTCAGGGCCGGGATCCCGGGGAGGATCTTCAGGCCGTGCTTTTCCAGCATGTGGCGCAGGCGTTCCAGCGGCACGGCGGCGAGCTTGCGCCCGGTCAGTTCGGTCAGGCGATTGAGGTCGAGGAGCTGGTTCTGCGGGAACAGCACCATCAGCGCGCCGACTTCATCGTCCAGCAGTACGGCCTGCACCTTGGCGGCGGCCGGTAGCTGCGGGTGTTCGCTCACTTCGCGGTAGGCGATGCCGAGCTTGTCGAGCAGCAACCGGATAACAGACGGAGCGTGGGGGGTTGCGGTGTCCAAAGCAACTTCAGTCATGGTCTGTATCCAAAAATTTTTCAATCGCATGAGTATAACCAGCTTGAACCCTGGGCTGGCTGCAATCTGGGACGGGCGTCACACTTGGCCATATTGCTGGCCGTGGCGCAGCCAGCGCTCCAGCAACGGGCTGACGTGGGTCGGCCAGCGCGCCAGCAACGCTTGGGCGGCATCGCGCACGGCGGGTAGCAGGTCGGCGTCGCGCATCAGGTCGGCGACCTTGAATTGCAGCAGGCCGGTCTGGCGGGTACCGAGCATTTCGCCGGGGCCGCGCAGCGCCAGGTCCTTCTCGGCAATGATGAAGCCGTCGTTGGTTTCGCGCATGATCCCCAGGCGTTCGCGGCCGATCTGCGACAGCGGCGGGTGATACAGCAGCACGCAGTGGCTCACTGCGCTGCCACGGCCAACCCGGCCGCGCAGCTGGTGCAACTGGGCCAGGCCCAGGCGCTCGGGGTTCTCGATGATCATCAGGCTGGCGTTGGGCACGTCGACGCCGACCTCAATCACCGTGGTCGCCACCAGCAGTTGCAGGTTGCCCTGCTTGAACTCGGCCATCACCGCGGCTTTTTCCGCAGGCTTCATGCGCCCGTGGATCAGGCCGACACGCAACTCGCCCAGGGCGCTGCTGAGCTCCTCGAAAGTGGTTTCGGCGGCCTGGCAGGTCAGCTCCTCGGATTCTTCGATCAGGGTGCACACCCAGTAGGTCTGGCGTCCTTCGGCACAGGCTGCACGGACCCGCTCGACCACCTCGAAACGACGGCTGTCAGCCACCAGCACGGTATTGACCGGGGTGCGGCCTGGCGGCAGTTCGTCGAGGATGGAGGTATCCAGGTCGGCATAGGCGCTCATTGCCAGGGTGCGCGGGATCGGCGTCGCGGTCATGATCAGCTGGTGCGGGCAGAGCTGACCACCCACGCCTTTCTGGCGCAGGGCCAGGCGCTGCTGCACGCCGAAGCGGTGCTGTTCGTCGATGATCGCCAGGGCCAGGTTCTTGAACTTCACTTCTTCCTGGAACAAGGCATGGGTGCCGACCACCATCGGTGCACCGGCGGCGATCTGTTCCAGGGCGCTGGTGCGCGCCTTGCCCTTGAGCTTGCCGGCCAGCCAGGCAATTTCGATGCCCAGCGGCTCCAGCCAGCGCTTGAAGGTGATGAAGTGCTGCTCGGCGAGGATCTCGGTGGGCGCCATCAGTGCCACCTGGTAACCGGCTTCCAGCGCCTGCAGGGCGGCCAGGGCGGCGACCACGGTCTTGCCCGCGCCAACGTCACCCTGGACCAGGCGCAACATCGGCTCCGGCTGGCTGAGGTCGTAGGCAATCTCGTTACCGACCCGCTGCTGCGCACCGGTGGGTGCAAAGCCGAGGTTGGCCAGGTACTGCCGGGGCAGCCGGCTGGCCTTGGGCAGCACCGGCGCCCGCTGGGCGCGCAGGCTTTCGCGCAGGCGTTGCTGGGACAGCTGGTGGGTTAGCAGTTCTTCGAACGCCAGGCGGTGCTGGGCCCAATGGTGACCTTCGGCAAGCTCATCGACATCGGCATCGGCGGGTGGGTGATGCAGGTAGCGGATCGCATCGTCCAGCGGCGCCAGTTGGTAATCCCGGGCCAGCTCTTCCGGCAGCCAGTCCGGCAGGCTCCGCGGGCCGAGCATCGCCAGGCTCTGCTGACACAGCTGGCGCAGGCGTTGCTGGGTCAGGCCTTCGGTGGTCGGATAGATCGGTGTCAGGGTCTGTTCCACCGGCGCCGGCTCATCGCCGGTCAGCGCGCGGTATTCCGGGTGGTAGATCTCCAGGCCCGAAGCACCGGGGCGGGCTTCACCGTAGCAGCGCAGGTGGGTGCCACGCTTGAGGCCTTCCTTCTGCGCGTTGCTGAAGTGGTAAAAGCGCAGGCTCAGCACGCCGCTGCCATCGCCCAGGCGCACCAGCAGGCTGCGGCGCTTGCCCATTACCACGTCGGTGCCGCTGACCACGCCTTCGATGACCGCGTCCTGGCCCGGGCGCAGGGCGCCGATGGGCACCACGCGGGTGCGGTCCTGGTAGCGCAGCGGCAGATGGAACAGCACGTCCTGGAGGTTCTCCAGGCCGACCTTGGCGAGCTTCTCGGCCATGGCCTCGCCGACACCCTTGAGCGCGGTCACCGAGACCTGGGACAACTCCGGCATGGTGCTTTCCTACTGGCTCGCGGCGGGTTTGGCGACCGAGCACAGGCGGATCGAGTCAGCGAGGATCTCGATCGCCTTGGGCCGCGGGAAGCTGGCGCGCCAGGCGATGGCCACGGTACGAAACGGTGCCGGTGGGCTCAGGGGGCGCACTTCGATCACGCCGGGGGCATAATGATGGCTGTGCACCGCCGACAGCGGCAGGATCGACACACCGAGCCCCGACGCGACCATATGACGAATGGTTTCCAGCGAGCTGGACTCGACCGTGGTGTGCTTGGCGCCGTCGCTGCCCTTGGCCAGGGTCGGGCAGGCCTCGAGCACCTGGTCACGGAAGCAGTGGCCTTCACCGAGCAGCAGCAGGCTCTTGTCGTTGAGCAGGCCGGCGTCGATGGTTTCTTTCTGGGTCCATGGATGCTCGCTGGGCATCAGCACGTAGAAAGGTTCGTCGTACAGCGGCAGCGTCAGCACATCGGCCTCGTTGAACGGCAGGGCGATGATCACTGCGTCCAGCTCACCGTTGCGCAGCTTGTCGCGCAGTACATGGGTGAAGTTTTCTTCGATGTACAACGGCATCTGCGGGGCGACCCGGTGCAGTTGCGGGATGAGGTGCGGGAACAGGTAGGGGCCGACGGTGTAGATCGCGCCGACTTTCAGCGGGGCGGTCAGCTGGTTCTTGCCGGCCTGGGCCAGTTCGCGAATGCCCTGGGCCTGTTCGAGGACCTTTTGCGCCTGGGCCACGATGCCTTCGCCGACCGGGGTCAGGCGCACCGCGCTTTTGCTGCGCTCGAAGATCAGTACACCCAGCTCGTCCTCAAGCTTCTTCACGCCGACCGACAGGGTCGGCTGGCTGACGTGGCAGCGCTCGGCAGCGTGGCCGAAGTGCTGCTCTTGGGCGAGGGTGACGATGTAGCGCAATTCTGTGAGGGTCATAACGTGCGTCCATGAAGTTGCGGCCCCAGCATAGCGGCTGCAATCGATAGACGCACGTTATCAGACTTGCTCGTTTGTGACAGAAACAAAGCGTTAGCGCTTGTCCAGCGAGTAGACGAAAGGCGCGATCACTTCAATGCTGCCGTTGTTGAGCAATTCCTTTGGCGGCGGTGGAACCGGTTGCGCACGACGGATCATCTCCAGAGTCGCCCGATCCAGTGCCGCGCTGCCCGAACCACCGGCCAGGGCGTAGGAGAGGATCCTGCCCTCGCCATCGACCACGAAGCGCAGGCGGTTGATGCCTTCCATGCGCATGCGCCTGGCGTTTTCCGGGTACTTCTTGTACTTCGCCAGGTGACGCAGCAGGTCGCTCTGCCAGGTGGGCAGGGCGTTGCTGTTGGTGGCGATGCTCGGCGCCGGGGCAGCCGATTTCTGCGCCGGTGCGGTGCTTGGCGGTGTATCGACCGCTTCCTCGTCGGCCGGCTTCTCCTGCGGCGGCTCAGGCTTTTTCTCAGGCTTGGGCGGCTGCGGTTTGGCCTTCGGCTTGACCGGTTTGGCAATGGCGATCTTCGGTTTCGGCGCCTCGGCCAGTTTCGGCAGCGGCGGTTCTTCTACCGGCGCTGGCGGTTGTGGCGGGGTGACCACCTTGGGTGGAGGTGGCGGTGCCGGTTCGGGCATCGGTGCCATTTCGACCATCATCGCCGCAGGCGGCAACTCGATCGCCTGGGGCACCGACCAATTGAGCGTCAGCAACACGGCAACGGCATGGATACCCAGCACAATCGCCAGACTACTGCTGTAACGCGCCAGCTTATGCCGCGTCTTGATCATTTCTTGGCTGCCGTCTCGAGGCCGACCAGACCGACTTTCAGGTAACCGGCCGCGCGCAGCGTGTTCATGACTTCCATCAGATCGCCGTAATCCACGCCTTTGTCGGCCTGGAAGAAGATCGTGGTGTCCTTGTCGCCCTTGGTCTTGGCGTCGAGGATCGCACCGAGCTGGTCACGCTGGACCTGCTCGTCACCGACGTACAGGTTCTGGTCCGCCTTGACGCTGAGGAACACCGGTTTTTCGGGCCTCGGCGCAGGTTTTGCGGTCGAGGCTGGCAGGTCGACCTTGATGTCGACGGTCGCCAGCGGCGCTGCCACCATGAAGATGATCAGCAGGACCAACATGACGTCGATGAACGGCGTGACGTTGATTTCGTGGTTTTCGGCGAGGTCGTCGCCACCTTCGTTAAGATGCAGGCCCATGGTTTAGCCCACTTTGACCATGTGAGGTGGGGCAGCACGATCGCCTGGCTGGTGGTCCAGGTCGCGGCTGACCAGCAGCAGGACCTCGGCCGAGGCATCAGACACCTGAGCCTTGTAACCGGCGATGGAGCGGGCGAAGACGTTGTAGATGACGACTGCCGGAATTGCCGCTACCAGGCCCAGGGCGGTGGCCAGCAGTGCTTCGGCGATACCCGGGGCAACCACGGCGAGGTTGGTGGTCTGGGTTTTGGCGATGCCGATGAAGCTGTTCATGATGCCCCATACGGTACCGAACAGACCGACGAACGGGGCGGTGGAACCGATGGTTGCCAGTACGCCGGTGCCACTGCTCATGTTGCGGCCGCTGGCGGCTACCAGGCGCTCAAGGCGGAAGCTGACGCGTTCCTTGATACCTTCTTTCTCGCGGGTATTGGCCGACAGGCGCATTTCATCCAGGGCATCGTGGACCAGGATATGGGCCAGGGTGCCTTCTTTATTGGCGCTGTCGCTGGCTTCCTTGAGGGTGGTGGCACGCTTGAGTGCAGCAATCTCGCCACGCAGGCGGCGCTTGGCGCCCATCAGCTCGAAGCCTTTGGCGATCCAGATGGTCCAGGTGATGATCGAGGCGATGGCCAGGCCGATCATGACGATCTTGACCACGATGTCGGCGTTTTTGTACATGCCCCACGGCGACAGGTCGTGGGCCATGCCCAGGCTGGTATCTTCAACCAGTGCTTCAACGCTTTCGTCGGCCGGGTTGGCTGCCTGGCCGTCGATCGGGGCAGCGGCAGGTGCGGCAGCCGGATCGGTCGGTGCTGCAGCCTGTTCGGCGCCTGGTGCGGCCGGTGCTACGGCTGCAGCTGGAATGACGGGGGCAGTGGTCGGCTCATCGGCCAGGGCGGCGGGTGCCATTACCAGGCTGAACATCAGCGCGGCAATGGCGCGCCATGCGCGCGACATGGTTGGCGAAGCGGAAGGTTGGATACGTGTCATGCTGGCCTGACCTGATGAAGAAGAAAGAGGTGCTTGTCCTTCCAGGCCTCGAGACAGGCCGAGAACAAAATTGGGTGGCCATTATTGCAAGTAATTCTTGTTAGCAGAAGTAATAAAGTTACTTTTTTTCCACTATAGCTAGCCGCCTATCGATTTATTTGGATAGGCTGGGCCTTTGATTTGCGGAGTTTCGGGATGTCTGCGCCCTCAGTTCTGATCGTCGGTTGTGGCGATGTCGGTGGCCGTCTGGCCAAGCAATTGCTGGCTTCTGGCTGGCCGGTGAGCGGCTTGCGCCGCAGTGTTGGCCAATTGCCAGTTGGGGTGACGGCTATCGCTGCCGACTTGAATGATCCGCGCTGTCCGCCCGAGTGGCCGGTTGACGCGCCGGATTACCTGGTCTACAGCGTCGCGGCGAGCCAGCATGACGAAGCCGGTTATCAGTCAGCTTATGTTGAGGGCTTGCGCCGCGTGCTGGGCTGGCTGGCCGAGCGCGGGCAGAAGCCGCGGCGGCTGTTGTTTGTATCGAGCAGCAGCGTGTATGCGCAGAAGGATGGTGAGTGGATTGACGAAACCGCTGCCGTGGAGCCCGAAGGCTATTCCGGCAGGGTAATGCTCGAAGCCGAGCAGCTGGCGCTGGCCAGTGGCATTCCAGGCACCATCGTGCGCCTCACGGGGATCTACGGCCCGGGCCGCGAATGGTTGCTGAGCCAGGTACGCCAGGGCTATCGGGTGACTGAAGAGCCGCCGCTGTACGGCAACCGTATCCACGCTGAAGACGCGGCCGGGTTGCTGGCCTTTTTGCTCAAGGCCGATCACCAGGGCAAGGTCCTGGAAGATTGTTACATCGGTGTCGATGACGCGCCGGCGCCGCTGTTCGATGTAGTCGCCTGGCTGCGCGAGTACATGGGCGTTACCCAGTGGTCGGAGCAGGAGCGGGTGCGGCGTACCGGCAGCAAGCGTTGCAGCAACGCCCGGGCCCGGGCACTGGGCTGGGCGCCACAGTACCCTAGCTACAAGGAAGGCTATGCGGCCATCCTTGCCGGTAGCAATTAACCCTTACTGACGCTCAAGCAGCCAGCGGCGAGTGCCAGGATGCAGATCCGGCATCTCGTCGGCCTGGGCCTGATTGACGGCCTGGAAGATTTCCAGCTGTTTGCCGTCACGCTTGAAGATCCACGGGTTGCCTTGCTGATTGCGCTCCAGCCACAGGCTGTCGTACTCGCCGCTCATGGCCGCGCAGTCGCCAGCCAGGCACAGGGCGTAGCGATCCAGGCCGGGCAGGCCGTCGAGGCTGCCATTGGCGCGAAAATGCGCAATCGTCCCCTGTCCGGGGCCTTCGATGATCTTCCAGTTGCCACCCAGGTAAGCCTTGTACAGCTCGGTTTCGAAGGTGGTGCCAGCTGGCGCATCAATCGGGGCCGGGGTTTCGGCGCGCTGGAAACTCTGCTGCGGATTGGCGTCACTGGCCGCTTGAACCAGTTCGTCGCCGTCCAGGCTCAGCGTTTCGACATAGTTGCCGTAGAAATCGACTTCCCACTGGTCGTCCTTGAGCGCCTTGAGCTTGCCGTCCCCGGCTTCGAAGCCGTTGCTGAAGGTGGCCTGGGCGGCGGCAATGTTGACCTTCCACTCAAGGTTCGGGCCATTGGCGAGCAGGGCCTGGCGCAGGTTGACGCCTTTGGCCGCAGCATCGATGGCGTTCTGATTGATCCAGGTACCGTTGAGGTCTTCCGGGCTGTGGCTGGCGCAGCCGCTCAACAGGGTGGCGAGCAGCGACAGGGCGAGCGCGTAGCGCATGGCGGGGGTCCTTGCAGGGGCGGGGGATGAAGGCGCACCGGGCGGTGCGCCTTCAGGGGGTATTACTCGATGACCAGGATGGCATCCATTTCAACCTGCGAACCCTTCGGCAGGGCAGCAACGCCAATGGCGGCGCGGGCCGGGTACGGCTGGTCGAAGTACTTGCCCATGATCTCGTTGACCTTGGCGAAGTGGCTCAGGTCGGTGAGGAAGATGTTCAGCTTGACGATGTCCTTGAACGAACCGCCGGCGGCTTCAGCAACGGCCTTGAGGTTTTCGAAGACCTGAACGGTCTGGGCTTCGAAGCCTTCGACCAGTTCCATGGTTTTCGGGTCCAGCGGGATCTGCCCGGACATGTACACCGTGTTGCCGGCCTTGATCGCCTGGGAATAGGTACCGATGGCGGCTGGGGCCTTGTCACTGGTGATGACGGTCTTGGTCATGATGACTCCTTGCTGTTATTGGGCTACGCACGCATGCGGGTGATTCGGATCACCCCGGTCAGGGCGCGCAGTTTCTTGATCACGCGTGCCAGGTGCACTCGGTCGTGCACGCTGACCACCAGTTGGACCACGCTGATGCGACCATCGCGTTCATCCATGCTGATTTTCTCGATATTGCCGTCGGCGGCATTGACGCTGCTGGCCAGCAGGGCGATCAGGCCGCGCTGGTGCTCCAGCTCGACGCGCAGTTCGACGTTGAATTCGCCGGTGACATCCTTGGCCCAGGACAGCTGGATGCACTTTTCCGGGTTGTGGCGGATTTCGCTGATGTTGCGGCAGTTTTCCAGGTGCACCACCATGCCTTTGCCCGCCGACAGGTGCCCGACAATCGGGTCGCCCGGGATCGGCGTGCAGCATTTGGCGTAGCTCAGTACCAGGCCTTCGGTGCCGCGGATCGCCAGCGGGCCCTCCGGGCTTGGCAGTTGCTCGCCTTCGGTGGACAGCAGGCGGCGGGCCACCACATAGGCCATGCGGTTGCCCAGGCCTATGTCTTCGAGCAGGTCCTCGATCAGCTCCAGGCGGTATTCGCCGAGCATGGCCTGGATGCGCTCCTGGGGAATCTTGTCCAGGGCACTGTCGAAACCGTTGAGGACCTTGTTCAGCAGGCGTTCGCCAAGGCTGATGGACTCCGAGCGGCGCTGCAGCTTGAGCGCATGGCGGATGTGCGTGCGGGCCTTGCCGGTCACCACGAAGTTGAGCCAGGCCGGGTTCGGCCGCGCGCCCGGGGCGCTGACGATCTCGACCGTCGAGCCGCTCTGCAGCGGTTCGGACAACGGTGCCAGGCGGCGGTTGATGCGGCAGGCAATGCAGCTGTTGCCGACGTCGGTGTGCACCGCGTAGGCAAAGTCGACCGCCGTGGAGCCTTTGGGCAGCTCCATGATCCGGCCTTTGGGCGTGAACACGTAGACCTCGTCCGGGAACAGGTCGATCTTCACACTCTCGATGAATTCGAGGGAGTTGCCCGCACGTTGCTGCATTTCCAGCACGCCTTTGACCCACTGGCGCGCCCGGGCATGGGTGCCCTTGGGCTGCTCGTCGTCACTGGACTTGTACAGCCAGTGGGCGGCGATGCCGTTGTTGGCCATCTCTTCCATTTCGCGGGTGCGGATCTGGATCTCGATCGGTACCCCGTGCATGCCGAACAGCGTGGTATGCAGCGACTGGTAGCCGTTGGCCTTGGGGATCGCGATGTAATCCTTGAAGCGCCCCGGCAGCGGCTTGTACAGGTTATGCACGGCGCCGAGCACGCGGTAGCAGGTGTCGACCTTGTCGACGATGATACGGAACGCGTAGACGTCCATGATCTCGTTGAAGGCCCGGCGTTTGCCGCGCATCTTCTTGTAGATGCCATAGAGGTGCTTCTGCCGGCCGCTGACTTCGCCCTCGATACCGTCGACCGCCAGGCAGTGGGCCAGCGACTCTTCGATCTTGTTGACGATTTCCTTGCGGTTGCCGCGGGCACGCTTGACCGCCTGGTAGATGCGCGCCGAACGCATCGGGTGCATGGCCTTGAAACCGAGGTCTTCGAACTCTACGCGCACACTGTGCATGCCCAGGCGGTTGGCGATGGGCGCGTAGATTTCCAGGGTTTCTTTGGCGATGCGCCGGCGTTTTTCGCCGGACAGCACTTCGAGGGTGCGCATGTTGTGCAGGCGGTCGGCCAGCTTGACCAGGATCACGCGGATGTCCCGGGCCATGGCCATGGCCATTTTCTGGAAGTTTTCCGCCTGGGCTTCGGCCTTGGTCTCGAAGTTCATCTGGGTCAGCTTGCTGACGCCGTCGACCAGTTCGGCCACGGTTTCGCCAAATTGCGAGCTGAGCGCTTCCTTGGCGATGCCGGTGTCTTCGATCACGTCATGGAGCATGGCCGCCATCAGGCTCTGATGGTCCATGTGCATGTCGGCAAGGATGCTTGCCACCGCCAGCGGATGCGTGACGTAGGCTTCGCCGCTGCGACGGCGCTGGCCGTCGTGGGCTTGTTCGGCGTAGAAATACGCCCGGCGCACCAGGTTGACCTGGTCTGCGCCGAGGTAGGTCGACAAGCGATCGGCGAGGGCGTCTATGCTCGGCATGGGATTACCTCTTGCCAAGGGACGGGGACCGGCGCCGTACTACGTCGACCAGGCATGGGCTTAGACCGCCTCGTTGGCCTCGTCACCCTCGCCGAACGCGAAGATCGGATCTTCTTGCGTGCGGATATCCTGTTCGGCCATGAACTCAGGGGTGCAGATGCCTTCAGCGATTTCGCGCAGGGCAACGACGGTAGGTTTGTCGTTTTCCCATGCCACTTTCGGCTCTTTGCCGCCGGTGGCCAGTTGACGGGCACGTTTGGTGGAGAGCATGACCAGCTCAAAACGGTTATCCACGTGTTCTAGGCAGTCTTCAACGGTTACGCGGGCCATGGTCTTCCTCAAGTAGCAAATGCGGTGTTCAGCCCGAATGGGCGAGCGGACTCGATAGTTTAAAAAATCACCAGCCTTTATGGAAGCGCTGATTTCATTTCGAGCCCTTGATACCCCGACGATAACCATTTCAAGGGCTCTAGCACAACTGTCTTGTATGCGTGCTCAATTCAATAGCATCGCGGGGCAAGCCCGCTCCTACAGTGGTTCTGTGGGAACGGGCTTGCCCCGCGAGGACGATTTCACTGGCGACCCAAGGCGTCACGCAGGCGCGGGGTCAATTCGTCGAACAGCGTCTGCACCGAACGCAAGGCCCGGCAATCCGGCCGGGTCAGCAGCCACAGTTCGGTATCGCAACCGGGCAGCGGATCGCTCAACTGCTCCACCCCCGGCAGGGTATGGGCCATGTAGTCGGGCAGGGCGGCAACGCCCAGGCCGGCACTGACCAGTTGGGCAATTGCCGAAATCCCGCTGCAGCGGTATTTGGGCATCACCCCGGGCATGTGCTCGCTGCGCCAGACCACGGTCGGGTGATCCTGCATGGCGTCGTCCGGGGCGATCCAGGCCACGCTGGCAGGGTTTTCAGTCAGGCGTTCGCGAAACTCCTCGCGCCCACAGATCACGTAGGACGCCGCCCCCAGGCAACGTCCGACCAGATGCTCCGGCGGCGTATTGGTCAGGCGCAGGGCCAGGTCGGCATCCCGCCGGCTGAGGTTGGCAAAGGTATTGGAGGTCGCCAGCTCCAGCGACAGTGCGGGATACGCTGGCATGAACTCGGCCAGCGCCGGCAGCAGCAGGCTGTGCAGCACGGCGTCGGTGCAGGTCAGGCGCACTGTGCCGCTGACCACCTGTTCACCATGCTCCAGTGCCACGCGCGCGGCATCCAGCGCCTGTTCGGCGCGCTCGGCCTGCTCGGCCAGGGCCTGGGCGGTGCCGGTGGGGATGTAACCCTTGCGGCTTTTGACGAACAACGCGGTACCCAGGGCGGCTTCCATGCGCCGGATCGAACGAAAAACAGTCGATACATCGACCTTCAGCAGCTCGGCGGCCTTGGCCAGGGAGCGGCCGCGGACCAGAGCGAGCACCAGTGAAAGGTCGGCGTGGCTGATCTGATATTGCATGGATGCACTCTTTGCTTGCCTAAATGCCAATGTCTGTTGCGTGGGGGCCATTCTATAGTGAGGCGGCAGTCGTGAATCAAGTCGCGACGTTGTCAGATAAATCTGGAACGTCCGTGCGAAGCCACGGCGTTCAGCTGTTCCCCACGATGGGACCACTTAAAAGAACAAATGAAACCATCGCCGCTCCCGATAGCGCAGTAGTACCTCCTCCATGTCGTTCGATAAAAAATCAAAGGATGCCTAGCCATGACGTCGGTCTCCCCGTGCGCCATCCCTCTCGATGAGATGGGCGAATTTCTCCAGGCCCACCCTGAGGTGCAATTTGTCGATCTGCTGATTGCAGACATGAACGGCGTGGTGCGCGGCAAGCGCATCGAGCGTGCAAGCCTGGTTAAAGTCTACGAAAAAGGTATCAACCTGCCGGCTTCGCTGTTTGCCCTGGACATCAACGGCTCGACCGTCGAAAGCACCGGCCTGGGCCTGGACATCGGCGATGCCGACCGCATCTGCTATCCGATCCCCGGCACCCTGGCCTACGAGCCCTGGCAGAAGCGCCCGACCGCGCAATTGCTGATGACCATGCACGAGCTGGACGGCACGCCGTTCTTCGCCGACCCGCGGGAAGTGCTGCGCAGTGTGGTGGAGAAGTTCGATGCGCTGGGCCTGGATATCTGCGCGGCGTTTGAGCTCGAGTTCTACCTGATCGACCAGGACAACCTCAACGGCCGTCCGCAACCGCCGCGTTCGCCGATCTCCGGCAAGCGCCCGCAGTCGACCCAGGTGTACCTGATCGACGATCTCGACGAATACGTCGATTGTCTGCAGGACATGCTCG
Organism: Pseudomonas sp. ZL2; assembly: GCF_054788455.1. Lineage (NCBI taxonomy): Bacteria > Pseudomonadati > Pseudomonadota > Gammaproteobacteria > Pseudomonadales > Pseudomonadaceae > Pseudomonas > Pseudomonas sp. ZL2. The sequence continues at coordinate 218,474 of NZ_JBGOGX010000003.1, read as the reverse complement.
AAGCGGCCAAAGAGCAGGGCATCCCGGCGGATGCGATCGTCAAGGAAAGCGCCCCGGCGCAGTTCGAGGTCAACCTGCACCACGTCGCCGACCCGATGAAGGCCTGCGACTACGCAGTGTTGCTCAAGCGCCTGATCAAGAACATCGCCTACGACCATGAAATGGATTCCACCTTCATGGCCAAGCCCTATCCGGGCCAGGCGGGCAACGGCCTGCACGTGCACATCTCGTTGCTGGACAAGAAAACCGGCAAGAACATCTTCACCAGCGAAGACCCCGAGCAAAGCGAGACCCTGCGCCACGCTATCGGCGGCGTGCTGGAGACCATGCCGGCATCGATGGCCTTCCTCTGCCCGAACATCAACTCCTACCGCCGTTTCGGTGCCCAGTTCTATGTGCCCAACGCACCCAGCTGGGGGCTGGACAACCGCACCGTTGCGGTCCGCGTGCCGACCGGCAGCAGCGATGCCGTGCGCATCGAGCACCGTGTCGCCGGTGCTGACGCCAACCCGTACCTGATGATGGCGGCGATTCTCGCCGGTATCCATCACGGCCTGACCAACCAGATCGAGCCGGGAGCGCCTATCGAAGGCAACTCTTACGAGCAACTGGAACAGAGCCTGCCGAACAACCTGCGCGATGCGCTGCGAGAGCTCGATGACAGTGAAGTGCTGAACAAGTACATCAGCCCTGACTACATCGATATTTTTGTCGCCTGCAAGGAAAGCGAGATGGCCGAGTTCGAGGTGTCGATTTCCGACCTCGAATACAACTGGTACCTGCACACGGTGTGACGCCGGAGAGAACAACAATGACAACAGCACCACGCCAACACTGGGAACAGCTTTTCCAGGGCCTGAACATCGAAGGCCGTGCCTTTATCGACGGCCAGTACTGCACCAGTGTGTCTGGCGAGACCTTCGAGTGCACAAGCCCGGTCGACGGTCGCCAACTGGCGCACATCGCCAGCTGTGACAGCGCCGACGCCGAACGTGCGGTGGCCGTTGCCCGGCGCAGTTTCGACAGTGGTGTCTGGGCCAACCAGGCCCCGGCCCAGCGCAAGCGGGTGCTGATCGCCTTTGCTGATTTGCTGCTGGCAAACGCCGAAGAACTGGCATTGCTGGAAACCCTGGACATGGGCAAGCCGATTGCCGATTCCCTGAGCATCGACATTCCGGCGGCGGCCAACGCCATTCGCTGGAACGCCGAAGCCATCGACAAGATTTACGACGAAGTTGCTGCGACCCCGTCCGACCAGCTGGGTTTGGTCACCCGCTCGCCGGTCGGCGTGGTCGCGGCCATTGTTCCGTGGAACTTTCCACTGATGATGGCCTGCTGGAAACTCGGCCCGGCCCTGGCCACCGGTAACTCGGTGATCCTCAAGCCGTCCGAAAAGTCGCCGCTGACCGCCATTCGTATCGCCCAACTGGCGATCGAAGCGGGCCTGCCGGCCGGCGTCCTCAACGTGCTGCCAGGCTATGGCCACACCGTCGGCAAGGCCCTGGCCCTGCACATGGACGTCGACACCCTGGTGTTCACTGGCTCCACCCGTATCGCCAAGCAGCTGATGGTCTACGCCGGTGAGTCGAACATGAAGCGGGTCTGGCTCGAAGCCGGTGGCAAGAGCCCGAACATTGTCTTCGCCGACGCCCCGGACCTGCAGGCCGCCGCCGAAGCTGCGGCCAGCGCCATTGCCTTCAACCAGGGCGAGGTATGCATTGCCGGTTCGCGCCTGCTGGTCGAGCGCAGCATCAAGGCGCGCTTCCTGCCGATGGTGGTCGAAGCCCTCAAGGCCTGGAAACCCGGCCATGCGCTGGACCCGGACACCCGCGTCGGCGCCCTGGTGGACACCACCCAGCTGGATACCGTGCTGGGTTACATCGAAGCCGGCAAGGCTGACGGTGCCACCCTGGTCATTGGCGGCGAGCGTGTCCTGGAAGACACCTGCGGTGTTTACGTGCAGCCGGCGATCTTCGACGGCGTCACCAATGCCATGCGAATCGCTCGCGAAGAAATTTTCGGCCCGGTGCTGTCGGTGATCACTTTCGACAGCGCCGAAGAAGCCATCGCCATCGCCAACGACTCGCCTTTCGGCCTGGCCGCGGCGGTATGGACCAGCAACATTTCCCGCGCCCACAACACCGCTCGCGCCCTGCGTGCTGGCAGCGTCTGGGTCAACCAGTACGACGGCGGCGACATGACCGCGCCGTTCGGCGGCTTCAAGCAGTCGGGCAATGGCCGGGACAAATCGCTGCACGCTTTCGACAAATACACCGAACTCAAGGCGACCTGGATCAAGCTGTAAGGGAGGGTGAACCCATGCAAACTACCGCCGCAATGCCGCCTTTGATTGGCGTTTCCGCTTGCCGCCAGCAACTGGGCAAGAACTCGTCGCACACCGTTGGCGACAAATATGTCGAGGCCGCAGGTTTTGCCGGGATCCCGCTGATCCTCCCGGCACGGGCCGAGCCCAGCGACCCGCGCCGCGTATTAGAGCGGCTCGATGGCATTCTTTTTACCGGTTCGCCTTCAAATGTCGAGCCGCATCATTACAATGGCGCCCCCAGCGTGGAAGGGACCAGGCACGACGTGTTTCGCGATCGGCTGACCCTGCCGCTGCTGCAGGCCGCGATTGCCGACGGCGTGCCGGTGTTCTGCATCTGCCGCGGATTCCAGGAACTCAACGTGGCCCTCGGCGGCACCCTGCACCAGCGGGTGCAGGAGCTGCCTGGTTACCTGGATCATCGCGAGCCGCAGGATGCCCCGCTGGAAGAACAATACAGCCTCCGTCACCTGGTTACTGTCCAGCCCGGCGGGCTGTTCGAGCGCCTGGGGATGGAGCACAGCTTCATGGTCAATTCGCTGCACAGTCAGGGTATCGATCGCCTGGCTGACGGCTTGCGAGCCGAGGCATTGGCCCCCGATGGACTGATCGAGGCGGTGTCCATGGATGACGCCCCAGGCTTTGTGGTCGGTGTGCAATGGCACCCCGAGTACCGCTTTGCCGACAACCCGGTCTCGCTGCGCCTGTTCCAGGCGTTCCGTGAGGCATGCCTGGCCCATGCCATGGGCGAGCAGATCCGGGAGAAGACCCTATGAGGTCAACCGGTTGATCCGGGCTTGAAGTACCACGCAACAGGTTTCAGTGAGTGAAAGCGGACACCCTGCGGGGCGTCCTGAAAAACAATACCAATATTGGCGGCAACTACTCATGAGTGAACACAAAGCAGGCCTGTCCCCAGGTGAGGGCGGGCGATCCAAGGGGCTGGCCAAGGGCCGGCTCGGACTGCTGGCCAGCATCGTGCTGGGCATCTCCACCATCGCCCCGGTCTATACCCTGACCGGCGCGCTGGGACCGACCGTGCGTGAAGTCGGGGCTCACCTGCCGGCGGTATTCATCGTTGGCTTCCTGCCGATGCTGCTGGTGGCCCTGGGTTACCGCGAACTGAACGCGGCCGAGCCGGACAGCGGTACTTCCTTTACCTGGTCGGCGCGGGCCTTCGGCCCGATGATCGGCTGGATCGGCGGCTGGGGGCTGGTCACTGCGACCACCATCGTGCTGTCCAACCTGGCCGGGGTGGCCGTCGACTTCTTCTATCTATTCCTTGGGCAGATCACCGGCAGCCACGAGGTGGCTGCGCTCAGCGACAACTTGCTGATCAATGTGGTCACCTGTTGCGTGTTCATCGCCATGGCGGTGTGGATCTGTTGCCGCGGCATCGCCACGACCATGACCGTGCAGTACGGCCTGGTGGCATTGCAGCTGGTGGTGCTGGTGGGCTTTGCCATGGCTGCGTTTGGCGAGTCTTCGGCGACGCCGCCGCTGGCGTTCGACCTGGACTGGTTCAACCCCTTCGGCGTTGAATCGTTCTCGGCTTTTACCGCCGGCCTGTCGCTGTCGATCTTCATCTTCTGGGGCTGGGACGTGTGCCTGAGCATCAGTGAAGAGTCGGTAGGTAGCGGTGACACCCCCGGCCGCGCGGCCACTCTGACGGTACTGTTGATTCTCGGCCTGTACCTGGTCACGGCGATTGCCACGCTGCAGTTTGCCGGTATCGGTGATATTGGCCTGGGCTTGAACAACCCGCGCATCCAGGAAAACGTCTTCGCTCACCTGGCCGGTCCGGTCATGGGCCCGTTGGCGATCCTGATGTCGATCGCTGTGTTGGCCAGCACTGCTGCCTCGCTGCAGTCCACCTTCGTGTCGCCAGCACGTACGCTGCTGGCCATGGGTTACTACGGGGCCGTGCCTGAGCGTTTCGCCAGTGTCTGCCCGCGTTCGAAAACCCCGCGTTATGCCACCATCTGCGCTGGCGTTGCAGCAGGCGTGTTCTACGTGACCATGCGCACCCTCAGCGAGAACGTCCTGGCTGACACCATCACCGCCCTGGGCATGATGATCTGCTTCTACTATTCGCTGACCGCCTACGCCTGTGTCTGGTACTTCCGCCACAGCCTGTTCGACAGCCTGCGTCACTTCCTGATGCGCGGCCTGTGCCCGCTGCTCGGCGGCGGCATCCTTTCGGTGATCTTCCTGCAGACGGCCATCGACAGCGCTTCGCCGTCGTTCGGCAGCGGTTCGCATGTGGGTGGGTTGGGACTGGTGTTCGTGATCGCAATGATCATCACCGTGCTCGGACTGGTGCTGATGATGCTGTCCCGCCTGCGTGCGCCGGCGTTCTTCCTGGGCATGACCTTGCACCGTCACGCCACGGTCTCCAGCCGCCGTTAAGCGGCTGGAGGTGCCGGTTGCTCAGGCAAGCAATTGCTTGAGCAGCTGGCCATGACGCTGCTGCTGATTGGCCTGCAGCAAGCGATTGGCGCGGAACACCGCCTTGAGGTCTTCCAGTGCCGTGGCGAAGTCATCATTGATGATGACGAAGTCATATTCGTCGTAGTGACTCATTTCGCTCACCGCTTCACGCATCCGTCCTTCGATGATCTCGTCGCTGTCCTGGCCGCGGTTGGTCAGGCGCTGGCGCAGGGCCTCCTGGGTCGGCGGCAGGATGAAGATCGATCGCGCCTCGGGCATCAGCTTGCGCACCTGCTGGGCGCCTTGCCAGTCGATCTCGAGGATCAGGTCCCGGCCTTGGTCAAGGGCCTGCTGCAGCGCGCTGCGCGAAGTCCCGTAGAAGTTACCGAAGACCTCGGCCTGCTCGAGGAAGTCGCCTTGCTCGATCATCAGCTTGAACTCGGTATGCTCGACGAAGTGGTAGTTCACGCCGTGCACTTCGCCCGGGCGCATGGCCCGGGTGGTGTGCGAGACCGATACCTGGATGCTGTTGTCAGCGTCGATCAGGGCTTTGACCAGGCTGGTCTTGCCGGCGCCGGAGGGGGCCGAAACGATATAAAGGGTGCCGCTGCTGTGATTCATGGTCGGGGTGGCCTTACTCAATGTTCTGTACTTGTTCACGCATCTGCTCGATCAGTACCTTGAGGTTGACCGCGGACTGGGTGCTGCGTGGGTCGAAGGCTTTGGAGCCCAGGGTGTTGGCTTCGCGGTTGAGCTCCTGCATCAGGAAGTCCAGGCGCCGGCCGGCGGCGCCGCCGGACTTGAGCACCCGGCGCACTTCGGTGACGTGGGTGCTCAAGCGGTCGAGTTCTTCGGCAACGTCGCTCTTTTGCGCCAGCATGACCATCTCTTGCTCCAGGCGCTGCGGGTCGAGCTCGGCCTGCATGTCACTGAAGCGGTCGAGGATCTTCTGCCGTTGGGCGGCGAGCATCTGCGGTACCAGGACGCGCAGGGTGGTGACCTCGCTGGCCATGTTGTCCAGGCGCTCGTTGATCAATCGGGCCAGCTCGGCGCCTTCGCGGTTACGGCCATTCTTCAGTTCGTTCAGGGCCTCTTCGAACAAGGCCATGGCTTCGCTGTTGAGCGCCTGCGGGTCGGCGGCATCAGCCACCAGCACGCCCGGCCAGGCCAGTACTTCGAGCGGATTGAGCGGTGCTGGCTGCTTGATCAGGCTGGCGACTGTCTCGGCGGCGGCAACCAATTGCGCGGCGCGCTCGCGATCAATCTGCAGGGCCTTGCCGTTATTCTCTTCGTTGAAGCGCAGGGTGCACTCGACCTTGCCGCGCGACAGGCCCTGGCGCAAGCTCTCGCGCACAGCACCTTCGAGGTCGCGGAAGGCTTCTGGCAGGCGCAGGTGCGGCTCCAGGTAGCGATGATTGACCGAGCGCAGTTCCCAGATCAGGGTGCCCCGGCTACCGGCGCGCTCGACACGAGCAAAAGCGGTCATGCTGTGCACCATGGGAAGTACCTCGCGCAATAGATGAAGGAAAGCCAACGGCTGAAGGCGCAGGATTGTAGCGCAGTGCAGCGCTGGCTCCCAATCCACTGATGTTACAAACCCTTGGGCCGTTCCCGGAAAAACCCGACCTGCGGCCCTGGGCCGTCTGTTTCGGGGCCTGCGACAATAGGCATGTCCTCATCGCCCGGCGCGCTCTATAATGCTGGGCAGATTCAAGTCCAGTACAGGTATCCCAAATGAAACGTCCAAGTGGTCGCGCTGCCGATCAGCTTCGCTCGATCCGCATCACCCGCAACTACACCAAACACGCCGAGGGGTCAGTACTGGTCGAGTTCGGTGACACCAAAGTCATCTGTACCGTCAGTGTCGAGAACGGTGTCCCGCGCTTCCTCAAAGGTCAGGGCCAGGGCTGGCTGACTGCCGAATACGGCATGTTGCCGCGCTCCACCGGCGAGCGTAACCAGCGCGAAGCCAGCCGTGGCAAGCAAGGCGGGCGCACCCTCGAAATCCAGCGCCTGATCGGCCGTTCCCTGCGCGCCGCGCTGGACATGAGCAAGCTGGGCGACATCACCCTGTACGTCGACTGCGACGTGATCCAGGCCGACGGCGGCACCCGCACCGCATCGATCACCGGCGCCATGGTTGCCCTGGTCGACGCTCTGCGCGTGGTCAAGAAGCGTGGCGGCCTGAAGGGCGGCGACCCGCTCAAGCACATGATCGCTGCCGTTTCGGTGGGCATGTACCAGGGTGAGCCGGTGCTCGACCTGGATTACCTCGAAGACTCGGCCGCCGAGACCGATCTGAACGTGGTGATGACCAGCCAGGGCGGTTTCATTGAAGTCCAGGGCACTGCCGAAGGCGCGCCATTCCAGCCGGAAGAGCTCAATGCCATGTTGGCATTGGCGCAAAAAGGCATGGTCGACCTGTTCGAACTGCAGCAAGCCTCGCTGGCTGACTGAATTCAACCCGGGCAAGGAGCAGAATATGACCGAGCAGCCGTTGCAGTTGCCTACCCCCAATGCCGAAGTGCGGCAGTGGGCAATGTTCTGCCACCTGGCCGCGCTGTTGGGCCTGGTCTTTCCCTTCGGTAGCCTGTTGGGGCCGTTGGTGATGTGGATCTGGAAGAAGGACGTCGATCCGTTTGTCGATGCCCAGGGCAAGGAAGCGTTGAACTTTCAGATCACCGTGTTCATTGCCTCGATCATCTGCGCCGTGCTGATGTTCGTGCTGATCGGTGTGGTGTTGTTCGGCATGCTGATGATCGCCGTGCTGATCCTGACCATCATGGCCGGGGTCAAGGCCAATGACGGCCAGCCTTATCGCTACCCGTTGACCTGGCGGCCGATCAAATAATGATCAGCTGAATGTTGCAGTGACAAAAAAGCCGACGCGAAGTCGGCTTTTTTGTGGCTGAGCAAATCAGATGGTCAGCGTCCAGTCGTAGTCCACGATCAGCGGCGCGTGCTGAGAAAAGCGCGGCTGGCGTGGCAGGCGTGCGCTGCGCACGAAACGGCGCAGGCCCGGGGTCAGCAACTGGTAGTCGAAGCGCCAGCCCAGGTTGAGCATCTCGGCTTGCTCGTTGTCTGGCCACCAGCTGTACTGGTCGCCTTCACGGCTGACTTCGCGCAGGGCATCGACATAACCCATGTTGCCGACAATCTCGTCCATCCAGGCGCGTTCCGGCGCCAGGAAGCCTGGAGATTGCTGGCCATCTCGCCAGTTCTTGACGTCGAGTTTCTGCTGCGCCACGTACAACGAGCCGCAATAGATGTATTCACGACGCTTGCGCCGTTGCTTGTCCAGGTACTTGGCGAAGTCGTCCATCAACTTGAACTTCTGGTTCAAGTCTTCATCGCCGTTCATTCCCGAAGGTAGCAACAGGGTTGCGATACTTACCTTGTCGAAATCGGCCTGCAGGTAACGTCCGTAGCGGTCGGCTGTCTCGAAGCCCAGGCCGCTGATGACTGCCTTGGGCTGCAACCGCGAATAAAGTGCCACGCCGCCTTGGGCGGGAACTTCTGCGTCGCAGGCATAAAGGAAGTAGCCATCGAGCTGGAAAGCTGGGTCGTCGAGTTCAAAGGCCGAGGCGCGGGTATCCTGAAGGCAGATGACGTCAGCATTCTGGGCTTGTAGCCAGCTGAGCAAACCACGCTCAACGGCAGCCTGAATGCCATTAACGTTCACACTGATGATCCGCATAAATGGCCCCAAAAATCTCGTGCGTGTATGATACCCGAGCTGTACTCAATTAGCTAAATCCGTGGTATCCGGGACTCTTCATGCAGCCGTATCAGCGCGACTTCATTCGTTTTGCCATCGACCGCGGGGTTCTGCGCTTCGGTGAATTCACCCTCAAGTCCGGGCGCACCAGCCCGTACTTCTTCAATGCCGGCCTGTTCAACAGCGGCTCGGCCCTGGCTCAGCTCGGGCGTTTCTATGCTGCGGCGATCGTCGACAGCAAGATCCCCTTCGACGTGCTGTTCGGCCCGGCCTACAAGGGTATCCCCCTGGCGGCAGCCACTGCCGTGGCCCTTGCCGAGCACCATGACCTCGACCTGCCATGGTGCTTCAACCGCAAAGAGGCCAAAGCCCATGGTGAAGGCGGTAGCCTGGTCGGCGCGCCGCTGACCGGCGATGTACTGATCATCGACGACGTGATCACTGCCGGCACTGCCATCCGCGAAGTCATGCAGATCATCCAGGGTCAGCAAGCCAAGGCTGCTGGCGTGCTGATCGCACTGAACCGCCAGGAGCGCGGCAACGGTGAGCTGTCGGCGATCCAGGAAGTCGAGCGTGACTTCGGCATCCCGGTGGTGAGCATCGTCTCGCTGACCCAGGTGCTGGAGTTCCTCGCCGACGACCCGGCGCTCAAGCAGCACTTGCCGGCCGTCGAGGCCTACCGGGCGCAGTACGGTATCTGAAGCCAATAAAAAAAGGCGACCATAGGGTCGCCTTTTTTTGTGCCTCATCGCGGGTCAAGCCCACTCCCACAGGCTCTGTAGGAGCGGGCTTGACCCGCGAAAGGGTTTAACGCGGCTTGTGATTGGTAATCAGGGTACCCACACCGCTGTCGGTGAAGATCTCCAGCAGCACCGCGTTCGGCACCCGGCCATCGATGATGTGCGAGCTGTTGACCCCGCCTTGCACCGCTTCCAGTGCGCAGCGGATCTTCGGCAGCATGCCGCCGTAGATGGTGCCGTCGGCGATCAGTTCGTTGACCTGCTCGGTGGTCAGGCCGGTGAGCACGGTGCCTTGCTTGTCCATCAGGCCGGCGATGTTGGTCAGCAGCATCAGCTTTTCAGCCTTCAGCGCTTCGGCCACTTTACCTGCCACCAGGTCGGCGTTGATGTTGTACGACTCGCCATTGGCGCCCACGCCGATTGGCGCGATCACCGGGATGAAGTCGCCTTTGACCAGCATGTTGAGCAGGTCGGTGTTGACCCCGACCACTTCGCCCACATGACCGATGTCGATGATTTCCGGGGTGGTCATCTCTGGCGTCTGACGGGTGACGGTGAGCTTCTTCGCACGGATCAGCTCGGCATCCTTACCGGTCAAGCCGATGGCGCTGCCGCCATGACGGTTGATCAGGTTGACGATGTCCTTGTTGACCTGGCCGCCGAGGACCATCTCCACCACGTCCATGGTTTGCGCGTCGGTAACGCGCATGCCATCGATGAAGTGGCTTTCGATCGACAGGCGCTTGAGCAGGTCACCGATTTGCGGGCCGCCGCCGTGCACCACCACCGGGTTGATGCCGACGGCTTTCATCAGCACCACATCGCGGGCAAAACCGGTTTTGAGCTCTTCGCTCTCCATCGCGTTGCCGCCGTATTTGATCACCAGGGTCTTGCCGACAAAGCGGCGAATGTAAGGCAGCGCTTCGGACAAAACCTGGGCGACATGGGTGGCGGCATCGCGATCGAGGGTCATGCAGGGCTCCAGTTGGAACAGGGGGTCGGTCAGAACTTGGGTTGCAGGTCAGGGGCAACGCGCTTCAGTTGGGCGCGGAATACCTCTTTGATACGCTGCAGTTCGGCGTCGTTGTCGGCCTCGAAGCGCAATACCAACACCGGCGTGGTGTTGGAGGCGCGAACCAGGCCCCAGCCGTGGGGGTAGTCGACCCGCACACCATCGATGGTGGTCAGGTTGGCGTCGTTGCCCCAGTCGGCGTTGCGTTGCAGTGCATCAATGATGCTGAATTTACCCTCGTCGGTCACATCAATATTGATTTCCGGCGTGCAAATATCGTTCGGGAACGCAGCAAACAGCTGTTCGGCATCGGTTTTGGCCTTGCTGAGGATTTCCAGCAGGCGTGCGGCGCTGTAAATGCCGTCGTCAAAACCATACCAGCGCTCCTTGATGAAGATGTGACCGCTCATCTCGCCTGCGAGCAAAGCACCGGTCTGCTTCATCTTTTTCTTGATCAACGAGTGGCCGGTCTTCCACATTAGTGCGCGGCCACCGTATTGCTCGATCAACGGGGTCAGGCGACGGGTGCATTTGACGTCGAAGATGATCTCGGCGCCCGGATTTCTCTCAAGTACGTCCTGAGCGAACAGCATCAGCAGGCGGTCCGGGTAGACGATGCTGCCGGTGTTGGTGACCACGCCGACGCGGTCGCCATCGCCGTCGAAGGCCAGGCCCAGGTCGGCACCGGTTTCCTTGACCTTGGCAATCAGGTCGACCAGGTTCTCAGGTTTGCCTGGGTCCGGGTGGTGGTTGGGGAAGTTGCCATCAACCTCGCAGAACAGCGGGATCATCTCGCAGCCCAGGGCTTCGATGAGCTGGGGAGCGATCACGCCGGCCGCACCGTTGCCGCAGTCGACGACCACCTTGAGCTTTTTCCCCAGCTTGATATCACCGGTGATCTGCTTGAAGTAGCGATCGAGGATTTCGACTTTCTCGACGCTGCCTTCGCCACGGCTCAGGTCGTTGCTTTGCAGGCGGGTCAACAACGCCTGGATCTGTTCGTTGGCCAGGGTGTCGCCGGCTATGACGATCTTGAAGCCGTTGTAATTCGGCGGGTTGTGGCTGCCGGTGAGCATCACCCCGGACTTGCCGGCCAGCACGTTGGCGGCGTAGTACAGGGCAGGGGTCGGTACCAGGCCGACATCGCTGACCTTGCAGCCGGCTTCGACCAGGCCCTTGATCAGTTGCTCGACCAGCATCGGCCCGGACAGGCGGCCGTCACGGCCGACCGAGATGTTCGGTTCACCCTGGGCGAGGGTTTGTGCGCCGATGGCGCGACCGATCCAGTAGGCGGTTTCGGCGGTGAGGGTGTCACCGACCACGCCACGGATGTCATAAGCGCGGAAGATGCTGGCGGGAAGTACAGGTACCAGGTGTGCCATGTCGTTCATCTCTGGGGAGCTCCAATTTAGAGGGCGTGCAGGGCAGGCTCAAACTGAACGCTTTGACGGCCATTTCGCCAGAGAGTTCGCCATCCTTGGCTCGCGCTGGGCAACCGACGGATCAATGGCTACCGGAATGGCCGAAACCGCCAGCGCCGCGCTGGCTTTCGTCGAAGGCTTCGACGATATCGAAATGCGCCTGTACCACCGGTACCAGCACCAGCTGCGCGATGCGCTCGCCGATGGCGATGGTGAACGGGGTCTGGCCGCGGTTCCAGCAGGAAACCATCAGCTCGCCCTGGTAGTCGGAGTCGATCAGGCCGACCAGGTTGCCGAGGACGATACCGTGTTTGTGGCCAAGGCCCGAGCGCGGCAGGATCAGTGCTGCCAGGCCCGGATCACCGATGTAGACCGACAGGCCGGTAGGGATCAGCAGGGTCTGGCCAGGCTCGAGGACGGTGTCTTGCTTGAGCATGGCGCGCAGGTCGAGGCCGGCCGAACCCGGGGTGGCGTACTGTGGCAGCGGGAAGTCGCTGCCGATGCGTGGATCGAGAATCTTGGCTTGTAGAGCGTGCATGCGAAATTAAACCTGGTTGAGACGTTCGGCGATGAAAGCGACCAGCTGGCGGGCGATCTTGCCCTTGCTGGTCTGCGCGAAAATAGTTGCGTGAAGTTGACGGTCGATGACGCTGCAGGCGTTCTCCTCGCTGTTGAAGCCGATGCTGGGGTTGGCCACATCGTTGGCGACAATCAGGTCGAGGTTCTTGTCCTTGAGCTTGCGCGCGGCGTAATCGAGCAGGTGTTCGGTCTCGGCGGCAAAGCCGACGCTGAACGGGCGATCGGGGCGGGTGGAGATGCTGGCGAGAATGTCCGGATTACGGACCATCTGCAGCAGCAGGCCGTCACCTGTCGTAGGGTCTTTCTTGAGTTTTTGCGGGGCCACAACCTCTGGGCGGTAGTCTGCGACTGCTGCCGAGGCGATGAACACATCGCAGGGTATGGCCGCTTCGCAGGCGGCGAGCATGTCGCGGGCGCTGACCACGTCGATGCGGGTGACACGATCGGGCGTTGGCAAGTTCACCGGGCCGGTGACCAGGGTTACCTTGGCGCCGGCTTCGACAGCCGCTTCGGCCAGGGCAAAGCCCATTTTCCCCGAGCTGTGGTTGGTGATGTAGCGCACCGGGTCGATGTTTTCCTGGGTCGGGCCAGCAGTGATCAGCACGTGCTTGCCGGTCAGCGACTCGCGCTTGAAGGTCTCGGCGGCGCACCAGGCCAGGTCAGTGGCTTCGAGCATGCGGCCCAGGCCCACGTCGCCACAGGCCTGGCTGCCGGAGGCCGGGCCGAACACCTGGATATCACGGCTTTGCAGCAGCTCCAGGTTGGCCTGGGTGGCCGGGTCGCGCCACATCGCCTGGTTCATCGCCGGGGCCACGGCCACAGTGGCGTCGGTAGCCAGTACCAGGGTGGTCAGCAGATCGTCGGCAACACCCTGTGCCAGGCGCGCGAGCAGGTCGGCGGTGGCTGGGGCAATCAGCACCAGGTCGGCCCACTTGGCCAGTTCGATATGGCCCATCGCCGCTTCGGCAGCAGGGTCCAATAGGTCCATGTGCACCGGATGCCCGGACAAGGCCTGCATGGTCAGTGGGGTGATGAATTCGGCGCCGCCACGGGTCATGACGACGCGTACTTGGGCGCCGTGTTCCAGGAGTCGGCGAACCAGCTCGGCACTCTTGTAGGCGGCAATGCCGCCGCCGACGCCGAGAACGATGCGCTTCCGATACAGCCGCTGCATAGGCTTGCCTTTTGCTCAGTGATTACACGCGGCGACGACGCCTCCCCAGGCCGGTTCGTCGCGTAAAAATGAGCGGCTAATGTAGCACAGGGCTCAAACCGGGAGCAGTAACCGAAAGACAGAGGGAATTGTCATGAGTATCAGGGACTGGCCTGCGGCGGAAAGACCGCGGGAAAAACTGTTGGAGTCGGGGGCGGGCAGCCTGTCGGATGCCGAGCTGCTGGCTATCTTTCTGCGCACGGGCGTGCGTGGGCGTAGCGCGGTCGACCTGGCCAGGCATTTGCTCGGGCGCTTCGGCAGCTTGCGCGCGCTGCTCGAGGCTGACAGCCGCAGCTTCAACGGCGAACTCGGGCTGGGGCCGGCGAAGTTCGCCCAGTTGCAAGCCGTGCTGGAAATGTCCCGGCGCCACCTGGCTGAGCGCCTGCGGCGCGATTCAGCCTTGCAGAGCCCGCAAGCGGTCAAGGATTACCTCAAGGCGTGTCTGCGCCACGAGCCGCACGAAGTGTTCGGTTGCCTGTTTCTCGACAGCAAGCACCGGGTGCTGGCCTTCGAGGCGCTGTTCCAGGGTTCGATCAACAGCGCCAGTGTCTATCCCCGGCAAGTGATCAAGCGGGCCCTGGCGCACAACGCTGCGGCGTTGATCCTCTGCCACAACCATCCCTCGGGTGTGAGCGAGCCCAGCGATGCCGACCTGGTGCTGACCCGGCGCCTGAACAAGGCCCTGGACATGATTGAAGTCCGCGTGCTCGACCATTTCGTCATCGGCGACGGCGAGCCGCTGTCGATGGCTGAGCACGGCTGGCTTTAACGCGAGGTACTGACCCCGGCAAAGTCCTGGCGGCCGAACGGGCTGACCTGATAGCCCTGGACATCCTTGCGGGCCAGCACGGCGGCCGTCGGGTGGGCCAGGGGCAGCCACAAGGCCTGCTGCTGGATCAGCGTCTGGGCCTGCTGGTACAGGCGACTGCGCACGCTCTGGTCGTTGGTGGTCTTGCCGGCGCTGATCAGCTGGTCGAGGCGCTGATCGCAGTAGCGGGCGAAGTTGGTCCCTGACTTGACCGCCGCGCAGGAAAACTGCGGGCTGAGGAAGTTGTCCGGGTCGCCGTTGTCGCCGGCCCAGCCCATGAACAGCAGGTCGTGCTCGCCGGCCTTGGCCCGGCGGATCAGCTCGCCCCATTCGATCACGCGGATTTCGGCCTTGATGCCGATTTTGCCCAGGTCTGCCTGCAATAATTGAGCGCCAAGGCTGGGGTTGGGGTTGAGCAGGCTGCCTTGCGGGCGGGTCCAGATGGTGGTGCTGAAGCCGTCCTTGAGGCCGGCCTTGGTCAGCAGCGCCCGGGCCTTGTCGAGGTTGGCCGGATAGCCGGGCAGGTCCTTGGCGTAGCTCCAGGTGTTGGGTGGGTACGGACCATTGGCGGCAACGGCGGTATCTTCGAACACAGCCTTGAGGTAGCTGGCCTTGTCGAAGGCGAGGTTGATGGCCTGGCGCACCTCCGGCTTGTCCAGGGGCGCGTGCTGGCTATTGATGGCGACGAAAGCAGTCATGAAGGCTTCGGTCTTTTCTACCTTCAGGGTCGGATCCTCGCCGGCCGCGGCGATATCCAGCGGTTTTGGCGACAGGGCGATCTGGCACTCGTTGCGCTTGAGTTTTTGCAGGCGCACGTTGGCGTCGGGGGTGATGGCGAAGATCAGTGGATCAACCCCAGGCTTGCCGGCAAAGTAGTCCGGGTTGGCCCGGTAGCGGATTACCGCGTCCTTCTGGAAGCGATTGAACACGAAAGGCCCGGTGCCGATTGGCTGGCTGTTGAGCTTCTCCGGAGTACCGGCCTTGAGCAGTTGGTCGGCGTACTCGGCGGAGTAGATCGAGGCAAAGCCCATGCTCAGGGTGGCCAGGAAAGTGGCGTCGGGGTGATCGAGGGTAAAGCGCACGGTCAGCGGGTCTACCGCCTCGATCTGCTTGATCAGGCTGGGCAGCTGCAGTGACTGGGCGTGCGGGTAGCCGCTCTGGGCGATCTTGTGCCAGGAATGGGCGGGGTAGAGCATGCGCTGGAAGCTGAACAGCACGTCGTCGGCGTCCAGGTTGCGATTGGGCTTGAAGTAGCCGGTGCTGTGGAATTTCACCCCCGGGCGCAGCTTGAACTCGTAGATCAGGCCGTCCGGCGACACCGTCCAGCTTTGCGCCAGGCTCGGCACTACCTGGCCCTGGCGTGCGTCGAACTCGACCAGGCGGTTCATCAATACATCGGCCGAGGCATTGGTGGTGGTCAGCGAGTTGTACTGGACCACGTCGAAGCCTTCGGGGCTGGCTTCGGTGCATACGCTCAGCGCAGCCGCCTGGGCGAAAGCCGGGCCGAGCAGGGTGGCGAACAACAGGGGTAGAACGGCAGCGCGCATGGGGATTCCTTGGCTGATCGATGGCCCATCTGCCAATGCAGTCTGGAAAAGTCCTACCCTAGTGTGCCGTGAGGCAAATGACCATATCCTTTTTTGCCGATCGGGCGACGGGCGGTCGACAGCCGGCCGGGCCAGTGGTTATGCTGCTCCGGCGTGTCGAACAGCAAGTCAAAGCACATCTTCTGTTGTTGTGCTCTGGTCTTTCTGGTATAAAGCAGCGCTCTTTTCTAGGGGCTCGGCTTGTCGCATCTGCTGACCGAGTCGATAAGACCCTGAAGAAACACGGCGCCTGGCGCCAAAGACTGAGAGATTAAGCGGCCAACCCATGCCGGGTTGGGCATGTGGTTTTAGAGGGCTGAGGCATGTCGAGAGTCTGTCAAGTTACCGGTAAGGGTCCGGTAACCGGGAATAACATTTCCCACGCAAACAACAAAACCCGTCGTCGTTTCCTGCCGAACCTGCAGCATCATCGCTTCTGGGTCGAGTCCGAGAAGCGTTTCGTGCGTCTGCGCGTATCTGCCAAAGGCATGCGCATCATCGACAAGCGCGGCATCGATGCCGTTCTGGTCGACATTCGCCGTAACGGCGCTAAGGTCTAAGGGAGAGAATCATGCGTGAATTGATCCGTCTGGTGTCGACCGCTAATACCGGCCACTTCTACACCACCGACAAGAACAAGCGCACCACTCCGGACAAAATCGAAATCAAAAAATTCGATCCGGTTGTTCGCAAGCACGTGATCTACAAGGAAGCCAAGATCAAGTAATTGATCCGGCGGACGAAAAAAGGGCCCGTATCTCAGGATACGGGCCCTTTTTTTATGCCGCTTTTTCGGTACCAGGGCCTAAGCCCGGCTGTCGATCAGTTGAAGGCGAACGATTTAATCTTGCCGTCCGCATCCCCCTCGATCTGAATCCGCTCCGGATCATACTCGCGAGTCGAGCGGTCATTGATGCCGACGACGCGGTCACGACCGGTCAACTCACTGACGTAGGCTTTGACGCTAGGTACATAGCGGGTGCCGATAAGGTGATCGATCTGTTGCAGGGCTTCTTCGTTGGTCATGACGTTGCTTCCTTCGATTGATTGAATGCCCGGTTGGGCAACGCCATGCTCTGTTGGACAAGTCCTGCTCGAGCGGTAGATATTTATTTCTGCTCGAACATCACATAGATCTTGCGGCACGGTTCCAGCACTTCCCAGGTGCCCTTGAAGCCCGCCGGGATCACGAAGCGGTCGCCAGCGCGCAGGGTTTTTGCCCCGCCGTCCTCATCACGAAGTACCGAGACGCCTTGAACGATCTCGCAATACTCATGTTCGGTGTAATTGACGGTCCATTGCCCGACCGCGCCTTCCCAGACGCCCGCATGAAACTGTGAGCACGGGCTGGAGTAGTGGTTGTAGACCGCCTGCTCGGGATCGCCCTTGAGCACCTTTTCTGCGGCGGGGCGGTAGCGCTCGGCCTCGGTCAGCACCTGGGCAAAGTCGATGATCTGGTTAATGCGCATGGTCGGGTCCCCTTTTTGTTGTTTAATAAAATGAACATCAGTAGGTGTTTGATGTGATTATGTCAAATATATTGAAAATTAGGGCGCCGGTGGTTTAGGGTGGCAGGTGCCTGTGCGCGTGTGTCGCCCAGCCAGAATTTTCGACAGTGCCCCCAAGCCCTCGTGCGGCACTGCACCTTAACAAGAGGAGGAGTTTCGTATGACCACCCTGACTCGTGCGGACTGGGAACAACGTGCCCAGCAACTGAAGATCGAAGGCCGTGCTTTCATCAATGGTGAATACACCGCTGCCGTTTCCGGCGCCACGTTCGAGTGCCTCAGCCCGGTCGACGGACGCCTCCTGGCGCAGATCGCCAGCTGCGACGAGGCCGATGCCAACCGCGCCGTGGAAAATGCCCGTGCCACCTTCGCCTCCGGCGTCTGGTCGCGCCTGGCCCCGGCCAAGCGCAAGGCCACCATGATTCGTTTCGCCGGCCTGCTCAAGCAGAACGTCGAAGAGCTGGCCCTGCTGGAAACCCTGGACATGGGCAAGCCGATCAGCGACTCGCTGAACATCGACGTGCCAGGTGCCGCCCAGGCCCTGAGCTGGAACGGTGAAGCGATCGACAAGATCTACGACGAAGTCGCCGCCACCCCGCATGATCAGCTGGGTCTGGTGACCCGTGAGCCGGTGGGCGTGGTTGCTGCCATCGTGCCGTGGAACTTCCCGCTGCTGATGGCCTGCTGGAAGCTCGGCCCGGCGCTGGCCACCGGTAACTCGGTGGTGCTCAAGCCTTCGGAAAAGTCGCCACTGACCGCCATCCGCATCGCCCAACTGGCGATCGAGGCTGGTATCCCGGCCGGCGTGCTCAACGTGCTGCCAGGCTATGGTCACACCGTCGGCAAGGCCCTGGCCCTGCACATGGACGTCGATACCCTGGTGTTCACCGGTTCGACCAAGATCGCCAAGCAGTTGATGATCTACGCTGGCGAGTCGAACATGAAGCGCGTCTGGCTGGAAGCCGGCGGCAAGAGCCCGAACATCGTCTTCGCTGACGCCCCGGACCTCAACGCCGCTGCCGAATCCGCTGCCAGCGCCATCGCCTTCAACCAGGGCGAAGTCTGCACCGCAGGTTCGCGCCTGCTGGTCGAGCGCTCGATCAAGGACAAGTTCCTGCCGCTGGTGCTCGAAGCACTCAAGGCCTGGAAGCCGGGCAACCCGCTGGACCCAGCCACCACCGTCGGTGCCCTGGTCGATACCCAGCAGATGAACACCGTGCTGTCCTACATCGACGCTGGCCACAGCGATGGCGCCAAGCTGCTGGTGGGCGGCAAGCGCATTCTCGAGGAAACCGGCGGCACCTACGTCGAACCGACTATCTTCGACGGCGTGACCAATGCCATGAAGATCGCCCAGGAAGAGATCTTCGGCCCGGTGCTGTCGGTCATCACCTTCGACTCCACCGAAGAAGCGATCAACATCGCCAACGACACCCCGTACGGCCTGGCTGCCGGTGTGTGGACCGCCGACATCTCCAAGGCGCACCTGACCGCCAAGGCCCTGCGTGCCGGTAGCGTGTGGGTCAACCAGTACGATGGCGGCGACATGACCGCGCCGTTCGGCGGCTTCAAACAGTCGGGCAACGGCCGCGACAAGTCGCTGCATGCGCTGGACAAGTACACCGAGCTGAAAGCGACCTGGATCAAACTGTAAGTCCTGGCGGACCTGTCGCGGGGCAAGCCCTCTTCCACAGTGTGGGAGCGGGCTTGCCCCGCGATTTTTTTGGAAGGAAGACGCCGATGCGTTGGGGAACCTATTTCGCCGTGCTAGCGGCCGTGCTCAGTGTCGGTCTGGCCTTGGGCGTCAGTATGCCGCTGGTGTCGTTACGCCTGGAGGGCTGGGGCTACGGCAGCTTTGCTATCGGCGTGATGGCGGCAATGCCGGCCATTGGCGTGCTGGTCGGTGCCAGCCTTTCCAGCCGTCTGGCTGCGCGCTTCGGCACGCCGGGGCTGATGCGCCTGTGCCTGTGGGCCGGGGCGTTTTCCATCGGCCTGCTGGCGCTGCTACCCAGTTATCCGTTGTGGCTGGCCCTGCGCTTGCTGATCGGGGTGATCCTGACCATCGTCTTCATTCTTGGCGAAAGCTGGATCAACCAGCTGGTGGTCGAACAGTGGCGCGGACGTCTGGTGGCACTGTATGGCAGCAGCTATGCCCTGAGCCAGTTGGCCGGGCCGCTGTTGCTCGGCGTCGTGGGCTCGGAAGATGACCTGGGCTTCTGGCTCGGTGCCGGCCTGCTGATTGCCGCGCCGCTGGTACTGCTCGGCCGCGATGGCGCGCCCAGTGCCGAATC
This sequence comes from Pseudomonas sp. ZL2, assembly GCF_054788455.1. NCBI lineage: Bacteria > Pseudomonadati > Pseudomonadota > Gammaproteobacteria > Pseudomonadales > Pseudomonadaceae > Pseudomonas > Pseudomonas sp. ZL2. Next base: position 198,845 of record NZ_JBGOGX010000003.1, on the reverse strand, counting down.
CTGCAGTGTGACCTTCGCGGACCTGTTCGGCTTCTGTCGGCGCTTGCCGGTGATCGCCTGGGCCATTGCTTTGTTTGCTGCCTTCGAGGCCATGATTCTGACCTTGCTGCCGGTCTACTGCCTGCAGCAGGGTTTCACCACCGAAATCGCCCTGTTCATGGTCAGCACCGTAGTGGTCGGTGATGCGCTGCTGCAGTTGCCGATTGGCGCGTTGGCCGACCGCATGTCGCGGCGCACGCTGTTCAGTGGTTGCGCATTGACCCTGCTGGCTTCAAGCCTGGCGATTCCGCTGCTGCTGCAAACGCCGCTGATCTGGCCGCTGTGGGTGCTGTTCGGCGCCAGTGCTGGCGGCCTGTTCACCTTGTCGCTGGTGCTGATTGGCGAGCGTTATCGCGACGACGCGCTGGTTCGCGCCAATGCCCACGTTGCGCAGCTGTGGGGCATCGGTTGCCTGATCGGGCCGCTGGCGGCAGGGGCGGGCAGCCAGTGGGTCAGTGGGCATGCGCTGCCGCTGTTCATGGCTTTGGGCGCGTTTGGCCTGGTGCTGCTTGCACGGCGGCCCAATGCTTTCGAACCGGCCCCGGTCTAGAGCATCTTCTCCAGGCCCACGGCCTTGCTGATCCAGGCGTTGAAGCGCCGCCAGACGCCGCCGGGCTCGGTGGTCAGGGTGTGCAGGCGGTGGTTGTCTTCGGTCACCCAGACCAGCTGGCCATCGACCAGTTGCGGCTGGTAGCTGAGGGCCGGGGCCATGCCTTGGGCAGCCAGTTCGCGGGTGTATTCGGCCAGCTCCGGGCTGTCGACCAGCACGCCGACCTCGGTGTTCCACAGCACCGAGCGCGGGTCGAAGTTGAACGAACCGATGAAGGTCTTCTTGCGATCGAAGACGATCGCCTTGCTGTGCAGGCTGGAGTCGGAGCTGCCGCGCAAATTGATCCTGCGGCTTGCGCTCGGATCGCCCGGCTGGCGGCGCAGTTCATACAGATGCACGCCGTGCTCGAGCAGTGCCTTGCGATAGGGGGCGTAGCCGCCGTGCACCGCCGGTACATCGGTGGCTTCCAGCGAGTTGGTCAGCAACTTCACCGATACGCCTTTGTCGGCATGGCTGGTCAGGTAGAGCAAGCCGGACTCGCGGGGCACGAAGTAGGCCGAGATCAGGATCAGTTCGTGCTGGACATTGTTCAGGTCGGGCGCCAGTTGCTGAGTCATCAACAGCTGCGGGTCGGGCTCATCGCGGGCCAGGACCTTGCTCGGCGCGTCCCAGAGCGCCTGGTTATGGGCCCAGATCAGCTCGTTGCGCCACACATCCAGGCGCGGCCGGGTCTGGTAGGCCATCAGCCGGTCATAGAGTGCCTGGCGCTTGATCCGTGCTTCAGCCAGTGAGGCCTCCAGGCGCTGACGGCTTTCGCGCAAGTCGCGAGCGTCCGGTTGGGTGAGCAGGAAGTCGCCAATGGGCTTGCTCAAGGCGCTGTTCCAGTATTGATCGAAGCTGTGCCCCAATTGCTCGGCCACCGGGCCGACGCCGAGCAAGTCGATGTCGGTGAAGTTCAGGTTGGGTTCGGCATCGAAATACTCATCTCCCAGGTTGCGCCCGCCGACGATGGCCATGCTGTTGTCCACCAGCCACAGCTTGTTGTGCATGCGCCGATGCTGCAGCGACAGGTTGAACAGTCGGCCCATGGCCCGGGTCACGCCGGTGCTGCGGCCCAGGTGTAACGGGTTGAACACGCGGATGTGGATGTTCGGATGCGCGGCCAGGGTGCCCATCAGTTCGTCGAGGCCGTCACTGGTGGTGTCATCGAGCAGGATGCGCACCCGTACGCCGCGGTCGGCGGCTTGCAGCAGTTCATGCACCAGGGCGCGGGTGCTCAGGCCGTCGTGGACGATGTAATACTGCAGGTCGATGCTCGACCGGGCGTTGCGGATCAGTTCGGCGCGGGCGCGGAAGGCTTCGTTGCTGTTGGGCAGCAGGCGAAACCCCGAGCGTCCGTCATAGGCCGAGGCCTGGCGCTGTACTGAGCGGCCGAACGACGACTCGCTGGCCGGCAGGGCCTGGCTGATTTCCCGTGGCTGGCTGACGCTGGCACAGCCGCCCAGGCCGAGCAGCAGCGACAGCAGTAGGGGCAGCACCCGCTGGCTTTTCAAGAAAATTCGTCCTGTTACAACTGAGGCATATGGATATGGACCACGAGCGGCGGCGGAAAGTTACCCGTTGCTGTGCTCTTGGGCCAGTAGACGAATGGCGGTCTCGCCGACCTTGCGCACCGCCGCTTCGATCTCGGCGCTGGGGCGTGCGGCGAAGTTCATCCGCAGGCAGTTACGGTACTTGCCCGAGGCCGAGAAAATACTGCCGACGGCAATCTGCACCCCTTGCCCAAGTAAAGCCCGGTTCAGGCGCAATGTGTCGAAACTTTCCGGCAGCTCCACCCAGAGCATGAAGCCGCCCTGAGGCCGGCTGGCGCGGGTGCCCGGTGGAAAGTAGCGGGTAACCCAGTCGCTCATCTGGTCGCGCCCGCGCTGGTACTGGCTGCGCATGCGCCGCAGGTGCGGCTGGTAGTGTCCGCCTTCGATGAAGTCGGCGATGGCCAGTTGTGGCTGCGTGGCGGTGCATCCGGTGCTGATGTACTTCATGTGCAGCACCCGCTCCAGGTAACGCCCGGGGGCTACCCAGCCAATACGCAGGCCTGGCGCCAGGGTTTTGGAGAACGAGCTGCACAGCAGCACCCGACCGTCCTCGTCGAACGACTTGATGGTCCGTGGCCTGGGATAGGTGTAGGCCAGGTCGCCATACACATCGTCTTCGAGGATCGCCACGTCGAAGCGTTGCGCCAGGGTCAGCAAAGCCTTCTTGCGCGCCTCGGGCATGATGTAGCCGAGCGGGTTGTTGCAGTTCGGAGTGATCTGGATGAGCTTGATCGGCCATTGCTCCATGGCCAGCTCCAGGGCTTCGAGACTGATCCCGGTGAGCGGGTCGGTGGGGATTTCCAGGGCCTTCATGCCCAGGCCCTTGAGGGTCTGCATGGCGCCATGAAAGCTGGGCGAATCCACCGCGACGATATCACCGGGCTGGCACACCGCGCGGATGCTGCTCGACAGCGCTTCGTGGCAGCCGGTGGTGACCACCAGGTCCGCCGGGCTCACGGTACAGCCGGAATCGAGCATCAGCCGGGCGATCTGCTCGCGCAGGGCCTGGGTGCCGGAGATGGTGTCGTAGTACAGGCCGGGCATGTCCTGACGCCTGCTGAGCTGGGCCAGGCTGCGCAGCAGCGGCTTGAGGGTCGGGCTGTCGATGTCGGGCATGCCACGGCCCAACTGCACCACGTCCTTGCTCGGCACGCTGCGAATCAGCTCGATGACCTGCTCCCATTGGGAAATATCCACCGGGCGTTGTGCCGGCCGACTGACATCGGGGAGGGCAGGCAGGCTGCGATTGTTGGGCACGAAGTAACCGGATTTCGGCCGGGGCGCGGCCAGGCCGTTGTCTTCCAGCAGGCGATAGGCCTGCTGGACGGTGCTCAGGCTGACACCATGCTCGAGGCTCAGGGCGCGCACCGAAGGCAAGCGATCGCCGGGACGGTACAGGCCTTGTTCGATGCGGGCGCCGAGCAACTCGGCGAGGTTGACGTACAGCGTCATGGCATACTCCGGAGGGCGGCTACAGCAACTGACCAATACAGATGGGGAAAAAATACAGCATTCAGTAGGAAATCTGCCAATTCTGTATGGAAATAATAGTCAGGCTTTGGATCTGTAATGGTTTTGCACCGACGCGCATGCTTGCTCCACGGTTCACACACCCTGGAGGTAACAAGCAATGAGCGGCATGAGCGATGTGCGCCTGAAACTGTATGCCGAAGAACTGAGCCGCGAGCAGCGCACCCGGTTATCCAGTACGCCCGCCGGCCTCAACCGCTGGGGCCTGATGGTTCATCGCTGGCATACCCGCAGGGCGCTGCTGGAGCTGGACGCCGCACAGTTGCGCGATGTCGGTCTGACCCGTGAGCAGGCCCGCGAGGAAGGGTTGAAACCCTTCTGGCGCTCTTAGGTCAGCTCTTTCAGTCGGTGCCAGAGCATGCCCAGGGCCAGTAGCGGCGAGCGCAGGTGCTTGCCGCCCGGGAAGGTGATGTGCGGTACCCGGGCGAACAGGTCGAAGCGCCCGCTGTGCTGGCCGCTGATGGCTTCGCCGAGCAGCCTGCCGGCCAGGTGCGTGGCATTGAGGCCATGGCCGGAGTAGGCCTGGGCGAAGTACACGTTGGGCTGGTCGGGCAGGCGGCCGATCTGCGGCAGGCGATTGGCACCGATGCCGATCATCCCGCCCCATTGATAGTCGATACGTACATCGGCGAGCTGCGGGAACACCTTGAGCATCTTCGGTCGCATATAGGCGGCGATATCCTGCGGATCACGCCCGGAATAGTGGCAGGCGCCGCCGAACAGCAGCCGGCGATCGGCGGACAGACGGTAATAGTCCAGGGCCACGCGCTGGTCGCAGACGGCCATGTTTTGCGGCAGCAACTGGCTGGCCTGGGCCTCGCTCAGGGGTTCGGTGGCGATGATATAGCTGCCGGCGGGCAGCACCTTGCCGCCAAGCTCGGCATTCAGGTCGTTCAGGTAGGCGTTGCAACCCAGCACCAGGGTGCTGGCATGGACGGTCCCGTTGGCGGTGTGCACCCGCACTTGCGAGCCATAGTCGATCCGTGTCACCGCCGACTGCTCGAACAGACGCACGCCCAGCTTGCTGGCGACGACCGCTTCGCCCAGGGCCAGGTTAAGCGGATGCAGATGTCCCGAGCCCATGTCGATCAGGCCACCAACGTAGCGGTCCGAGCCGACTACGCTGTGCATCTGCTCCGGCTGCACCAGGCGTAGCTCATGGCGGTAACCCAAACTGCGCAGCTCTTCGGCGTCCTCGGCGAAACCCTGCAGGTCACGGGGTTTGTTGGCCAGGTCGCAGTAGCCCCAGGCCAGGTCGCAGTCGATGGCGTGGCGCTCGATTCGCTCGCGGACAATATCTACCGCTTCCAGGCCCATCAGCTTGAGCTCTCGCACGCCGTCGCTGCCAAGGATCGGGGTGAATTGCTCAAGGCCATGGCCGACTCCGCGAATCAGCTGGCCGCCATTGCGCCCGCTGGCGCCCCAACCGATCTTGCGCGCCTCCAGCAGGATCACATTGAGGCCGCGTTCGGCCAGTTCGATTGCCGTGTTCAGCCCGGAAAAACCGCCGCCGACCACGCAGACGTCACAACTCAGTTCGCCCTGCAGCTGTGGGTAATCCGCCTGTGGGACGCTGCTGGCAGCGTAGTAGGAAGCGGTGTGCGAGGCGGGCTGCTGAACGCCGGCGTTCATGGCATTGTCCTGGTTCTGAGTGTTTGGAAAATTTTACGCAGGATAAGCTGCGCTTTCAGGGGCGGGCAACCGTAGGGCAAAATAGTGCGCCACACTTCTTTGCCGCAGGCCGCCATGAGTTGCAACAGCCACAAGATCCGCTTCCTGCGTGAGCAGATCCCGTCATTCGAATGCGTGCCCGGATGCCACGACTGCTGTGGGCCGGTGACCACCTCCAGCGAAGAAATGGCCCGCCTGCCGCGCAAGAGCGCCGCCGAGCAGGAAGCCGCACTGGCGGAACTGAACTGCGTGCACCTGGGCCCCAACGGCTGCACCGTGTACGAAGAACGGCCGCTGATCTGCCGCTTGTTCGGCACTACCCCAAAGCTGCCATGCCCCAATGGCCGCGCCCCGGCCGAGATGATCGAGCCGCAGGCCGAGAAGCTGGTGCACCAGTACATCGCCAGCACCCGGCAGGTGCTGGTCTGAGCCTCAGTCCGGAATCGGCAGGTTGAGGCTTTCCTTCACCTCTTCCATGACGATATAGCTCTTCGACTCGCGCACATGCGGCAGCTTGAGCAGGATGTCGCCGAGCAGCTTGCGGTAGGAGGCCATCTCGGAAATCCGTGCCTTGACCAGGTAATCGAAATCGCCCGAGACCAGGTGGCACTCGAGCACATGTGGCAACTTCAGCACGGCACGTCGGAATTCCTCGAAGGTGTCGCCCGACTTGTAGTCGAGGCTGATTTCGACGAACACCAGCAGGCTGCCCTTCAAATGCTGCGGGTTGAGCCGGGCGTTGTAGCCCATGATGATCCCTTCGCGCTCCAGGCGCCGGACCCGCTCGGTGCAGGGGGTCGTCGACAGGCCGACCTTTTCGCCCAGTTCAGTAAACGAGATACGCCCATCTGCCTGCAGGATGCGCAGGATATTGCGGTCGATCTTGTCCAGTTCACGTTTGCTTTGGTGCTGGGTTCTCATAGTGGATGCCCCTCCGTAAAAGCCAACCTTGCCGAGAATTCTCGCCAAATATAGGCTTTTATATAGTGAAAAGCACTGGTCATACCTTCCTATACTGCGCCCATCTATGCCATTAACAACAAATGTCAGCGGTACGCTGCGTCGAGGGTAATAAACATGCGAGTTCTGGTGCTTGGTAGCGGTGTGATCGGAACCGCCAGTGCCTACTATCTGGCACGGCAAGGGTTCGAAGTCGTCGTGGTCGACCGTCAACCGGCAGTCGCCATGGAAACCAGTTTTGCCAACGCCGGCCAGGTCTCGCCTGGTTACGCTTCGCCCTGGGCTGCCCCGGGTGTGCCGCTCAAGGCCATCAAGTGGCTGCTTGAACGCCACGCGCCCCTGGCCATCAAGGCCACCGCCGACATTGACCAATACCTGTGGATGGCGCAAATGCTGCGCAACTGCACCGCCAGCCGTTATGCGGTGAACAAGGAGCGCATGGTGCGCCTGTCCGAGTACAGCCGTGACTGCCTCGATGAGCTGCGCGCTGAAACCGGGATTGCCTACGAAGGCCGTACCCTGGGTACCACGCAGCTGTTCCGCACCCAGGCACAGCTGGACAACGCCGCCAAGGACATCGCCGTCCTCGAGCAGTCCGGTGTGCCGTACGAAGTACTCGACCGCGCAGGCATCGCCCGCGTCGAACCGGCCCTGGCCAACGTTACTGACATCCTCGCCGGTGCCCTGCGCCTGCCCAACGACCAGACCGGCGACTGCCAGCTGTTTACCACCCGCCTGGCGGAAATGGCGATCAAGCTCGGCGTCGAGTTCCGCTTTGGCCAGGACATTCAGCGCCTGGACTACGCCGGTGACCGCATCAATGGTGTGTGGATCGACGGCAAGCTGGAAACCGCCGACCGCTACGTGCTGGCCCTGGGCAGCTATTCGCCGCAGTTGCTCAAGCCGCTGGGCATCAAGGCCCCGGTCTACCCGCTCAAGGGTTACTCGCTGACCGTGCCGATCACCGACCCGGCCATGGCCCCGACCTCGACTATTCTCGACGAAACCTACAAGGTCGCGATCACCCGTTTCGACAACCGCATCCGCGTTGGCGGCATGGCTGAAATCGCCGGTTTTGACCTGTCGCTGAACCCGCGTCGGCGCGAAACCCTGGAGATGATCGTCAACGACCTTTATCCTCGTGGCGGCGACCTGAGCCAGGCCAGTTTCTGGACCGGCCTGCGCCCGACCACTCCGGACGGTACGCCGATCGTTGGCTCCACGCCGTTCCGCAACCTGTTCCTCAACACGGGGCACGGTACGTTGGGCTGGACCATGGCTTGCGGTTCCGGTCGCCTGCTGGCCGACCTGATTGCGCGCAAGAAGCCGCAAATCAGCGCCGAAGGCCTCGATATCTCTCGCTACGGAAAACACCAGGAGCCTGCCAAACATGTCAGTCCAGCGCCAGCTCACCAATGAGCGCATGAGCCAGATCGTCACCCACAACAGCACCGTCTACCTGGCGGGCCAGGTGGGTGACGACATGAACGCCGGGATCGAGCAGCAAACCCGCGAGACCCTGGCCAACATCGAGCGCCTGCTGGACCTGGCCGGCACCGACAAGAGCCGCCTGCTCTCGGTGACCATCTACCTCAAGGACATCGACGCGCACTTTCAGGGCATGAACGCGGTGTGGGACAAGTGGCTGCCAAAAGGCGTCGCGCCGGCCCGTGCCACCGTTGAAGCCAAGCTGTGCGAACCGGAAATCCTCATCGAGCTGTCGGTGGTCGCCGCACTGCCGTAACACCCGATCCCTCACCCGGTGCCGCCGGCGGCCGACCAGCTGCCTTCGGGCACCGGGTTTTTTACTTTTAACCAGACTGCCCAGAAGGCTGCCGTCATGCGTCCTGCCCGTGCCCTGATCGATCTTCAAGCCCTGCGTCACAACTATCAACTTGCCCGCGAACTGACCGGAGCCAAAGCCCTGGCCGTGATCAAGGCCGATGCCTATGGTCACGGTGCCGTGCGTTGTGCCCTGGCCCTGGAGCAGCAAGCCGATGGTTTTGCCGTGGCCTGCATCGAAGAGGCGCTGGAGCTGCGCGCAGCCGGGATCAAGCCGCCGGTGCTGCTGCTTGAAGGCTTTTTCGAAGCCAGCGAACTGCAACTGATCGCCCAGCACGACCTGTGGTGCGTGGTGCATTCGCTGTGGCAGCTGGAGGCGATCGAACAGGCACACCTGAGCAAGCCGATCACCGTCTGGCTCAAACTCGACTCGGGCATGCACCGGGTCGGCCTGCACGCCAAGGACTATCAGGCCGCGTACCAGCGCCTGCTGGCCAGCGGCAAGGTTGCGCGTATCGTGCTGATGAGCCACTTCGCCCGTGCCGATGAACTCGACAGCGACGCCAGCAACGAACAACTGGCGGTATTCCAGGCCGCGCGCCAGGGCCTGAGCGCCGAGGTCAGCCTGCGCAACTCGCCGGCCGTGCTCGGTTGGCCGAATATGCCCAGCGACTGGGTGCGCCCGGGCCTGATGCTGTACGGCGCCACGCCCTTCGAAGTGCCTCAGGCAGAAGCTGCGCGCCTGCAGCCGGTAATGACCGTGCAATCGCGGGTGATCAGTGTGCGTGAGCTGCCGGCCGGCGAGCCTGTCGGTTATGGCGCCAAGTTCATCAGCCCGCGGCCGACCCGGGTTGGCGTGGTGGCCATGGGGTACGCCGATGGCTACCCGCGCCAGGCGCCAAACGGTACACCGGTGCTGGTGGCCGGCAAACGCACCCAGCTGATCGGCCGGGTGTCGATGGACATGCTCTGCATTGACCTGACCGACGTGCCGGAAGCGGGCCTCGGCAGCCCGGTGGAGCTGTGGGGCAAAAACGTGCTGGCCAGCGAAGTGGCCATGCATGCTGGCAACATCCCTTACCAGATTTTCTGCAACCTCAAGCGCGTACCGCTGGACTACAGCGGCGATTAAGGCGCCAAAGCGGACAGGCTGCGGGTCGAAGTGTTGTAAATACTGAACGCTGTTGCGATGATGACGTTCAATTTCGACCCCACTCGTTCGTTTAGGAGGGCTCCAGCATTGGACGTCGGTGAACGACTGCAAGCCATTCGCAAGCTCAAGGGCCTGTCACAGCGTGAACTCGCCAAACGTGCGGGCGTCACCAACAGCACCATCTCGATGATCGAGAAGAACAGCGTCAGCCCTTCAATCAGCTCGCTGCGCAAGGTGCTGAGCGGTATTCCAATGTCCATGGTCGAGTTCTTTTCCGAAGAGCTGCAACCGGAAAACCCTACCCAGATCGTCTATAAAGCCCACGAACTGATCGACATTTCGGACGGTGCGGTGACCATGAAACTGGTCGGCAAGGCGCACCCGAGCCGGGCTATTGCCTTCCTCAACGAGGTCTATCCGCCGGGTGCCGATACTGGCGAAGAAATGCTCACCCATGATGGCGAAGAGACCGGCATCCTCCTCGAAGGCCGCCTTGAACTGGTGGTGGGCCTGGAAACTTTCATCCTCGAAGCGGGCGACAGCTACTATTTTGAAAGTACCAAGCCGCACCGTTTCCGCAATCCTTACGATGAGCCGGCCCGGCTGATCAGCGCGGCGACTCCGGCCAACTTCTAGTGGGCATTGCGCGGCGGATTGTCGCGGCTAAGACCCTTTGGACACTAGGGTTGTTTCGGTGAGGCAGGGTTCCCGTTATACTTGCGCCGCCTGCGAAACCGTGGCCGCGGGCGTGACTAGCCACCATGAGGGTGTACGCGTGAATCTAATCAAGAAAATGCTGGCCGTACCAGCTGCCGTATTGGCCCTTTGGGCAGTCAGCGCACAAGCTGCGACCAACGACGACATCGCCAAGCGACTGGAACCGGTTGGCCAGGTGTGTGTACAGGGTCAGGAATGCAAGGGTATGGAAGTCGCGGCAGCTGCTGCTGGCGGCGGTGCCAAGACCCCGGATGAAATCATCGCCAAGCATTGCAATGCTTGCCATGGCAGCGGCCTGCTCGGCGCACCGAAAATCGGCGATACCGCCGCCTGGAAAGAGCGCTCTGACCATCAGGGTGGTCTGGACGGCATCCTCGCCAAGGCCATCACCGGCATCAACGCCATGCCGCCAAAAGGCACCTGCGCCGACTGCTCGGATGACGACCTGATGGGCGCCATCAAGAAGATGTCCGGCCTGTAAGCCCAGCGCTTGCCCAGCAAAGCCCGCCACGTGCGGGCTTTGTGCGTTTTAGCGCTGGTCAGCGCAGCATTCTGGCGGCATGCTCGGTCCAAAGTGGTCAAGGAATGCCACAGGAGGCCGAGATGGCGTACAGCTGTTCGATCGACACTGCCGTGGACCAGGTGCTGGCACGCCTGCCCGCGCATATCCACATGGGCCTGCCGCTGGGGCTGGGCAAGCCCAACCGCTTCGTCAATGCCCTGTATGCGCGGATCCGCCAGTTGCCCGAGCGGCAACTGACGATCTACACCGCCTTGAGTCTCGGCCGCCCGGACCTTGGTGACGGCTTGCAACGGCGCTTTCTTGAGCCCTTCATCGAGCGCGTGTTCGCCGACTACCTCGAACTGGACTACCTGCACGACCTGCGCCGCGACCAGTTGCCGGCGAACATCCGTGTCGAGCAGTTCTTCATGCAGCCCGGCAGCCTGCTGCACAGCGCCATGGCCCAGCAGGACTACGTCAGCAGCAACTACAGCCACGCCGCCCGCGATATCAATGCCAAGGGCTTGAACCTGGTGGCGCAGCTGGTCGCCGAAGACCCGGCGCATCCCGGCCAGCTGAGCCTGAGTTGCAACCCGGACATCACCCTCGACCTGTTGCCAATGATCGCCCGCCGCCGGGCGGCCGGTGAAACCATCCTGGTGCTCGGCCAGGTGCATACCGAACTGCCGTACATGCCGGGCGCCTCGGAGCTGCCCCGGGATGACTTCGACCTGCTGATCGATAGCGCGGAAAGCACCCGGTTGTTCTCCACGCCGAACATGCCGGTCACCACCCAGGACCATTTCATCGGCCTGCATGCCAGTACCCTGGTGCGCGATGGCGGCACCCTGCAGATCGGCATTGGCGCCATGGGCGATGCGCTGACCGCCGGGCTGCTGGCGCGGCAGGCTGACAGCGAGGCCTACAGTGCGTTGCTGGCTGATATTGACCTCACGCCCTGGCAAACCCTGATCGCACGCGAAGGCGGCATCGAGCCCTTTACCCACGGCCTGTATGGCTGTAGCGAAATGTTCGTCAACGGCCTGCTGGCACTGGTCGAAGCGGGGATCATCCGCCGCCCGGTTTATCCTGAAGAGGCACGCCAGCAGGCGGCCAACAATGGCGAGCTGGATGACCAGGGCGTGTTGGTGCATGGCGGCTTCTTTCTTGGCCCTCAGGCCTTTTACCAGCGCTTGCGGGAAATGCCTTTAAGCCAGCGCAAACGCTTTGCCATGAGCGCCATCAGCTACATCAACGAGCTGTATGGCCAGGAGTCGCTCAAGCGCCTGCAGCGCCAGGATGCGCGCTTTATCAACACGGTGTTCACCATGACCTTGATGGGCGCCGGGGTGGCCGATCAGCTGGAAGACGGCCGGGTGCTCAGCGGGGTAGGTGGGCAGTACAACTTCGTTGCCCAGGGCCATGCACTTGAAGGCGCGCGCTCGATCCTGCTGCTGCGCAGCTGGCGTGAAGCGGGCGGGGAGGTCAGCTCCAACCTGGTCTGGGAATACGGTCACTGCACCATTCCCCGGCACCTGCGCGACATCGTCGTCACCGAGTACGGCATCGCCGACCTGCGTGGGCAAACTGACGCCGAGGTGATTGCACGGTTGCTGGCGATCAGCGACACGCGCTTTCAGCCCGAGCTGATCGAACGGGCGCGGAAGGCCGGCAAGTTGCCGAAGGATTTTTGCCTGGATCAGCGCTTCACCGAGAACACCCCGCAGCGTTTGCAGGCGCTGCGCGAAAGGCACGCACGGTTGTTCCCCGAGTATCCGCTGGGCAGTGACTTCACGGCTGAGGAGCGTGATTTGTTGCGGGCGCTGAATTGGCTCAAGAGCAAGTTCAAACTGAGCGAGGTGCTTGAGCTGGGCAAGGCGGCGCTGGATGCACCGGCACCCGAGGCGTTTCCCGGGCAGTTGACGCGGATGGGACTGGCGCAGCCGCAGGGGCTGAAGGAGGACTTGTATCAGCGCTTGTTGCTGGCGGGGTTGCAGGCAACAGCGTTCCGTTGAGGACGCTATCGCTGGCAAGCCAGCTCCCACAAGGTCCGCGGTATGCAGTATCTGTGGGAGCTGGCTTGCCAGCGATGAGGCCAGCGCAAATTACTCGATGAAAGTAACCACGCCACCTTCCAGCGACTTCACCCGAGCCAGCGATTCAACGCGGTAGCCCTGGCTGTCCAGCTCGGCACGGCCGCCCTGGAACGACTTCTCGATGACGATACCCAAACCGGCAACGGTGGCACCGGCTTGCTTGATGATCGAGATCAGCGCCTGGGAGGCTTTGCCGTTGGCCAGGAAGTCGTCGATCACCAGCACGCGGTCGCTGCTGTTGAGGTGGCGCGGGGAGATCGCCACGGTGTTTTCAGTCTGCTTGGTGAAGGAATACACCGAAGCCACCAGCAGGTTTTCGGTCAGGGTCAGCGACTGGTGCTTGCGCGCGAAAATCACCGGAACGCCCAGTTTCAGGCCGGTCATCACCGCTGGGGCAATGCCCGAGGCTTCGATGGTGACGATCTTGGTGATGCCCGAGTCGGCGAACAGACGGGCGAACTCGTCGCCAATCAGTTGCATCAGCGCAGGGTCGATCTGATGGTTGAGAAACGCATCGACTTTGAGAACCTGATCGGAAAGCACGATGCCTTCTTCGCGAATCTTCTGGTGCAGTGCTTCCACTGTGGTATTTCCTCGATGTAGCAAGAGTGGCCACGGCAATACGCCGCAGCAAAGGTTGATTATCTAACGTTTGAGCATGGCACGGATATCGGCCAGTGCATTGTTGCCACGAGCGGCCTTCACTTCGGTCGGCGCGTCGTCCAGGCCCTCCCAGGCCAGGTCGTCGTCGGGCAGCTCGTCCAGGAAGCGGCTCGGCGAACAATCGATGATCTCGCCGTACTGCTTGCGCTTGGCGGCAAAGGTGAAGGCCAGGGTCTGACGTGCGCGGGTAATCCCGACGTAGGCCAGGCGCCGTTCTTCTTCGATGGTGTCGGCTTCGATGCTGGAACGGTGCGGTAGGATTTCCTCTTCCATGCCCATGATGAACACGTAGGGGAATTCCAGGCCCTTGGAAGCGTGCAGGGTCATCATCTGCACACCTTCGGCGCCGTCTTCCTCTTCCTGCTGGCGTTCGAGCATGTCGCGCAGCACCAGCTTGCCGATGGCTTCCTCGATGGTCATGCCACCGTCTTCGTCTTTCTCGAGGGTGTTTTTCAACGCCTCGATCAGGAACCAGACGTTGCCCATGCGAAAGTCCGCGGCCTTGTCGCTGGAGCTGTTGGTGCGAATCCAGTTCTCGTAGTCGATGTCCATGATCATGCTGCGCAGGGCAGCGATCGGATCTTCCAGGGCGACCTGCTCGCGGACCTTGTCCATCCAGCGTTTGAAGCGCTGCAGGCGGTCGGTGTAGCGGCTGTCCAGGTGTTCGCCGAGGCCCAGCTCCTCGCTGGCGGCGTACATCGAAACCTTGCGCTCGGTGGCGTAGTTGCCAAGTTTTTCCAGGGTGGTCGAGCCGATTTCCCGGCGCGGCACGTTGATCACCCGCAGGTAGGCGTTATCGTCGTCCGGGTTTACCAGCAGGCGGAAGTAGGCCATCAGGTCTTTGACTTCCTGGCGTCCGAAGAAGCTGTTGCCGCCCGACAGGCGATACGGCACCTGGTGGTGCTGCAGCTTCAGCTCGATCAGCTTGGCCTGGTAGTTGCCCCGGTAAAGAATGGCGAAGTCGCTGTAGGGCCGGTCGGTGCGCAGGTGCAGGCTGAGGATTTCCATGGCCACCCGTTCGGCCTCGGCTTCCTCGTTCTTGCAGCGGATCACGCGGATCTCGTCGCCGTGGCCCATCTCGCTCCACAGCTGCTTTTCGAAGGCATGCGGGTTGTTCGAGATGAGTACGTTGGCACAACGCAGGATGCGGCTGGTGGAGCGGTAGTTCTGCTCGAGCATCACCACTTTCAGCGACGGGTAGTCGTCCTTGAGCAGCATCAGGTTCTCGGGCCGCGCACCGCGCCAGGCGTAGATCGACTGGTCGTCGTCGCCGACCACGGTGAACTGGTTGCGCGTGCCGATCAGCATCTTCACCAGCAAGTACTGGCTGGCGTTGGTGTCCTGGTATTCGTCGACCAGCAGGTAACGTACCTTGTTCTGCCACTTCTCCAGGACATCGGGGTTGTCCTGGAACAGCTTGACCGGCAGCAGGATCAGGTCGTCGAAGTCCACCGCGTTGAATGCCCGCAGGGTGCGCTGGTAGTGCGCATAGACCACCGCGGCGGTCTGCTCCTTGGGGTTGCGGGCCTTTTCCAGGGCTTCGGGCGGCAGGATCAGGTCGTTCTTCCAGGCGCCGATCATGTTCTTGATCTCGTCGATGCCGTCGTCGCCCGAGTATTCCTTCTGCATGATGTCGGTCATCAGGGCTTTGACGTCGGTCTCGTCGAAAATCGAGAAGCCCGGTTTGAAGCCCAGCCGTTCATGCTCCTTGCGGATGATGTTCAGGCCCAGGTTGTGGAAGGTCGACACGGTCAGGCCGCGGCCTTCGCCCTTGCGCAGCAGGGTGCCGACCCGCTCCTTCATCTCCCGCGCGGCCTTGTTGGTGAAGGTCATGGCCACGATGTACTGGGCACGGATGCCGCAGTTCTGGATCAGGTGCGCGATCTTGCGGGTGATCACGCTGGTTTTGCCGGAGCCAGCACCGGCGAGCACCAAAAGAGGGCCGCCGACGTAGTTCACGGCTTCTTGTTGCCGGGGGTTGAGTCGGGACATGACGAAAACCGGGGACGCTAGAAAAATAGCCGGGCATTTTAGCAGGGGTAGAAAGTTTCTGCCGCGACCGTCTGACAGTGTGACGTACCACGCGATCTAAATTTGCCGCATTTGATACTTTCCCGCAGGATGCGTGGCGAAACCTGCGGGATGTCGGCAATGGAATGGCATGACTTTAAGTGAAAATCATTTTCATTAATGGTTTAGGATACGCATTCTCGCTGCCCATCGTCATTTGACTGCGCCTACGTCCTAAGGAGCCAGCTTGTCTACGCCCGTCGAACCCTTGCGTTTGCTCCTGCTGGCCGATGAGCCGGAATGGGCCACTGTCTTGCGCGAGTGTCTGCTGCCGATGGCGGGCCAGGCGGTATTGCTGACCGCTCCGAACTGGGAGGCAGTCGACACCCTGTTTGCCAACGACCGCAATGCGCTGGTGCTGGCGACCCCGCCACTGCAACCGGCGCCCGGGCGCTGCATATTGCCGATGGTTCTGCTGCTCGAGCACGAGCCGCAGGTGCCGCCGCCGGGGGTCAGCGACTGGCTGATCCGCGACCAACTGACCAGCAATATCCTGCGCCGCAGCCTGCGCCATGTCCGCGAGCGCGGCGTCCTCGAAGCGACCTTGCAGCGTTTGGCCGAGCAGGACCCGCTGACCGGCATCGCCAACCGCCAGGGCTTTCAGACCCTGTTGGCAGCGCGCCTGGCTGACAGCGAAGGGCGCGGTGTCGCCCTCGGTCATCTGGACCTCGACAACTTTCGCCATGCCAACGATGCCCTTGGTCATCAGGCCGGCGACCGGCTGATCCTGCAAGTGGTGGGCCGGCTGAAAAGCCAGCTCGAAGCCGGTGACCAGGTCGCGCGCCTGGGCAGCGACGAATTCGCTCTGTTGATCGATACTCGCCGCGAGCCGCAGCGCGCCGAATGGATGGCCGAACGCATCACCGAAGCCCTGGCCGAACCCTACTGGATCGACGGCGAAAGCCTGCTGCTAGGCTGCAGCCTGGGCGTCGCCCACGCCCGCGCCCAGGGTGGCGCCGACCCGCTGATGTGGCATGCGCACATCGCCATGCAGCAGGCCAAGAGCACCCAGGGCTGTACTTTCCACGTCTTCAACGAACGCATCAACCGCAACGCCCGCAGCCTTGCCGACCTGGAAAGCGAACTGCGCCGGGCGCTGCGTCGTGACGAGCTGGAACTGCACTACCAGCCGCGGCTGAACCTGGCCGACGGGCGCATCGTCGGCCTCGAAGCCCTGGTGCGCTGGCGCCATGCCGAACGCGGGCTGCTGCCGCCCAGCGAGTTCGTGCCCCTGGCCGAGCAGAGCGGGCTGATCGTGCCCCTGGGCTACTGGGTGATTTCCCGTGCCCTGCGCGACATGCAGGCGCTGCGCGAACAAGGGCTGGCGCCCTTGCACATGGCGGTGAACCTGTCGTTCCGCCAGTTCCAGGACAGCCAGCTGTTGGCGACCCTGAGCCGGCTGATCATCGAGCACGGCGTCGATGCCCGCTGGCTGGAGTTCGAGCTGACCGAAACCGCGGTGATGCGGCGCAACGACCTGGTCAAGCAGACCATGGATGCGCTGGGGCGCCTGGGTGTGCGCTTTTCCCTGGATGACTTCGGTACCGGCTTCTCGTCGTTCGTGCACCTGAACAGCTTGCCGATCACCTTGCTCAAGGTCGATCGCAGCTTTGTCGGCGGCATGGAGCAGCGCGAAGAAAACCGCAAGCTGGTGCACGCGATGATCAACCTGGCGCACAACCTCAACCTCGAGGTGGTGGCCGAGGGTGTGGAAACCCCGGAGCAGATGGACCTGTTGCGCAGTTTTGATTGTGACCAGGTGCAGGGGTTTCTGATCAGCCGGCCGTTGCCGATGGATGAGTTGATGGAGTATCTGCTGCGTGGTCCGGCGCAGCAGTCGGTGGCTTTGTAGATTCTGGGGCTGCTTTGCAGCCCATCGCTGGCAAGTCCAGCTCCCACAGGGCCTTCAAACCACCGAAGCCGTCACCTTGTTCACCCCACCGGCACTGCCCAGCAAGCGCTTCATTCGCCATTCAAATGCCAAAGTCAGGCTCACCGCCGCACACGCCAGGCCCAGCGCCAGCCCCCACCACACGCCCACCGCACCCAGGCCGAGGTTGAACGCCAGCAACCAGGCCGCCGGCGCACCGATCACCCAGTAACAGAACAGCCCGACCAGGAAGGTGGTCTTGGCATCCTTGAGCCCGCGGATCGAGCCCATGGCAATCGTCTGCACACCATCGAACAGCTCGAACCAGGCGGCGACCATCAGCAGGCTCACGGCCAGCTGGAT
Organism: Pseudomonas sp. ZL2; assembly: GCF_054788455.1. NCBI lineage: Bacteria > Pseudomonadati > Pseudomonadota > Gammaproteobacteria > Pseudomonadales > Pseudomonadaceae > Pseudomonas > Pseudomonas sp. ZL2. The sequence continues at coordinate 181,287 of NZ_JBGOGX010000003.1, read as the reverse complement.
GATGTCGGCAAAGGCCGGGTCACCGTGGTCGAGGAACAGCCCCACCAGCGGGTCTGGCAGCAGCCAGAAGAGGATGGCGAACATCAGCATCATCGCCGCGCCAAAACCGATCCCAACCCGGCCAGCGTGTCGGGCACCCAAGAGGTTATCGGCACCGTAATAGAGCCCTACACGCATGGTTACGGCATACGACAGGCCCGCCGGAATCATGAACGCGGTCGAGACGATCTGCAGGGCGATCTGGTGCGCGGCAAGCTCGGTGCTGCCGAGCACGCCCATGCACAGTGCGGCGAAGGCGAACAGGCCGACCTCGACGGTGTAGGTGCCGCCAATCGGCAAGCCCAGGCGCCACAGCTCGCGCAGGGCTGGCCACGACGGGCGGCTCAGGCCCTGGCGAATCGGGTAGGGCGCGTAGGCCGGGTGCCAGCGGATATACAACGCCATGGCCACGGCCATGCAGTTGGCAACGATCGCGGTCACCAGGCCGATGCCCACCAGGCCCAGTTTCGGCAGGCCGAACATGCCCTCGATCAAGGCGTAATTGAGCAGGAAGTTGGCCACTGTGCCGACCAGGCTGATAACCATCACCGGCGTCGAACGGCCGATGGCGCTGGTAAAGCCGCGCAGGGCCATGAAGCTCAGGTAGCCGGGCAGGGCGAAGGGCAGCAACAACAGGAACTGCGCGGCGGCCTCGACGTTGTTGGGGCTCTGGCCGAGCAGTAGCAGCACCGGCTCCAGGTTCCACAGCGCCAGTGCTGCCACCAGGGCCATGACCCAGGCCAGCCACAACCCGGCCTGGGTCAGGCGGGTGGCGCCGGCGATGTCACCGGCACCCTTGCGAATCGCCACCAGGGTGCCGACCGCGGCGATCACACCCAGGCAAAAGATCGACACGAACGAATAACTCGCCGCCCCCAGACCACCACCGGCCAGCGCTTGCGGGCTGATGCGGGCCATCATCAGGGTGTCGGTGAGTACCATCAGCATGTGCGCCAACTGCGAGGCAATCAGCGGCCCGGCCAGGCGCAGCAAAGCCTTGAGTTCATGGGTAGGCGCAGCCTGCATGGAGTCGTCCTTTTCTTACGCGATAGATTCAAAGCATGAAAGCTTGAGGCTTTGCACGGTTATCCACAAAAGGATAATAGCGATGCTTGGCATGATTAAAACTCATGGGAGTATGATCCTGACGATCGCCTGTGGATAACCCGGAGCCCGTCCCTCATGTCTCGTCGTTTACCGCCCTTGTACGCACTGCGGGCTTTCGAAGCGGCCGCCCGGCACAGTTCGTTCACCCGCGCCGCAGATGAGTTATCAATCACCCAGAGCGCGGTCAGCCGGCACATCCGCACCCTTGAGGAGCACTTCGCCTGCCGTTTGTTCGTGCGCAACGGCCGCAGCCTGCAACTCAGCGAAGCGGCGCGTTTGCTCCTGCCCGGAGTGCGCGAAGGCTTTGCGGCACTGGAGCGGGCTTGCAACACCCTGCGCAGCGAGGACGACATCCTGCGCATGAAAGCCCCTTCGACCCTGACCATGCGCTGGCTGCTGGCACGCCTGAGCCGCTTTCGCCACCTGCAGCCGGGCAACGAAGTACAGCTGACCAGCGCCTGGATGGACGTCGATCATGTCGATTTCAATCATGAGCCTTTCGACTGCGCGGTGTTGCTGAGTGACGGTCACTTCCCGCCGGATTGGGAGGTCAAGCGGCTGTTTTCCGAGCTGCTGATACCGGTCGGCGCGCCGGAACTGCTCAAGGAAGGACCCTGGGATGAGCGGCGCCTGGCGGGTGTCGAGCTGCTTCATCCGACCCCCGACAAGCGCGACTGGCGCAGCTGGCTGGCGCGCATGGACCTCACCGACAAGGTCTCGCTCAAGGGTGGCCAGGTGTTCGATACCCTGGAACTGGGCATGATCGCCGCTGCCCGGGGTTATGGCGTGTCCATGGGGGACTTGTTGATGGTGGCCGAGGATGTCGCCCAGGCCCGGCTTAGCCTGCCATGGCCGACGGCGGTTGCCAGCGGGCTGGATTACTACCTGGTCTGGCCGAAAACCCGCCCCGGTGGCGAGCGCTTGCGACGCTTGAGTGACTTCCTGCAAGGCGAGGCAGACTCCATGGACTTGCCCAAGGTGGAAATACTGGGGCCATCAGCGTCTATCGGAAGCGGTTGAACGTTTGCGCGGGATAACCCTGTTGCACACTCAAGTATTGCCGCGCGCCGCCGAAGCAGAGGCATCAGAGCCACGTCTAGATGGCTCGCTTCCCGTATTGATGCGGACGGTCAGCGTGATCAGGACGATCCCGGCCCCTCTTGCCAGGAGCTTCCATGTCTCAACCCCGTGCCCGGATTGCCTCGCAACTCGGTATCGCCCTCGCCATCGTGCTGGCCGTGGTGATTACCGGTAGCACCCTGTTTGCCCTGCGTTCGCTGGACAACGCCAACCTGATTACCCGCCAGGAACACCTGGCCAGCGAAGCGCGACTGCTCGCCGATCAGCTCGATACCTTTCACGGCACTCTGCGCGAAAGCACTCAGCGCCTGAGCGGCTTGTTCGAGAAGCGCTTTGCCGCCGGTTTGCAGTTGCATTCCGGGGAGTCGGTGACGGTTGCGGGGGTTGCCACGCCCGCGCTGTACCTGGGTGATCAACTGCTCAACAACGACTTTCGCCAGGTGGATGATTTCCGCCAGATGACCGCGGGCGTCGCCACCTTGTTCGTGCGCAGCGGTGAAGACTTTGTCCGTATCAGCACCTCGCTGACCAAGCAGGACGGCAGCCGCGCCATCGGCACGCTGCTCGACCGCCAGCATCCGGCGTACGCCCGCTTGCTGGCCGGTCAGGCCTATGTTGGCCGGGCGAACCTGTTCGAGCGCGATTACATGACCCAGTACACCCCGGTGCGTGACAGCAGCGGGCGGGTGATTGCGGTGCTGTTCGTCGGCTTCGACTACACCGATGCGCAAAAGGCCCAGTTCGCCAACCTCGGGCGCTTTCGCATCGGCCAGACCGGCTCACTGGCCCTGCTCGACGACAAGCAGCACTGGCTGGTGCCGCCAGCAGGTGTGCGCCCGGATAGCCAGGCGGCACAGGCACTTGCCGGGTTCACCGCGGGCGAAGGGCGTTTCTGGCATGACGGTGTCGAAGAGCTGTTCAGCGTTGCCGTGCCGTTTGCAGGTGGGCCCTGGACGGTGGTGGCGAGCATGCCGAAGGCGGAAATCCGCGCGGTAACCTGGAGCGTCGGTACCCGCCTGGCCATCGGCAGCCTGTTGGCGATGCTGCTGGCCGTTGCTGCGACCCTGTGGCTGTTACGCCGCCGTCTGCGCCCGCTGGGTGATCTGCTGCAGCAAGCGCAAGCCCTGGGTGGCGGTGACCTGCAGGCGCGTCTGCGGGTATCGAGCAACGATGAAATCGGCCAGCTGGCGCACAGTTTCAACCAGATGGGCGAAGCGCTGGCGAGCATGGTCGAGCACATTCGCGCAGCGGCAGAGCAGGTCAGCAGCCGTGCCCAGGCATTGTCGGGAATGTCCTCCGGTGCCTGTGAGGGGATGGAGCAGCAATCCGGCGAAATCACCAGCATGGCCGGTGCCGTCGAGCAGTTCAGTGCCACTTCGATGAACATTGCCGACAACATGGGCAGCACCGAGCGCATGGCCCAGGACAACGTCCAGCAAACCCGCACTGGCCGCACCTCGATGGACCAGGCGTCGTCGTCCCTTGAGCAGATCGCCAGCGCACTGGCCGGCACCGCCGAAGTGATCGACACCCTCGGCCTGCGCTCCCAGGAAATTGGCGGCATCGTCGGGGTGATCACCTCGATTGCCGAGCAGACCAACCTGCTGGCCTTGAACGCTGCCATTGAAGCGGCGCGGGCCGGTGAACAGGGGCGGGGCTTTGCCGTGGTCGCGGACGAGGTGCGCAATCTGGCCTCGCGTACCCGTCAGGCTACCGATGAAATCTCGACCATGATCGGCAGCATCCAGCAGGAAACCGGCAACGCCATCAGCACCATGGAGCAGGGCAACCGCCTGATGCAGGAAGGGTTGGAGCGCAATGCCAAGGTTGCCGCGGCGCTGGCGCAGATTGATGAACGCAGCCGTTCGGCGGGGGAACAGTTTGCCGCCATCACCACGGCAACCCAAGAGCAGAGCAGCACGGCGAATGTGCTCAGCCGTAACCTGCAGAGCATTGCCCTGGCCAACAGTGAGCAGCGCGAGGTAGCGACGAACCTGGCGGCTACGGCGCGTGAGCTTGAGGGATTGGCGGGGCAGTTGCGGCAGGAAGTGGATCGCTTTCGGGTTGGGCGTTAGGTTCTAAATCGGGGCCGCTTTGCGGCCCATCGCCGGCAAGGCCGGCTCCCACAATGGAACTGCAAACACTGAAACTGTGGGAGCTGGCTTTGCCAGCGATGGGCTGCGTAGCAGCCCTGGGTTCCTACAGCTGCGACAGGCCCAGCGCCTGCGCACAGGCCATCAACGATCGCCGCTCACTCTCGGCGTACAACCCCAGCTCATCCTGCACCGGTTTGCCCAGCGCCTGTTCGAAGGCTTCGCGGTTGGCATTGCTGCCGTACTCGTTCTGCGCATCATCGCCCAGGTTCGACTGGAAAATCCCCGCCGCACTGACCGGCAGAAAATCCTCGTACACCAGCGCTTCAAAGTGAACATGCCCAGCGTCGATCAGCCCCTGCAATGAAGTCGGCCGCTGCGCTTCACCACGCGCCGCCAACCCGCGTTCGGTCGGGAAGTAGCGGAAGTACGCCAGCGCCTGCTCCCGCATCTGCGCCAGGTCATCCGGGAAGGCCTTGAAGCTGTCGCTGAGCAGACTCATGTAGCGCTCGGCATTGGCCTCGGCGGGAACGCCACCCAGCGCCGTGCGGGCGGCATCGAGCAATTGGTCATAAAGCTGGCGACCTTTTGGCGTCAGTGCTGCACCCCGTTGCTCGATCTCGCCAAAGCGCGCGGTATGGCTGCCACTGCCTTCACCCTGCTGATCAGTGAACGCGACCTTCTCCTGCAGCGCCTTGAAACTAGTCTGACGCAGCAGTATCGGGCAGCGACGCGGTGGCGGGCCTTCGATTACGGCCTTGGGCGGAATACCTTTGGCCGGCATGCCCAGCTGGATGGCATCGATGTCCAGGGTGCGCGGAGTCAGGTGATTGATGTGCGGGCCCTTGAAGGCCACCACATCGGCAATCAGGCGGTGCTGGTCGTGTAGTTGCTGGTACTGCTCGGCGGTCACCGTGGCGTCCCGGTGCCAGCGGAAGGTGTGCAGGGCTTCGTCGACAAACGCCAGGGCATCGTCGGCATTCAGGCCACCATCGCGCTCGAATTGCTCGATCAACTGCAACGCACGCGGGGTGAAGATTTGCCGGCGGGCGAGAATCTCGCGCGACAGCTCACGCAGCGCCGGGTTGTCGATCAGCTCCAGGCGCAGCAGCGAGGTGAAGACCCGGAACGGGCTGATGTGCAGCGATTGCTCGTGCACGGCGCGAAAGGCGGTGGAATGCACCGGTACACCGGCGCTGCTGAGGTCGTAGTACCCCACTGGTTGCATGCCCATCACCGCGAACAGGCGGCCGATGGTTGCCAGCTCTTCGGCGGTGCCGACGCGAATGGCGCCGTGGCGTTCCTGGTCGAGGCGCTCGATTTCACCGGTCCAGCGCAGGGCCTGGGCAACCTCGGGTTGCTGGGTCATGACCTGCTGATTGATTTCGCTCACCAGTGACAGCAGCGTGCCGTACAGCGGCACCTCTTGCTTGTACATGAGCGACATGGCGGCCGAGAACTGCGCGCGAATGCTGTCCGGGCTGACGAAATCTTGAGCGGGCATCGAAAGCTTCCTGGTAAGTGGGCACCCTTACATGAAAGCGAGGAATGCAGTGCTCGCACAAGCGAAAAAAAGTCGATCTGTCATTCCAAAAATTATCAACCTTGCAGGTCCAGCTCCGCCCGAATCCAATCGACCAACGCGCGTACCTTCGGCACCTCCGCCGCATGCTCGGAAAACGCCAGGAAATGCGCGCCATTGCTGCGCATGCTGTGCTGCCAGGGCACGATCAATTTGCCTTCGGCCAGTTCCTGGGCCACCAGATAGCGCGGCACCAGGGCCACGCCGCAGCCGGACTGGGCAGCGCTGAGGCTCATATAGAAGGTATCGAAGCGCGGCCCGTGATAACTGTTGGCCGAATGCAGGCCTTGCTCGAGAAACCACTCGTGCCAGGCCTCCGGACGCGAAGTGCTTTGCAGCAGCACCAGCTCGGCCAGTTCGCTGGCGTCCTTGAGCGTGCGCCCCTGCAACAGTTCCGGTGCGCACACCGGCAGCACTTCCTCGCCGAACAGCTCGATGCAGGTGGCCCCCGGCCAGGTGCCCTGACCAAAGAAGAACACCACGTCGGCAGTGGCCTGCAGCAGGGCAAAGGGCTCCATCTCGTTGCGGATGTCGAGGTGGATGTTCGGGTGCTGCTTGCCGAAGCCTTTGAGGTGCGGGATCAGCCAGCGCACGCCAAAGCTCGGTTGAGTGGCTACCTTGAGGACTTCGGTCTGTTCGCCGTAGGACATGATGTAACGGCTGGACATATCGACCTGGGTGAGAATCTTGTTGACCTCGGCCAGGTACAGCGCGCCTGCTGGAGTCAGTTGCAGGCGCCGGCGGATCCGCAGGAACAGGTGATGGCGGAGCATCTCTTCAAGCTGGGCCACCTGCTTGCTCACCGCGCTCTGGGTCAGGTGCAGCTCTTCGGCGGCGCGGGTGAAGCTCAGGTGCCGGGCGGCAGCCTCGAAACACTGCAGGGCGGCCATCGATGGCACCAGACGTTTGGACATAGCGGTCTCTAAGCCAGTAGATCATTACCTGGCGGAATGATATGCAGAATAAAGGTCGTTTGTTGCGCCAGAGTGATCGGATTAATACTGATCCCTATCACTATTTCAACCACTCATCGCATGCAGGAGAAGAAAATGGTTGATGGACTGCTTGACCGCCTCGGTGTTCCCACTACTGCCTACACCCATGGCAACCATCCCGTTCACACCCCTATCGATGGCAGCGCGATTGCCTCGGTGCACCTGGAAAGCAAAGCCCAGGTGACCGCCAAGATCGATCAGGCTGAACAAGCCTTCCAGGCTTGGCGCAACGTTCCGGCCCCGCGTCGCGGTGAGTTGATCCGCCTGTTTGGCGAAGTGCTGCGCAAGCACAAGGCCGAACTCGGTGAGCTGGTGTCGATCGAAGCCGGCAAGATCACCCAGGAAGGCCTGGGCGAAGTGCAGGAAATGATCGATATCTGCGACTTCGCCGTCGGTCTGTCGCGTCAGCTGTACGGCCTGACCATCGCCTCCGAGCGCCCGGGCCACCACATGCGTGAAACCTGGCATCCGCTGGGGGTGGTCGGGGTGATCAGCGCCTTCAACTTCCCGGTCGCGGTCTGGGCCTGGAACACCACCCTGGCACTGGTGTGCGGCAACGCCGTGGTGTGGAAGCCGTCGGAGAAAACCCCGCTGACCGCGCTGGCCTGCCAGGCGCTGTTCGAAAAAGCCCTGAAAGCCTTTGGCGAAGCGCCAGAAGGCCTGAGCCAGCTGATCATCGGTGATCGCGATGCCGGCGAAGCCTTGGTCGACGACCCGCGCGTGCCGCTGGTCAGCGCCACCGGCAGCACCCGCATGGGCCGTGAAGTCGGCCCGCGCGTGGCCGCGCGTTTCGGTCGCAGCATCCTCGAGCTGGGTGGCAACAACGCGATGATCCTCGCGCCCAGCGCCGACCTCGACCTGGCCGTGCGCGGCATCCTGTTCAGCGCCGTTGGCACTGCGGGCCAGCGCTGCACCACCCTGCGCCGGCTGATCGTTCATCGTTCGATCAAGGACGAAGTGGTGGCCCGGGTCAAAGCCGCATACGCCAAGGTACGTATCGGTGATCCACGTAAAGACAACCTGGTCGGCCCGCTGATCGACAAGGCTTCGTTTGAAGGCATGCAGGACGCCCTGACGCGCGCCCGCGATGAAGGCGGCCAGGTGTTTGGTGGTGAGCGGCAGCTTCAGGACCAGTACCCGAATGCCTACTACGTTTCTCCAGCTATTGCCGAGATGCCCGCGCAGAGCGCCGTGGTTCGTCATGAAACCTTCGCCCCGATCCTCTACGTGCTGGCCTACGACGAATTCGACGAAGCCCTGCGCCTGAACAACGAAGTGCCGCAAGGCTTGTCGTCGTGCATCTTCACCACCGACCTGCGTGAAGCCGAGCGCTTCCAGAGTGCGGCAGGCAGTGACTGCGGGATTGCCAACGTCAACATCGGCACCAGCGGTGCGGAGATTGGCGGGGCGTTTGGCGGTGAGAAGGAAACCGGCGGTGGCCGTGAGTCGGGCTCGGATTCGTGGAAGGCCTACATGCGTCGGCAGACCAATACCGTGAACTATTCCCGCGAGCTGCCGTTGGCGCAGGGGATTGTGTTCGACTGATCACCGAGTCGGCCCCATCGCTGGCAAGCCAGCTCCCACAAGGACCGCTGCTCCCTGTGGGAGCTGGCTTGCCAGCGATAGGGGCACCACCGCACAAGAATAAAAGAGGAAGCCGGCCATGCCAGAACTGCGTCAACAATGCCTCTGGGAACACGTCACCCAGCCCGCCGCGCCATCCCGGGTGCTGAACGCCGAGCTCAAGGCCGATGTGTGCATCATCGGCGGCGGTATCACTGGCCTGTCGGCAGCCATTCACCTGCTCGAACAGGGCAAGACGGTGATCCTGCTCGAAGCCTGGAAAATCGGCCACGGTGGTTCCGGGCGCAACGTCGGCCTGGTCAACGCCGGCACCTGGATTCGTCCGGATGACGTTGAAGCGACCCTTGGCCAGAAGCAAGGCAGCCGCCTGAACAAGATACTGGGTGAGGCGCCGGGCGAAGTGTTCGCCACCATCGAACGCCTGGGTATCGACTGCCAGGCCCACAACACCGGCACCCTGCACATGGCCCACAACGCCACCGGCGTTGCCGACCTCGAAGCCCGTCACCAGCAATGGAGCCGGCGTGGCGCCGATGTCGAGCTGCTGACCGGGGCCAAGTGCGAAGAATATTGCGGTACCGACAAGATTTCCGCCGCGCTGCTCGATCGCCGCGCCGGCACCATCAACCCCATGGGTTATACACAGGGCCTGGCCGCTGCGGTCGAGCGTCTGGGTGGGCAGATTTTCCAGCAGTCCGCCGTGCAAGGCCTGGAGCGTGAAGGCGGCAGCTGGCGGGTGAAGACCGCCAAAGGTTCGGTCAGCGCCGACAAGGTGGTGATCTCTACCGGCGCCTACACCGAAGGCGACTGGACCAACCTGCAACGCCAGTTCTTCCGCGGCTACTACTACCAGGTCGCTTCGGTGCCGCTGCAAGGCGCCGCTGCCGACAACGTGCTCAAGCACGGCCAGGGTTCGTGGGATACGCGCACGGTGCTCAGCAGCATCCGTCGTGATGACCAAGGGCGCCTGTTGCTCGGCAGCCTCGGGCGGGTCGACAACAAGCCGGCCTGGTTCATCCGCAGTTGGGCCGACCGCATCCAGAACCACTACTTCCCGCAACTGGGCAAGGTCGAGTGGGAAATGCACTGGACCGGCTGCATCGACTTCACCCCGGACCACCTGATGCGCCTGTTCGAGCCGGCGCCGGGCATCGTCGCCGTCACTGGCTACAACGGCCGCGGCAACACCACCGGCACGGTGATCGGCAAAGCCTTTGCCCAGTACCTGCTCTGCGACAACCCGGATGCCTTGCCGATTCCGTTCTCGGCAATGAAACCGGTGTCGGCGCCGGCGCTGCGTACCGGCTTCTACGAAACCGGCTTCTCGCTGTATCACGCCGGGCAATGCTTGCGCGTGGTGCTCTGACGGCTACTTGTGCAGCCAGCTGAGAAAACCGCCTTTCTTGATGGCTGCAGGCTTTTGCTCCAGCAGTGACTGGCGGGTTTGCTGGCGGATGCGTTGCAGCTTGAGCAGCGCAGTCTTGACCTCGGTGCGTTGCTCCAGGCAACTGCGCACTTCGTCCTTGTCGATGCGATAGAGAATGCAGCTGGTCAGGGTGCGGAACTCGGCAGTGGAATCATCCGCTTCCAGCAAGCCCTCCACTCCCAATACCTCACCCGGGCCCATGCGCCCGGCTTCGAGCTGCTTGTCGCCATCACGAATGCCGACAGACACCACCCCGGTGCCAATCACCAGCAGGTAATCCGAGCTGTCGCCGACGCCGAGGATCACCTGGTCGGCCAGGTATTCCACGGCGGTCATGCGCTGGCTGAGGTTGTCTTTCTCCTCGTTGCTGAGCGAACGGAAGATCCGCACATCCTCGAGCAGGGCGCGCTGACGGTTCCACATCTGGCCTGGCTGGGTATCGCTGTTCCACACCACGCCGGCCGCTTCCAGGTGGCGGTGGGCGAGGTCGAACATATGGTTGCGCACCTCGGTCTTCTGGCTCATGGAGCTGACAAAGCCGCTGGCCTCGTACTCCACCGACTCCAGGCTCGAACTCTTGATCGTCGCTTTCGGGGCAGGGGTGATCAGTAACGTGCGCGTGCCTTGCAGGGTTTTCTCCAGCGCATCGAGCACCCGTCGCGGGCGCACCTTGGCCGGCACCACGACGGTGATGGAGACGCCGTGCACATCGCTGGGCTGGCTGAAGTTGAGCAGCTTGGCCTTGGCCGCCACCGAGTTGGGAATCACCGCCATGCTGCCGTTGCCGGTAAGCAGGCGGGTGGCGCGCCAGTCGATCTCGATGACCTTGCCTTCGGTGCCGTCGATGCTGATCGAATCGCCGATCTGATAGGGGCGGGTGGTATTCAGCACAATGCCGGAGAACACATCGCTCAGCGTGCTCTGTAGCGCCAGGCCGATCACGATTGCCATGACCCCGGAGGTTGCCAACAGGCCTTTGACCGGCAGCTGCAGCACATAGGCCGCTGCGGCAACAATAGCGACCAGGAAGATCACCGCCCCCAGCACATCCTGCAGCAACCGCCCGGTGTGACCGCTACGGGCCACCAGCACCAGGCCGATCACTACCGTGGCGGTACGCGCCGCAAACAGCCACCAGGCAATCCCCAGCACCGTAGCGAGCAGATTGCGCGGCACATCCTCGACCCAGGGCGCAGGTTGCAGCGGGCTGACCCCGGCGCTGATCAGCACCCAGGTAAACAGCGAAAACGCCAGCAAGCGCGCACCGATGCGCCAAGGGCGGCGATTGGCGGGTATCAGTTGCCAGAGCGTGAGGTCGAGCACGATCAGGGTAATGCCGAGCAACAGCGGGTAACTCTGGACGAATGCGAACATACCGGTCTCGGTGCGGTGGGCTGTTGCCAAGTTAAGAGCAGAATGCGGGCAATTACTACTGGTTGCTGGGGCGATAGTGCAGCGCTTCGGCCAGATGATCACGGCCAATGTTTTCAGCCTGTTCCAGGTCAGCCAAACTACGCGCGACCTTGAGCAGGCGGTGGGCGGCTCGTAGCGACAGGGTCAGGCGTTCGCAGGCGCTTTCCAGCCAGGTCTGGTCGGCTGTGGATAACCCGCAATACTGGCGCAGGCCGGGCAGGTCGAGGAAGGCGTTGGCGCAGCCCTGGCGCTGTTGCTGGATGTCGCGGGCGGCGGCGACTTGCGCGGCAATGGTGGCGCTGCTTTCGCCGTGGCTGCTGCTGGTGGACAGTGCCGTGGCTTCGCGGGCGACAGTCAGGTGCAGGTCGATGCGGTCGAGCAAGGGGCCGGAGAGTTTGTTGCGGTAGCGCTGGATCTGTTCGCTGCTGCAGCGACAGCGCCCGGTGGGGTCGCCAAGATATCCACAGGGACAGGGGTTCATGGCGGCGACCAGCTGGAAGCGCGCCGGAAAGCGGATCTTGTCCTTGGCCCGGGCGATGACGATTTCGCCAGATTCCAGCGGTTCGCGCAGCACTTCCAGTACGCGCCGCTCGAACTCCGGCAGCTCATCGAGGAACAGCACGCCGTGATGGGCCAGGGTTATCTCTCCTGGCTGCGGTCGGCTGCCACCGCCGACCAGCGCAGCACCTGAGGCCGAATGGTGCGGATGACGAAACGGACGCTGCGGCCAGCTGCTCAGCGGTACATGGCTGGCCACCGACTGGATCGCTGCCACCTCCAGTGCCTCGCGCTCATCCAGCGGCGGCAACAGGCCGGGCAGGCGGCTGGCGAGCAGGGTCTTGCCGGTGCCGGGTGGGCCGCTGAACAGCAGGTTGTGTGCGCCTGCGGCCGCGACCAGTAGCGCGCGCTTGGCGGCTTGCTGGCCTTGCACTTCGTTGAGGTCGGGGTAGGGGCGGATCTGCAGCAACAAGCCGTTGGCAGCGTAGGGGTTGAGCGGGGTCTGGCCGTTGAAGTGGGCGACCAGCTCCAGCAGGTGACTGACTGCAAACACCACCAGCCCCGATGCCAGACAGGCTTCTTCGGCATTTTCCTGCGGCACGACCAGGGCCCGACCGGCTGCTCGTGCAGCCAAGGCTGCGGGCAGAACACCTTGCACCGAGCGGATCGCCCCGGACAGCGCCAGTTCGCCCAGGCATTCCACCTCGCCAAGCGCTGCAATCGGGAACTGGCCGTTGGCGGCGAGAATCCCCAGGGCGATGGCCAGGTCGAAGCGCCCGCCATCCTTGGGCAGGTCGGCTGGCGCGAGGTTGAGGGTGATGCGCCGGGCGGGGAATTCCAGGCCGGAATTGAGGATCGCGCTGCGCACCCGATCCTTGCTTTCCTTCACGGTCGCTTCCGGCAGGCCAACCAGGGTCAGCGCCGGCAAACCATTGGCCAGATGCGCTTCAACACTGACCGCCGGGGCCGAAACACCGACCTGGGCACGGCTGTGGACAAGGGCGAGGGACATGAACGCTCCATGATCTAGACGAGGCCGCGTCCTGCGGCTCTGCAAGCGTAGTGGGGTGGAGCGGATCGGGGCGGGGAAGAGTGAGTCAGGTTTTTACAGGACCATTTGTGCGAGCGCTGCGCACTCGATCGCCGGCAAGCCAGCTCCCACAGGTTCAGCACTGTTCTCAGGCTTGGCGCTCACCTTGTGTAGGAGCGGGCTTGACCCGCGATGGGGTCAGCTCAGCCAGCTCCCACTGCTCCCCGGGCTGGCACTGACCCTGTGGGAGCTGGCTTGCCAGCGATGAGGCCAGCTCAGCCAGCCACGCCGAGCGCACTACCGCGTCGCTCAGGCGCGCACGTAAACCCAGGCCGTCAGGCCAGAGGCCAGGGTCACCGCAACCCGCTTGTAGTCGGACACTTCATAGGCATCCGCCGCCGCAAGCTCGGCCTCGCTGATCTGGAAGACCATGCCGGCCACGCTGTCGTTTGCATTGTTGCTGGGGGTGACGATCGGGTGGTGGGTCTTGCCGCTGGTGGCCAGGACTTGCGGGTCGGTAATTTCCACCCATGTCTGGCTGTAACCGAGCATCTGGTCAGTCTGGCCGACCAGTTCGCGGCCGAAGTTGGCCAGTTGCACGGCTTTGTCCTGCAAGGTGCCGTAGGAGAACAACAGCACCGGGTACTCAGTAGAAGGCGTCATCGCAAGCTCACTCGGCAGCGGGCGGGTTCTGGCGTGCTTCCATCTCCGCGACCTTGGCTTCGAGCGCTTCAAGGCGGGCGCGGGTGCGGGCCAGGACGACCATCTGGCTGTCGAATTCTTCCCGGCTGACCAGTTCCAGTTTGCTGAACCCACTTTGCAGCAGGGCCTTGAACTGGCTTTCGATTTCGCTGCGGGGCTGCGAGGAGTCGCCACTGAACAGGCGCGAGGCCTGGTCGCTCAGGGCATCAAGAAAGGCTTTGGGCGCGAGCATGTTCGGCTGTCCACAGTATGCAATGGGGCGCCAGTGTAACACGCACCTTTAGCGCCCCAATGCTGCACGCTTTTCGCGCATGGCGGCGAAACGCCGCGCACCGTTGTTGTGCATCAAAACGGTGCTGGCGACTGGCCAAGTCGGGCCGAGTAACGTAAGTCCCTGTAATCCGGGGGTTTAACCAATCTGGCAAGCTTTCTGCTAAGACCTTCATGACCCATGCACTGATGCAGTCACCATGACGACGCGTTACAAAGCCAGGCACTGCGCTTAGACTTGAGTCGGGTTTGTTTTCCTGGGGCAAGTCCACCAATTCGGGAGAGAGTTTCATGAAGCTAGTCACTGCCATCATCAAGCCGTTCAAGTTGGACGACGTGCGCGAGTCGCTGTCCGAAATCGGCGTGCAGGGCATCACTGTCACTGAAGTCAAAGGTTTCGGCCGGCAGAAAGGTCACACCGAGCTGTATCGCGGCGCTGAATATGTGGTCGATTTCCTGCCCAAGGTGAAGATCGACGTCGCCATCGACGACAAGGATCTGGACCGGGTCATCGAGGCGATCACCAAGGCGGCCAACACCGGCAAGATCGGTGACGGCAAGATTTTCGTGGTCAATCTGGAGCAGGCGATTCGCATCCGTACCGGCGAAACCGATACCGACGCGATCTAACAAAAAAGCCTCACCAAACCCCAACGCCCCAGGAGATAACAATATGACTCTGCGTCAGTTCGCAGGGCTAGGAGCCCTTTTGTCCCTCGTAATGCCCGGCCTGGCCCTGGCAGAGGAGGCAGCCCCCGTGCTCAACTCCGGCGATACCGCCTGGATGTTGACCGCCACAGCCCTGGTGCTGTTCATGACCATCCCTGGTCTGGCCCTGTTCTACGGCGGCATGGTGCGTTCCAAGAACGTGCTGTCGGTGATGATGCAGTGCTTTGCGATCACCGGCCTGATCAGCGTTCTGTGGGTGGTTTACGGCTATAGCCTGGCGTTCGATACCACCGGTATGGAGCAAGGTGTAGTCAACTTCAATTCCTTCGTTGGCGGTCTGTCCAAGGCGTTCCTCGCCGGCGTGACCCCGGCGAGCCTGACCTCTTCGGCGGCGCTGTTCCCTGAAGCGGTATTCATCACCTTCCAGATGACCTTCGCGATCATCACCCCGGCGCTGATCGTCGGTGCCTTTGCCGAGCGTATGAAGTTCTCGGCGATGCTGATCTTCATGGCCATCTGGTTCACCCTGGTCTACGCGCCGATCGCCCACATGGTCTGGAGCGGCAACGGCGGCCTGATGTGGGACTGGGGCGTGCTCGACTTCGCCGGCGGCACCGTGGTGCACATCAACGCCGGTATCGCCGGCCTGGTGGCCTGCCTGGTGCTGGGCAAGCGCAAGGGCTTCCCGACCACGCCGATGGCGCCGCACAACCTCGGTTACACGCTGATGGGCGCGGCCATGCTGTGGATTGGCTGGTTCGGCTTCAACGCAGGCTCTGCCGCTGCGGCCAACGGCACCGCCGGCATGGCCATGCTGGTGACCCAGATCGCCACCGCCGCAGCGGCCCTGGGCTGGATGTTCGCCGAGTGGCTGACCCACGGTAAGCCAAGCGCACTGGGCATCGCCTCGGGGGTGGTAGCAGGTCTTGTGGCCATCACCCCGGCTGCCGGCACCGTCGGGCCGATGGGCGCCCTGGTGATCGGCCTGGTGGCAGGCGTGATCTGCTACTTCTGCGCCACCAGCCTCAAGCGCAAGCTCGGCTATGACGACTCCCTGGATGCCTTCGGCGTGCACGGCATCGGCGGTATCGTCGGTGCGATCCTCACCGGCGTGTTCGCAGCCCCGGCCCTGGGTGGCTTCGGCACCGTTGAAGACATCGGCGCACAAGTCTGGATTCAGGCCAAGGGTGTCGGCTTTACCGTGATCTACACCGCGATCGTCACGTACGTGATCCTCAAGGTGCTGGATCTGGTCATGGGCCTGCGGGTCAACGAAGAAGAAGAGTCGGTCGGTCTCGACCTGGCGCAACACAACGAGCGCGGCTACAACCTGTAACGGCCTCGAAAAAAACTTGCCCGGCTTGCCGGGCATTTTTTTGCCCGTAAATTGTCCGTTCGTTCAAGCGCAAACGGTTTCTACCCGAGCTTTGATGGCTGCGTGTGATGTGGGCAGAAAACTTACAGCGCTCAGTGAAATTTAGGCACTTTGCTTTTTCTCTGAGCACGCTAGAATGCGCGCCGAAGGGTGCTGACGAGCTGTCCGCAAACTTCCATACCCTTTGCTAGGCTTGCCAATAAGCGAGTCGATCACGCCAGGGTATGTCGGCGCATTAACGCCGCCCGCTCTTTATTTGTACAGGCCTCGCCCGTGACGTGGGGTTTGCCCGGTTCTCGCCATTCGTTGTGGCGCAACCACGGCCTGCGGCCAGTCCGCGGACCTTGAATTTTTTCTGGCAGCTGTCGATTTTCGACGTTGCTGGTCTATAACTAATCTGCTTTTCGCAAGTCATGAGGTAGAACATGAGCGACGACGATCTGGAAACTGACGACCTCGAAGTAGGCGACGAAGACGAAGGTGATGAAGGCCTCGAAGCGGCAGCTGATGATGTGGCTGACGACAGCGGCGACGACAGCCCGGCACCTGTAGCCAAGGGCAAGAAGTCGGCGGCGGTCTCGGTCGACGAGATGCCGAGCATGGAAGCCAAGCAGAAGGAGCGTGATGCTCTGGCCAAGGCCATGGAAGAGTTTCTCTCCCGTGGTGGCAAGGTGCAGGAAGTGGAGGCCAACGTGGTCGCCGATCCGCCCAAGAAGCCGGACAACAAGTACGGTAGCCGCCCTATCTGAGTGGCCCCGTCAGCAAAAAAGCCCGCCGTCGCTGCGGGCTTTTTTGTGTCTGTAATGGTTGGATCGCCGAAATGTAGGAGCGGGCTTGCCCCGCGATGCGATGTGCGCTGACAGTCCGCAATCGCGGGTCAAGCCCGCTCCCACAGATTTAGCGCCAGCTGTTGAGCAGTTCAGGCAGCTGCGACAGGCGCTGGATCTCCGCGTCAGGGCGGTTCTCAGCCTCCCAGGTCTTACCCTGAGGGTTGAACCAGATCGCCCGCAGGCCGGCACGCTGGGCGCCGGCAATGTCATCGCCGGGGTGATCGCCGATATGCACCGCCGCATGCGCTTCGACCTCACCCTGACGCAGGGCTTCGAGGAAGGGCTGCGGATCGGGTTTGCCAACGCCTAGGTCTTCGGCGCACAGGGCAAACTTGAAGTAGTCGGCCAGGCCCAGGCGGCGTACATCGGCGTTGCCGTTGGTAACCACACCCAGGGTATAGCTGTGCCGGAGGATCTCCAGTACCGGCTGCACTTCGGGAAAAATGTCGATCTGGTGCCGGGCATGCAGGAACACTTCGAAGCCTTCGTTGGCCAGCTCACGGGCCTTGTTCTCGCTGTAGCCGACCTCTTCCAGGGCGCGGAACAGCACGCGCCGACGCAGGGCGCTGATGCGGTGCTTGAGCCCGGGTTCCGCCTGCACCAGATGCTCGCGGATGGCGTACAGGTGCTCCACCGGGACCGCGCCCAGGGTTGGCGCATTGGCCGCCAGCCAGTCGCGCAGGATGGCCTCGGCGCTGACAATCACCGGCGCGGTGTCCCACAGGGTGTCGTCGAGGTCGAAGGTGATCAGCTTGATGCTCATGAGTCACTGCCCTTACTGCGTTTGGCCCGGGGATGGGCGCTGTCATAGACGGCGGCCAGGTGCTGGAAGTCCAGGTGAGTGTAGATCTGCGTGGTGGCGATGTCGGCGTGGCCAAGCATCTCTTGCACGGCGCGCAGGTCCTGGGACGATTCCAGCAGGTGGCTGGCGAAGGAGTGCCGCAACATGTGCGGGTGCAGGTTCTGGCCCAGCTCGCGGGCACCAGCGGCCTGCACGCGCAGCTGAATGGCCCGTGGGCCGAGCCGTCGGCCTTGCTGGCTGACGAATACGGCGCCGTCCTGCGGGCCACTGCCAGCGCGCAGGGGCAGCCATTGTTCCAGCGCCTCGCGGGCCTTGCGGCCGACCGGCAGCACGCGGGTCTTGCTGCCCTTGCCGTGCACCTGCACCAGGCCGCCCGGCAGGTCGAGCTGCTCCAGGTTGAGGCTGGTCAGCTCCGACAGGCGCAGGCCGGAGGAGTAGAACAGCTCGAGCATGGCCTGGTCGCGGCGGGCGAGAAATTCATCCTCGACTGCGCCTTCCAGCAGTTGCAGGGCGCGGTCGGTGTCGAGGGTCTTGGGCAGGCGCCGCTCGCCCTTGGGTGCCGACAGGCCGTTGGCCGGATCGTGGCTGCAGTGGCCTTCGCGGTTGAGGTAGCGGTAGAAGCCACGCACTGCCGAGAGCAGGCGGGCGAGGCTGCGTGAAGACTGGCCCTGATGGTGCTGGCGGGCGATCAGTTGGCGCAGATGCTGGATTTGCAGGGCGTTCCAGCTGTCGATGCCGCCTTTGGTGCAGAACGCCAGGACACTTTCGAGGTCGCGTCGGTAGGCCAGCTGGGTGTGTTCGGACACCTGGCGCTCGTTGCGCAAGTGCGCGCAGAAGGCCTCCAGCTGGCGTTCCACTAGCGCACCGGACGCAGGGTCTGGGTATGGCGCGGGACGACCCGGCCCAGCACTTCGGCGATGTAGCTGAGGAACAGGGTGCCGACCGTGCTCTTGTAATGCTGCGGATCGCGGCTACCGATCGCCAGTACGCCGTGCAGGCCCTGATGGTTGAGGGTGGCGACGGCGCTGGAGCCGACTTCCTTGCGCTGCTCTTCGCCGAACAGAAAGTCCAGCTCGTGATCACGCAGGTTGCCGCTGACCGTCTTGCCGGCGCACAGCAGGCCGCCAATGGCTTGCTGGGCGTCTGTGCTGTTGACCCAGCGGCCGACCGGCGCGGCGGTTTCGCCGAACAGGATCAGGCTGACAAAGGGCACCTTGAACTCCTGGCGCAGGCTGTCTTCGACGGCCATGACCACGCTTTCGAGGCTGTCGGCATCGAGCAGGTCGAGGATCAGCCGGCGGGTCTTGTCGAACAGCCGGTCGTTGTCGCGGGCCACGTCCATCAGTTGCGAAAGGCGGTGGCGCATTTCGATGTTGCGGTCGCGCAGCAGCTTGAGCTGGCGCTCGACCAGCGACACGGTGTCACCACGCTGATGGGGGATGTGCAGCTCGCTGAGCAACTCGTCGTGCTCGGCGAAGAACGTCGGGTTGTCGCGCAGGTAGGCAACCACGGCCTCAGCCCCGAGGTTGGGCGTCGAGCCCTCGGCGCTAAGGTCGGTGGGCTGTTCGGCGGGAGCCTGGGGCTGATCGGTCATGGCTGGTACTCACTCATAGACGAACCTGTCCTTCAAACACGCGTACGGCGGGGCCGGTCATCAGCACCGGTTTGCCCGGGCCTGCCCATTCGATGGACAGGCGCCCACCCGGCAGGTCGATCAACAGCGGTGAATCCATCCAGCCCTGGCTGATCGCCGCCACGGCAGCGGCGCAGGCGCCAGTACCACAGGCCTGGGTTTCGCCAGCGCCACGTTCCCACACCCGCAGTTGCGCGCGGTGGCGGTCGATGACCTGGATGAAACCGACATTGACCCGCTGCGGGAAGCGCGGGTGATGCTCGATCTGCGCGCCCAGCTCGTGCACCGGTGCGGCGTTGATGTCGTCGACGCGCAGCACCGCATGGGGGTTGCCCATCGACACGGCGGCCAGTTCGACAGTGCGTCCGGCGACCTCCAGCGGGTAGCTCAGGGCCTGGGCCGGCGCGTCGAACGGAATCTCGGCCGGCACCAGCCGCGGCGGGCCCATGTCGACGCTGATCTGCCCGTCGTTGCGCACGTCCAGCTCGATGATGCCGCCCTTGGTTTCGACGCGGATGCGTTTTTTAGCGGTCAGGCGCTTGTCCAGCACGAAGCGTGCAAAGCAGCGCGCACCGTTGCCGCACTGTTCGACTTCAGAGCCGTCGGCGTTGAAGATCCGGTAGCGGAAATCCACTTCCGGATTGCTCGGCGCCTCGACGATCAGCAACTGGTCGAAGCCGATGCCGGTGTGGCGGTCGCCCCATTGCTTGGCGTGCTTGGGCAGAATGTGCGCATGCTGGCTGACCAGGTCGAGGACCATGAAGTCGTTGCCCAGCCCATGCATCTTGGTAAAACGCAGCAGCATGGGTTTACTCCGGCAGCAGGCTTTCGCCGGCGAACAACTCGGCCACGGTTTCGCGACGACGCACTTCGAAGGCCTGGTCACCATCGACCAGCACTTCGGCACAACGACCACGGGTGTTGTAGTTCGAGCTCATGACAAAACCATAGGCGCCCGCCGAGTGCACCGCCAGCAAGTCGCCTTCGGCCAGGTTCAGTTCGCGCTCTTTGGCGAGGAAGTCGCCGGTCTCGCAGATCGGCCCGACGATGTCGTAGGTACGGCCTTCACCGGCACGCGGTTGCACCGCGGTGACGTTCATCCAGGCCTGGTACAGGGCCGGGCGGATCAGGTCGTTCATCGCCGCATCGACGATGGCGAAATCCTTGTGCTCGGTGTGCTTGAGGTACTCGACCTGGGTCAGCAGTACGCCGGCGTTGGCGACGATGTAGCGGCCCGGCTCGAACACCAGGGCCAGGTCGCGATCACCGACGCGCTCGCGGATGGCCTTGATGTAGTCGCTGGCCAGTGGCGGCTCTTCGTCGCGATAGCGCACGCCGACGCCGCCACCCAGGTCCAGGTGGCGCAGGAGGATGCCGCAGTCGCCGAGGCGGTCGATCAACGCCAGCAGGCGGTCGAGGGCATCGAGGAAGGGTTCCAGGGTGGTCAGTTGCGAGCCGATATGGCAATCGACGCCGACCACTTCCAGGTTCGGTAGCTGCGCGGCGCGGATGTACACCTCTTCGGCATCGGCGATGGCGATCCCGAACTTGTTTTCTTTGAGGCCCGTGGAGATGTACGGGTGGGTGCCGGCATCGACGTCCGGGTTGACCCGCAGCGAAACCGGCGCACGCACGCCCATTTCGGCAGCCACTGCCTGCAGGCGCTCGAGCTCGTCGGTGGATTCGACGTTGAAGCAGTGCACGCCGACTTCCAGGGCGCGGCGCATGTCTTCGCGGGTCTTGCCGACGCCCGAGAACACCACGCGATCGGCACGCCCGCCAGCAGCCAGGACCCGCTCCAGCTCACCGCCGGAAACGATATCGAAACCTGCGCCCAGGCGGGCCAGCAGGTTCAGCACGCCGAGGTTGGAGTTGGCCTTGACGGCGAAGCACACCAGGTGCGAAACACCCTCCAGGGCATCGGCGTAGCTACGGTACTGGGCCTCGATGTGGGCGCGCGAGTAGACGTAGGTGGGCGTGCCGAAACGTTTGGCGATGGCCGACAGGGCCACGCCTTCCGCGAACAGTTCACCGTCGCGGTAGTTGAAAGCGTCCATGGGTTACCCTTACTGGTGCTTGTGCGATTGCGACTTTTGACCGTCTTTGCTTTCGTCTGGCAGGTACAGCGGGCCCTTCTGGCCGCAGGCGGAAACGAGGCAGGCAACCGCGACGAGCGCCGCGAGGGTGGAGATCAGGCGCTTCATGGCGTAATCCTTTGTAATAAGCAGTATTGCGCCCGAGTATACCGAGCGCCCGGCCCCTTGCCTATGCAGGCAGCCCGCCGTCGGGCGGGGTGGTGGCTGCGCCGGCGGGCGCAGGTCGGTATCCTTTGCATTCGGCGCGCCGCGCTCGTATCTTGCCCGGCTTGCGTGTGTGCAGACATTTTTGAGGTTCTTGCAATGAGTTTGACCGAAGCGCGTTTTCACGACCTGGTCGACGCGACCCAACAGGCCCTGGAAGACCTGTTCGACGAGACTGACCTGGATCTGGACATGGAGAACTCGGCAGGGGTCCTGACCATCAAGTTCGACAACGGCAGTCAGCTGATCTTCAGCCGTCAGGAGCCGCTGCGCCAACTGTGGCTGGCCGACAGGTCCGGTGGTTTCCACTTCGACTACGACGAGCAGAACGGCAAGTGGACCTGCGAAAAGAGCGGAGAGCTGCTGGGCGAAATGCTCGAGCGCATCGTCTGGGAGCGAGCGGGTGAAAAGCTCGATTTCGACGACATCTGATGAGCAGTGCAGCCAAGCCGGCCAAGCCGCTCTACAGCAATGTCAGCCCGGCAGTGCCGTCGCCGTGCATCAGCACCTGCCGGCTGGATGAGCACAAGGTCTGCATCGGCTGCTTCCGCCATGTCGAGGACATTCGCCAGTGGCGTGCGGCCGACGATGAGCAACGCCGGCAGATCTGCCGTGAGGCGCTGGCGCGTCGCCAGCTGGCCGGGTCGGCATAGACCCTCCGGGTATTGTGTATTTACTTGGCTGTGGTAGTGTCGAACCTGTTTCGGCTGTGCCGAATTCCTGCAAACCCCGCCCTTGGGCGGGGTTTTGCTTTATATCGCCCAGAAAAAGGAGTCTGACCGGATCATGAGCACCAAGCCTTCCATTATCGTCACCCGATTGGACGTACAGCGTCTCGAGCGTCTTATCGACAGCCTCGATGAGAAGACGCAGGATTCGCCGGGTGTGCTCGCCTTGCAGGACGAGCTGGACCGCGCCGAAACGGTCGGTCACGAGGAAATTCCGGCCGGTGTCGTGACCATGAACTCCCGGGTTCATTGCCGCGAAGAAGCCAGTGGCAAGGACTACCACCTGACTTTGGTCTATCCGAAAGACGCCAATGCCGACGAAGGCAAGATCTCCATCCTCGCCCCGATCGGCAGCGCGCTGCTGGGCTTGTCGGTGGGCGAGAAGATCGACTGGCCGGCCCCGGGCGGCAAGACCCTCAAGCTCGAGCTGCTGGCAGTCGAGTACCAGCCAGAAGCGGCAGGCGACTTCGACCTCTGAGCCTCAAGCCTGCGCCAGGGCCTCGTTGAGCGCCCGCTCCAGTTCGCCCTTGTAGCGCAGGTACAAGATGCTCGAACCCAGGCCGTCGGCCAGCAGGCCGGACAGGTCCAGGTCAGTGATGTAACACCGGTAGCGCTCGGCCTCGAGGCGCTGCTCGATGATCTCGCGGGCGACCACGGCATACAGCTGGTCGCCGTGCTCGAGCTGGGAAAACTCCCGTTGATTGCAGTACAGCGTGACTTGCACGTCGTCGCTGGCGCCTGCCTGCAAAATCGCCTGCACCTCGTAGTACGGCCGGTCGCTAGTTTTGACCTCGACCTGGCGCGCTTCCACCTGGCGGACCTTGCCGGTACCCGATGGCAACAATTGGTAATAAAGAATATCCAGTGAGCCTTGGGCCTGCAGGTTGTCCAGCGGCAGGCGCGCTTCGCGGCGAAACACGATTGATTGCAAAAAGCGCTGCAGCGGCAGCAACAGGCTGTTTTCATCGTGGAACGGCAGGCGCTGCTGCCACAGCGCATTGTGCTCATCGAGCACATAGACATCCGCCCAGGCGTCCTGCACCCGATAGAACAACTGGATGCACTGCGGCTGCCCCAGGGACAGCAGCTGGGCCAGGTCAAGCTCCTGCAGGGCGTTGGCGTCCAGGTGCAGGGGGCTGTAATCGCTGCGCTCTTCGCCGAGGTAACGCAGCACGGCGTCCTGATCTTCCAGGGTCACCAGGTTCACCGCGCCGCTTTGCAGTTCCAGCACATGGGTGTGTTGCTCAACCTGCAACAGGTAGCGGTGGTTGAGGTTCTGCGCGAGCAGCGCCTGGGTAGTGGCGAACACTTCCTCGACCCGCAGGGCGATGGCCTGGGCACGGTTGTGGCAGAAACAGCGCACCCGCAGCCTCGGCGTGTGGCCGGTGCCGAGGCTGTTGAGGTAATCGCGCAGGCAGCGCAGCAGGGCATGTTCGCCGTCGTAGCGGTGTACCTGCACTTCGTTCCAGCTATTGAGCGTGACCTGATCGAGGGTCAGCACCAGGTTTTCGCGCACCCCGGCATAGCTCAGCGAGTCGGTGCGCTCGGTGGTCATCAGGATGTTCAGGTCGCGGTGGTGCTGCAGCGGGTCGATGCCGACGTTGACCAGCAGAAGGATCTCGTCCGCCACGCTCGGTTGCAGCAGGCGCTGTTCGCTGACCACCGGCAGGGGCAGGGCGACGCTCTGTTGCAGGCTGCCGAGCAGGTTGAACAGCTCATACTCGCTGAGGTCGCTGCTGCCCGGGTGCAGGGCCAGGCGCGTGCTGCTGT
The DNA here is from genome assembly GCF_054788455.1 of Pseudomonas sp. ZL2. Lineage (NCBI taxonomy): Bacteria > Pseudomonadati > Pseudomonadota > Gammaproteobacteria > Pseudomonadales > Pseudomonadaceae > Pseudomonas > Pseudomonas sp. ZL2. The sequence goes on along the minus strand of NZ_JBGOGX010000003.1, from coordinate 157,361 downwards.
CGATCACGCCATTGCGGTGGGCCCAGGTCAGCAATTCGAGCAGTTCGCGGCAACGCTTGATCGGGGCAAAGTGCTCCCACTCGTGTACGCCCAGGTTGCCGTTGTACAGGCCCCAGTGAGTTTGCCCGGGTTCCTTGCGGTTGGGCGACTGGACCAGGGTCAGGGTGTCTTCGGCGAGGTCCGGGGCGATCCCCGGGTTGATGAACTCGACCTTGCCGGCGCGCCGTTCGAAGGCGGCGTACAGGCGCCGGCCGAGGACGCTGAGGTCACGCTGGTCGATGCGGCTGATAGCGTTCTGGCTGCGGGCGAATTGGCAGAGGAAGCGGTAGCTGTAGTTCAGCTCGGCCACCAGCTCACGGCGCTCGACCGCCACCTGGCGGACTTTCCACTGGCTGCGGCTGTCGAGCAGCGCCAGTTGGCGCTCATCCCAGCCCCATTCCTGGCTGAGGCGCTGCAGCAGGTCACGCTGCCAGCTGGCACTACGCTGGCGGGCCAGGCCGCTGAGTTTCTTGTTCACCTTCAAGTACAGGCTGCGCCGCACCAGCTCCAGCCGCTCACGTTCGCCACGGCCTTGCAGGTACTGCTCGATACGCCGGTAGACCATCATGTACGGGTCGAGCTCGTCGAGATCGAGGTGATTGCTGAACACCGCCTGCTTGAACTGCAGGCTCAGGCACTGTACCTGCGGGTGTTCGCTGGCATAGACCTCGGTGAGCAGCAGCTTGAGCACCGACTTGTAGGGCGACTCGATACCCTTGAACAGCTGCCACAACCCGGCGCCGACGAACTCGCCCGGCGGGATGTGCGCGAGGTTGCCGAGGTCGAGGTTGTCTTCGGCGCGCACGAAGCGCTTGGACAGCAGGGTATCGATGTATTGCCTGTAGCGTGTTTCTTCGTAGACCGGTACCAGCCACCACAAGGGCGTGCGCCCGGCGAGCCAGATGGCGGTACGGTAAAACTCGTCGAGCAGCAGGTAATGCTGGGTGGTGCCGCAGTCATCGGAGCTGAGCTGGCCGTCGCGCTCGCCCTGGACGAAGCTTTGCGGCTCGATCAAAAACAGGTGGGCTTCGGCGCCCTGGCTGGCAGCCCAGATTTCCAGCAGCAGGCATTTCTTGCGCAGCTCTGCCAGTTCGCTTTCGCTGAGGTCGGCGGCGTGACAGACCCAGACGTCCATATCGCTTTGCTCGGCCTGGGCCAGGGTGCCCAGGCTGCCCATCAGGTACAGCCCGTGAATCGGCTGGGGCGGGTTGCCGCGGCGGGCCTTGTACGAGAACGAGCGGGTCAGGCGCTGGGCTTCGGCCAGCAGTGGGGCATCAGGCTCGAAATTGGCGACGCCCGCCGGTGTGTTGCCGGATACATAACCGGGTAGCAGTGGGTGATTGACGTGGAAAAACAGCGGCAGCAGGGTCAGCACCTGCTGTTGCCGGCTCGACAGCCCGTCCATGGCCCGCCCCAGGCGCCCCTGGTTGAGCGTCAGGAAACGTTGGCGCAGCTGGCTGAGCACCTTGCGGTCAATGCCCTGGTCGAGGTCGGGGCGAATTTCGTGGGGGTGGTTCATGGCGAGCTAAACCGGCCGTCTGGGGAGCAATGGCGAGTTTAAGCTATTTTAATTTTGACGCCATTTTATTAGCGTTGGTGTGGATACGACCGCTAGCAAGGCCAGCCCCCACTGTGGGAGCCGGCGTTGCCGGCGATGGACTGCAAGGCAGTCCCGATCAGGCAGGTTCGACGACATTCAGAATGTTCAGCAACACCTGCACGTTCTCGGCAGCATCGTGACCAAGGCTGGTCAGATACCCGCCATCGGGCTGGTCGGTGAGCTTTTTCTCGTACAGGCGACGCGCAGCGGCGATCACCTCCTTGGAGGCAGTGTTATGGACCTTGATGCCTTCCTGGCTGCTATCCAGGTTGAACAAGGCAAGGACTTCCAGCTCGGCAATCAGTTCGGGGGTAAACGACATAGAGACTCCGACTTCCAGACAAGGAGGGCAGCACCGTCGCCGGTGCCTGGTTTTGCAGTGTAGTCAGGGAAATCCTGCTTTGCTTCAGACCTTTTCCGGCGGCAGCTCGGGCAGGGCGCGCAAGGCGGTTTCGTACCATTCGGTGTTGAACGCGCGGTCGTCTTCGAGCATCGCGTCAATCTCGTAGGCCAGCACATGGGCCATCAGGTTGAGAATATCTTCACGCTCGTAGCCCACCAGGGTCAGCTTGTTGAACGTGGCCTTGGCCGCCGGCGGGTTGTCGCTTTCGATCTGGTTCTCGATGGCTTCGATCAGGGTCGACTCGGCGAACTCTTCTTCGTCGTTGTCGATATCGGTTGGTTCGCTCATGGGCGCTTTCCTCTTTAGGGGGGCCCAGTTTGCCACGAGCCGGGCACCGATGCCTTGCTATCGACGAACTCCATGATGCTGGTCAGTGCCCGGCACTTGGGTCTATAACAACCCGGCCAACCCCTTTACGGCCTGGAGGCTGTTTCATGCTCAAGCTTCATGGATTTTCGGTCAGCAACTACTACAACATGGCCAAACTGGCGCTGCTGGAGAAGGGCGTGCCGTTTGAAGAAGTGCTGTTTTTCGGCGGCCACAGCCCCGAAGCGCTGAAGCTCAGCCCGCGCGGCAAGGTGCCGGTGCTGGAGACCGAAGAGGGCTTTATCAGCGAAACCAACCTGATCCTCGACTACATCGAGCGGACCCAGCCGGGCAAGGCGCTATTGCCTGAAGGGGTTTTTGCCCAGGCCAAGGTGCACGAGCTGGCCAAGGAGATCGAGCTGTACATCGAACTGCCTGCCCGCGCCTGCTACCCCGAAGCATTTTTCGGCGCACGGGTCGATGACGCCATCAAGGCCAAGGCCAAGGCCGAATTGCTGGCCGGTATCGCCACCCTCAAGCGCAATGGCAAGTTCAGCCCATTTGTGGCCGGCGACAGTCTGACCCTCGCCGACATGCTGTTCTGCTTTAGCGTCGACCTGGCCTATGCCGTGGGCAAGAAGGTCTTCGCCATCGACGTGCTGGAAGACTTCCCGCAAGCGCGTGAGCTGTTGGAGCGCTTCAAGCACAACCCGAACGTGCAGAAAATTGCCGCCGACAAGGAAGCGCAGATGCCTGCTTTCCTGGAGATGGTGCGCTCAAGCAAGCCTTGAAGGCCAAGTGCTGCCACCCAGTCAGAACTGGCCGGGCAGCAGCACGCGACAGGGCTTAGCGCGCGGCGAGCAGCGCCTTGCCGCGGGCTACGGCAGCGCGTACTTGTGCAGGCGCAGTACCGCCGATGTGGTCACGGGCGTTGACCGAGCCTTCGAGGGTCAACACGGCGAACACGTCCTGCTCGATCTGGTCGCTGAACTGGCGCAGTTCGTCCAGGCTCATTTCGGCCAGGTCCTTGCCGGTATCGACACCGTATTTAACCGCGTGGCCGACGATTTCGTGGCAGTCACGGAACGGCAGGCCGCGGCGCACCAGATAGTCGGCCAGGTCAGTGGCGGTGCTGAAGCCGCGCAGGGCCGCTTCGCGCATGATGGCGTGGCGTGGCTTGATCGCCGGGATCATGTCGGCAAAGGCACGCAGCGAGTCGCGCAGGGTGTCTGCGGCGTCGAACAGCGGCTCTTTGTCTTCCTGGTTGTCCTTGTTGTAAGCCAGGGGTTGGCCTTTCATCAGGGTCAGCAGGCCGGTGAGGGCGCCGAACACACGGCCGGTCTTGCCGCGTACCAGCTCCGGCACGTCCGGGTTTTTCTTCTGCGGCATGATCGAGCTGCCGGTGCAGAAGCGATCAGGCAGGTCGATGAACTGGAACTGGGCGCTGGTCCACAGCACCAGCTCTTCCGAGAAGCGCGACAGGTGCATCATCGCCACGCTGGCGGCAGCGCAGAATTCGATGGCGAAGTCACGGTCGGAGACGCCGTCGAGCGAGTTGCCGGCCACGGCTTCGAAGCCCAGCAACTGGCAGGTCAGTTCGCGGTCGATCGGGTAGGTGGTGCCGGCCAGCGCGGCGCTGCCCAGGGGCATGCGGTTGGTGCGCTTGCGGCAGTCGACCAGGCGCTCGTAGTCGCGGCTGAGCATCTCGAACCAGGCCAGCAGGTGGTGGCCGAAGGTTACCGGCTGGGCGGTCTGCAGGTGGGTGAAGCCGGGCATGACGGTTTCGGCTTCGCGCTCGGCCTGTTCCAGCAGCCCCTGCTGCAAGCGGGTGATTTCGGCCAGGATCAGGTCGATCTCGTCACGCAGCCACAGGCGGATATCGGTTGCGACCTGGTCGTTGCGGCTACGGCCGGTGTGCAGCTTCTTGCCGGTGATGCCGATGCGGTCGGTCAGGCGCGCTTCGATGTTCATGTGCACGTCTTCAAGGTCGACGCGCCAGTCGAAGTTGCCGGCCTCGATTTCGCCCTGGATGGTCTTCAGGCCATCAATGATGGTGTCGCGTTCGGCGTCGGTGAGAACGCCGACCTTCGCCAACATGGTGGCGTGGGCGATCGAACCCATGATGTCGTGGCGATACAGGCGCTGGTCGAAATTGACGGAGGCGGTGAAACGGGCGACGAAGGCGTCGACGGGCTCACTGAAGCGGCCGCCCCAGGACTGATTGGTCTTGTCGGTGCTCATGGATTCACTCGTTGAAGGCGTGAACGGAAAAAGTGGCGTCGATCATAGCAGGATTGGCGGCCCTGCCGGAGTGCGGCGGTCGGGGCAAATGCGGGTTTATGTCGCAGCACAGGCCCGCGACAGCGCGCTTGCAACAGGATATTTATCGATTGAACGGCAGTGTTGCGGCAACCGTCTACAGTTGGACAGAGGCTCGGCATGTTTCCTGCCGAGCCAGTGAATCTTTAGCCATCGTGCGAGTCTGAGCGTGGATCGCCGTGACGGTCGTCACCTCACCTGTCTACGCTATCCTTGTGCGAGACTCACGCAGGAATCCAGCGCAATATGAATGTCCTGATCGTTGATGACGAACCCCAAGCCCGGGAACGCCTGAGCCGACTGCTCGGCGAACTGGAGGGCTATACCGTGCTGGAGCCCAGCGCCACCAATGGCGAAGAGGCTCTGGCCCTGATTGACAGCCTCAAGCCCGAGGTGGTCCTGCTCGACATTCGCATGCCGGGGCTGGATGGCCTGCAGGTCGCTGCCCGGCTGTGCGAGCGTGAAGCACCGCCTGCGGTGGTGTTTTGCACCGGTGACGATGAGTTCACCGTACAGTCGTTCAAGGACAGCACCCTGGGCTATGTGCTCAAGCCGGTGCAACCCGACAGCCTGCGCGAAGCCCTGAGAAAGGCCGAGCGCCCCAACCGCGTGCAACTGGCGGCCCTGACCCGTCCGGCAGCCGAGAGCGGCAGCGGCCCGCGCAGCCACATCAGTGCCCGTACCCGCAAGGGCATCGAACTGATCCCCCTCGATCAGGTGATCTATTTCATTGCCGACCACAAGTACGTGACCCTGCGCCACGAATCCGGTGAAGTGCTGCTCGACGAACCGCTCAAGGCGCTGGAAGACGAGTTCGGCGAGCGATTTGTGCGTATTCACCGCAACGCCCTGGTCGCCCGCAACCGCATCGAACGCCTGCAACGCACGCCACTGGGGCATTTCCAGCTATTTCTCAAGGGCCTCAATGGCGATGCCCTGATTGTCAGCCGCCGACATGTGGCCGGTGTGCGCAAAATGATGCAACAGCTTTAAGGGCGGGGACCATGGAGCAGTCGACGGCCAGGGAAGGTCGCCTCCTCCCATGATTTAGATCTGCTAGCGGTCTGGACTGAGCTGTTATCATCGGGAGAATCTATCTCGTACGGATCGTTCCATGTCCACTCGCGAAATCCGCATTGCCACCCGCAAAAGTGCCCTGGCCCTGTGGCAGGCCGAATATGTCAAAGCCCGTCTGGAACAGGCCCATCCCGGTCTGGTCGTGACCTTGGTGCCGATGGTCAGCCGTGGCGACAAGCTGCTCGACTCGCCGCTGTCGAAAATCGGCGGCAAGGGGCTGTTCGTCAAGGAACTGGAAACCGCGCTGCTCGAGAACCAGGCCGACATCGCCGTGCACTCGATGAAAGACGTGCCGATGGACTTCCCCGAAGGCCTGGGCCTGTTCTGCATCTGCGAGCGCGAAGACCCGCGCGATGCCTTTGTTTCCAACACCTTCAACAGCCTTGAGGCGCTGCCGGCCGGCAGCATCGTCGGTACCTCCAGCCTGCGCCGCCAGGCCCAGTTGCTGACCCGCCGCCCTGACCTCGAAATCCGCTTCCTGCGTGGCAACGTCAACACCCGCCTGGCCAAGCTCGACGCCGGTGAGTACGACGCCATTATCCTCGCGGCCGCCGGCCTGATCCGCCTCGGCTTTGAAGACCGCATCACCTCCAGCATCAGTGTCGACGACAGCCTGCCTGCGGGCGGCCAGGGCGCGGTGGGCATCGAGTGCCGCAGCGCCGACAGCGAAATCCATGCGCTGCTGGCCCCGCTGCATCACGCCGACACCGCTGACCGGGTCACTGCCGAGCGGGCGCTGAACAAGCACCTCAATGGTGGCTGCCAGGTGCCGATCGCTTGCTACGCGGTGCTCGAAGGCGAGCAGCTGTGGCTGCGCGGACTGGTTGGCGAGCCGGCTGGCGGCAAGCTGCTCACTGCCCAGGCCCGCGCGCCGCGCCAGGATGCCGAAGCGCTGGGCATCAAGGTCGCCGAAGACCTGCTCGGGCAAGGTGCCGAGGACATCCTCAAGGCGGTCTACGGCGAGGCCGGGCATCCGTGAGCTGCTGGCGCCTGCTGCTGACCCGGCCGGCAGAAGAGTGCTCGGTGCTGGCCCAGACGCTTGCCGAACAGGGCGTGTTCAGCAGCAGCCTGCCGTTGCTGGAAATCGAGCCGCTGGCGCTGACGCCAGCGCAGCTTCGCCAGGTACAAGCGCTTGATCAGTACTGCGCGATCATTGTCGTCAGCAAGCCGGCTGCGCGCCTGGCGGTTGAACAGCTGAATGCGCACTGGCAGCAGCCGCCCGAGCAAGCCTGGTTCACCGTCGGCGCAGCCACCGCGCAGATCCTCGACGACCATGGCCTCAACGTCAGTTATCCACCGCAAGGTGACGACAGCGAAGCGCTGCTGCAGCTGCCGGCATTGACCGCAGCGATCAGCCAGGCGCAAGCCCGGGTGCTGATCATTCGCGGCGAAGGCGGGCGCGAGTTGCTCGCCGAACGCCTGGCTGCACGGGGTGCCCGCGTCGATTACCTCGAGTTGTATCGCCGCTATCTGCCGCATTACCCTGAGGCTGTCCTGGCCCGGCGTATTGCCGGGGAACGCCTGAACGGCCTGGTGGTCAGCAGTGGGCAGGGTTTTGAACACTTGCGCCAACTGGCGGGCGAAGACTGGCCACGGCTGGCGCAGCTGCCATTGTTCGTGCCCAGCCCACGGGTGGCGGAACTTGCCCGCGCCAGTGGCGCACAGAATGTAGTGGATTGCCGTGGTGCCAGCGCCACGGCTTTGCTGGCAACATTGCAGGAAACTCCTGCACCAGCCCCCTAAGGCGCTAAGCTGATTGGCGACGTGCCGCAAAGCAAAGGATGGATACGTGAGCGAAACTGTCTTGCCCAACGATGAACTGAAGGCCCCTGAGGCTGCTGCGCAAACCCCCGTGGAACCGGCCAAGCGGTCCGGTAATGGTCTGGCAATCCTGGCCTTGCTGCTGGGCGCGGCGGGTGTTGCAGTTGGCGGGTGGGGCGTATGGCAGGTTCGCCAGCTCCAGGGTGCCGAGCAGGGGCAGGTGCAGAACCTGCAGGCCCTGAGCGAGCAAACCCGGGCCCTGCAGCAGCGTGAGCAGCAACTTTCTGCACAGCTGGCCGTTTTGCCGCCTGCTTCCGAACTGGAAGACCGTCGTCGCCTGGTCGCCCAACTGCAGGGTGATCAGCAGCGTTTGAGCCAGCGCCTGGAGACCATCCTCGGCGCCAGCCGCAAGGACTGGCGCCTGGCCGAAGCCGAGCACCTGCTGCGCCTGGCCAGCCTACGTCTATCCGCCTTGCAGGACATCGTCAGTGCCCGCGAGCTGGTCAAGGGGGCAGACGAAATCCTCCGTGAACAGAGCGACCCGGGGTCGTTTGCCGCCCGCGAGCAACTGGCCAAGAGCCTGGCCACCCTCAACAGCGTCCAGCAGCCCGATCGCACCGGCCTGTTCCTGAAGCTGGCAGCCCAGCGCGAGCAAGTGCTGCAGCTCAGTGCCCAGTCGCCGGAGTTCAACAGCAATGCCGATGCGCTGGGAGCCCTGACCGCTGATGGTGATGGCGCCAGTCGCTGGTCGCAGTGGTGGGCCGAGCTGTCCAAGTACTTCCAGATCGATTTCAACGCCGACGACAATGTTCGTCCGCTGCTGGCCGGGCAATCGCTCAATCAGTTGCGCCTGGCCCTGAGCCTGACGATCGAGCAAGCCCAGTGGGCTGCGCTCAATGGCGAAGCCAAGGTCTATACCCAGGCCCTGGATGACGCCAGGAGCGTGCTGTTGGCCAATTTCAACCCGGACAACCCGCAGAGCCAGGCAATGCTTGCCGCTCTCAACGAGCTGGCCGAGCAGCCGGTTGCGGTGGTGGTGCCGGACCTGGCAGACAGCATCAGTGCCGTTCAGGCCTACCTTGAGCGCCGGCATCTGCCGGTCGAGGAGGCCAAGCCATGAAGCGCGTCTACCTGCTGGCGGTGGTGGCCATTGCAGTGGCTGCTGCGCTCGGGATCGCGATCGCCAAGCACAGCGGCTATGTGCTGATCTCCTACGGCAGCTTTCGCTATCAGTCGGGCCTGTGGGCAGCCCTGGCGGCGCTGGCCGGGATTATCCTGGCGGTGCTGCTGGTGCGCTACCTGGTCGGCCTGGTGCTGACTTCAGGCGGGGTGGTCAACCCCTGGTCGCGGCGCAACCGCAGCCGTCGCACGCAACTGGCCATCGAGCAGGGCCAGCTGGACCTCGCCGAGGGTCGCTGGGCCAGCGCTCAACGTCACCTGCATCGCGCTGCCGAAGCCGAGCGTCAACCGCTGCTGTACTACCTCGGCGCCGCGCGTGCCGCCAATGAGCTGGGCCGCACCGAAGACAGTGACAACCTGTTGGAGCGTGCCCTGGAGCGTCAGCCCGAAGCCGAGCTGGCCATTGCCCTGAGCCACGCCCAGTTGCAGATGGACCGCGGCGACAGCGACGCGGCCCTGGTTACCCTGCAGGCCATGCAGGAGCGTCACCCGCACAACGTTCAGGTGTTGCGCCTGTTGCAGCGTCTGTATCGCGAGCGTGGCGACTGGTCAGCACTGATCCGCCTGCTGCCTGAGCTGCGCAAGGACAAAGTGCTGCCGGCGCCGGAGCTGGCTGAACTGGAGCGCCGTGCCTGGGGTGAGAACCTGAGCCTGGCGGCCAGCCGCGAAGGCGATGAACAGACCGCGCGGCAATCCCTTGAGCGCGCCTGGCAGCAGCTTACCGCTGCGCAGCGTCAGGAACCGCCGCTGGTGCTGGCCTATGCCGAGCAGCTACGCCAGCTGGGTGCTGAAAGCGAGGCCGAGCAGGTCTTGCGTACAGCCCTCAAGCGTCAGTACGAAAGCCATCTGGCCCGGCTGTACGGGTTGGTGCGCGGCGGCGACCTGGCTCGCCAGTTGCAAACGGCCGAAGGCTGGCTCAAGGAGCATCCTGACGATCCAAGCCTGCTGCTCACCCTGGGCCGCCTGAGCCTGCAGAACCGCTTGTGGGGCAAGGCGCGGGATTACCTGGAAAGCAGTTTGCGTGTGCAGCGCAATCCCGAGGCCTGTGCCGAACTGGCGCGCCTGCTTGCTGGCTTGGGTGATACCGAACGCAGTAACCAATTGTTCCAGGAAGGCCTGGGCATGCTTGATGAGCGTCTGCTGGCATTGCCACTGCCAGAGGTCGTGCGAGCTTGAGTTACCCATGGGCGCGCCGAAAAACGCGGGCCCATGGGCTTGAGCCAATTTCCTGCGTTAGCCGGTAAGTTTTCCTTCAAATACCTACGCATTTTTCTTGCTGAGTTCGGGATACTTCCCCAGTCGTTCAGGGACTTGTCCCGACTGTCTTGCCTTGATACAAGCCGCGCCTTTCCTCTACCGTTATCGCCTGTCTATTGCGCTCCTGGATTCGCCATGTCGTTGGCCCGCTTGCGTTCACTATTCTTCCCGGCGTTGCTGGCATCGATACTGGTCCAGGCTGCCGCCTATTACCTGGAATTCGGCATGGGCCTGGTGCCATGCCCGCTGTGCTACAGCCAACGCCTGTTCCTGGGCGCGTTTGCCGTGGTCTGCCTCTGCGCGGTGGTGCATTCCCCGGGGCGTCTGGGTACCCGCATCTATGCCGCTCTGGCGCTGTTCTTTGCCGCAGGTGGCGCGCTGCTCGCCGCCCGGCACGTGTGGCTACAAGGCAATCCGGCGCTTTCAAGCACCGAGTGCGAACCGGCTTTTGACTACGTTATCGAAAGCATGCCAACGCTCCAGGTCATCAAGGCAATGGTCATCGGCAGCCCCGATTGCGTGCCTATCAACTGGAGTTTCCTGGACCTGACCCTGCCTGAATGGAGCCTGCTGTCCTTTGTGTTGCTGGCAACCTTGCCGACCTTCCGCCTGCTCGGCCGCACCCGCCCCCTGTTCACCCGCGCGGTAAAAAACTGAGGCGAAGTTTTTCACAGTGCAAGCGACCGGCGGCAAAGGATGGTCGGATTAAACACTTGTATGAACTTTGTCGCGTGCGTACCTTGAAGGCTAGGGCGCACGGGAATAATCTCCCTGCACGCATACCGAAAACACAGCTGCTCGATGCCGCTCTGCTGATTCCACCTTTGCTCTGCACATTTGCGGCGCGGGGGCAGGGGCATTACCCAGAAGGGAAGAGATCGCCATGCTAGATAGTTGTCAGAATGCTCAGGAACGCTGGGGTGGGGTTCATAAGCTCATTGACCGCTGGTTGGACGAGCGTGCAGAGCTGGTGACGGCCTTCCGCGAGCTGCGTGATGCCAAGCCGGCGTTTGCCGACAAGGACAAGAACCGTGACTTCTGTGCGGTGCTGATCGATTACGTGTCAGCGTGGCATTTCGAAGTGAGCGAACAACTGGTCAGCGAAGCCAAGGCGTTTGGTGATACTCGCGGCCTCGAGCTGGCCAAGCAGATCAGCCCTCGCATCGACGCCATCACCGAAATCGCTTCGGCTTTCAACGATCACTGCGACAAGGGCAACTGTAACGACCCTGAACGTTTCGCGGAAAAGCTGGGCAAGCTCGGCAGCCTGTTGCATGAGCGTTTCGAGCTCGAGGATTGCCTGATCGAAGTGCTGCATACTGCGCACAGTGAAGAAGGCGCGGTGCAGGCCTGACGGTGCTGCCGACCCTCAGTCGGCAACCCCGAGCAGTTCGATCTCGAACACCAGCGGCGTATAGGGTGCAATCAGGTCACCCGCGCCATCGGCGCCGTAAGCCTGCGCCGAAGGGATCACCAGCCGCCATTTCGCCCCGGTCGCCATCTGCGGCAATGTCACCTGCCAGCCCTCGATAACACTGTCCAGATTGAACCACTGTGCCTGCTGGTTCTGATCGAACACGGTCCCGTCCGGCAACTTGCCAACATAGCGAACCTGGACTTTGCCTCCCGCTTTGGGTTTGCTGCCAGTGCCGGCCTGCAATTCGCTCACGAGTATGCCTTCAGCCAGTTCACGCACTCCGGGCCTGGCCCGTTCAGTGGCCATGAAACGTTTCTCTGCGCTCAGCAATTGTTCGGTCTGGGCTTGAACTGCAGCCTCGTTGGCCTGGGCATCATGTTCACTGAGTATTGCCGTCATGCGCTCTTTGCTCAGCGCCAGCGGCTTGTTCTGATAAGCCTGGCGCAACCCTTCGATCAAGGCATCGAGTTGCAGGCCGGGAACTTCGGTACGCAGGCGTTCACCCAGGCTGGCGCCCAGGCTGTAGGCCAGGTCATGGTCACTTGTCGAAGTAGTTTCAGGCGCTGCAATTAACGATGTCGGCAATAGCAACAGGGTAAGGATTAGATAGCGCGGCACAGGCTCGCTCCTGCTTCAGAGGAAACAAAGTATGCCAGCCTTCGCTCGTCACTTCGTGTAAATATCAGCAACACTTTGTGCAGCATCTACACTTGTTTCCAGCTGCAGCGATAACAACTTTGCCCAGGCATGCAACGCGGCGCATTTAATACTGTCAACATGCCCTAGCGGCGGTAGCAGCAGAAGCATAGTATGAGCCGCAATCTCGTCAGCCAGGAGGTAAACCATGTCGGCCAATAAGAAGCCAGTAAGTACGCCGTTGCACCTGCTCCAGCAACTCTCGGGCAGCCTGCTCGATCATTTGGAAAATGCCTGCTCGCAAGCGCTGGCTGATGCTGAAAAACTGCTCGCCAAGTTGGAAAAACAACGGGGTAAGGCACAGGAAAAACTGCACAAGTCCCGTCTTAAACTGCAGGACGCTGCCAAGGCTGGCAAAGCCAAGGCACAGGGCAAGGCCAAGGACGCTGTGGCCGAACTGGAAAAGTTGCTCGACAATTTGAAGGACCGTCAATCGCAAACGCGCACCTACATCCTGCAACTCAAGCGTGACGCTCAGGAAAGCCTGAAACTGGCCCAGGGTGTTGGCAAGGTCAAGGAAGCCGCCGCCAAGGCGTTGACCCTGCGTTCGGCCAAACCTGCTGCAGTGGCTGCTGCCAAGCCAGCCGCCAAACCTGCTGCCAAGGCACCGGCCAAAGCCGCGAGCAAACCTGCTGCCAAGCCTGCGGCAAAACCGGCCGTTAAAGCCGCCGCCAAACCAGCAGCCAAGCCTGCTGCTAAAGCACCCGCGCGCACTGCTGCAGCCAAGCCTGCTGCTGCCAAACCGGCCGCCAAGCCTGCTGCCAAAGCCCCTGCCAAGCCTGCGGCGAAAACTGCAGCGGCAAAACCGGCAGCCAAGCCGGCAGCTAAACCCGTTGCGGCAAAACCTGCCGCTAAACCTGCCGCTAAACCAGCAGCGGCAAAACCAGCAGCCAAGCCAGCCGCAAAAGCTCCGGCCCGTACCGCTGCAGCCAAACCGGCCGCGGCAAAAGCCCCGGCTAAGCCCGCTGCCAAACCTGCCGCTAAGCCTGCTGCCGTAAAAGCACCCGCCAAGCCTGCTGCAAAGCCCGCTGCAGCCAAACCAGCAGCCAAGCCGGCTACTCCAGCAGCACCGGCAGCAGCCGCTGCTCCTGCACCGGCAGCCGCTGCGTCGTCTGCACCAGCAGCTTCGGTAACACCGGCCACTCAGACCCCGTCTTCGGCGTCCTGAGTCGTCAGCATCACGGCGCGCAGCCTGTGCAGCGCGTCGTGATGCGCACCGGCGCCTTCGGGGGCCAGCCAGCTTATCCAGTCCAGTGCGGTTTCGGGCGTTGCTGCCCAGTCCTTGCAGGTCGTCTCAAGGCGCTCCAGCAGGATGCGTTCTGCCGCTAACTCCAGACCTTTTACCTGCTCGCGCAATCCCGTCAATTGCGGATCCCTGGCTGCCTCGTTTCGCCAGGACTGACGCAGGGCGCGCAGTGGTTTCACCACTTCGGTTTGCCAGGTCTCGGCCAGCTCCGTGAGCTGTCGCACCCGTTGTTCGTTCGCTGCTACGCCACGGGCACTAAGCCAGATGCCGCACAGCAGCAGGCAGACGTCGCCACCCAGGTCCTGCCACTGCAGGCAGGCGGCTTCCACGCCTGGTCGGGCGTAAAGCTTCAGGGCAAAATTCCACAGGTCGGTGTGCATGGTCCCACTCGCGCCAGTTGCCGACGAAGCTGGTAGACTCCGCGGCCATTATGATCAGACTATCGAACCTCACTTTACAGCGTGGTCCACAGCGCCTGCTAGAAGGCGCCGAGATGACCCTGCACGCCGGTCATAAAGCCGGCCTGATCGGTGCCAACGGCGCCGGTAAATCCAGCCTGTTTGCCTTGCTGCGCGGCGAGTTGACGCCCGACTCCGGTGACTGTCAGCTGCCTGCGGACTGGCGCATCGCGCACATGCGCCAGGAGGTCGATACCCTCGACCGCCTGGCGGTCGACTATGTACTCGACGGCGATGCCCGCCTGCGCAAGGTCCAGGCCGACCTGGCTGCGGCCGAAGCCGCCCACGACGGCACTGCGCTGGCACGCCTGCACATCGAACTCGACAGCGCCGACGGTTATACCGCCGACGCCCGGGCGCGCAAGTTGCTGGCGGGTCTTGGCTTTACCAACGAGCAGGTGGACCGCCGGGTCGGCGACTTCTCCGGTGGCTGGCGGATGCGCCTGAACCTGGCCCAGGCACTGATGTGCCCGTCCGACCTGTTGCTGCTCGATGAACCGACCAACCACCTGGATCTCGATGCCATCCTCTGGCTGGAAGACTGGCTCAAGGGCTACCCCGGCACGCTGCTGCTGATTTCCCACGACCGAGACTTCCTCGATGCCGTGGTCGATCATGTCGCCCATGTCGAGCAGTGCAAGCTGACCCTCTACCGTGGCGGCTACACCGCGTTCGAGCGCACCCGTGCCGAGCGTCTGGCGCAGCAGCAACAGGCCTACGAGAAGCAACAGGCCCAGCGCGCGCACATGGAAAAGTACATCGCCCGGTTCAAGGCCCAGGCTACCAAGGCCCGTCAGGCGCAGAGCCGGATCAAGGCCCTGGAGCGCATGGAAGAGCTGTCGGCGGCCCATGTCGATTCGCCGTTCGACTTCGTCTTCCGCGAGTCGGAGAAAATCTCCAGCCCGTTGCTCGATCTGTCCGAAGGCCGTCTGGGCTATGGCGACAAGACCATCCTCGAGAAGGTCAAGCTGCAGCTCACGCCGGGTGCCCGGATCGGCCTGCTGGGCCCGAACGGCGCTGGTAAGTCGACCCTGATCAAGAACCTCGCCGGTGAGCTGGAGCCCCTGAGCGGGCGCCTGGTGCGTGGCGAGAACCTCTCGGTTGGCTACTTCGCCCAGCATCAGCTCGACTCGCTGGACAACAAGGCCAGCCCGCTGCTGCACCTGCAACGCCTGGCGCCGACCGAGCGCGAGCAAACGCTGCGCGATTTCCTCGGTGGCTTCGACTTCCGTGGCGGGCGCATTGACGAGCCGGTGCTGAACTTCTCCGGCGGCGAAAAAGCCCGCCTGGCTCTGGCCCTGATTGCCTGGGAGCGGCCGAACCTGTTGCTGCTCGATGAACCGACCAACCACCTGGACCTCGAAATGCGCCTGGCGCTGACCATGGCCCTGCAAGAGTTCAGTGGCGCGGTGCTGGTGGTCTCCCACGACCGTCACCTGCTCAAGAGCACCACCGATGACTTCCTGCTGGTAGCCGACGGCAAGGTCGAGGCTTTCGATGGCGATCTGGACGACTACAGCCGCTGGCTGGTCGAGTACCGTCAACGCAATGCTCCGGTGAGCAGCGCGCCGGTCAATGCCGACAAGACCGACAAGAAGGCTCAGCGCCAGGCCGCAGCGGCCCTGCGTCAGCAGCTGGCACCGCACAAGCGTGAAGCCGACAAGCTCGAGCGCGAGTTGGGCAGCGTGCATGAGCAACTCGCCAAGGTCGACGCCGGCCTCGGCGACAGCGCGCTCTACGAGGCGGCGCGCAAGGACGAGCTGCGTGACCTGCTGGCTCAACAAGCCAGGCTCAAGGTCCGTGAAGGGGAGCTGGAAGAAGCCTGGATGGCTGCCCTGGAGACGCTTGAGAGCATGCAGGCGGAGCTGGAGGCGTTGTCCTGATGGAATCCTTGCAATGGCCATTGCCGGTGGAATGGATCGCACCGTTCTGGCTGGGTTTGCAGATCCTGCTGATCCTTTCGGCGGCGTTCATCCTGCAGCGTGTGGTTGCGCGTTGCCTCAAGCGCCTGGGCGAGCGCTATCCGTTGCCGCCCGAGCTGCTGATGCCGCTGCGCGGTGGCCTGCGCTGGCTGATCATGGGCAGTGCGCTGATCTTCGTCCTCGAACGCCTGGGGGTTTCCGCCACGGTGCTGTGGACCGCCTTGTCCGGTTTCGTTGCGGTGGCGGCAGTGGCGTTCTTCGCCATGTGGAGCGTGCTGTCGAACCTGCTCTGCGCGGTGCTGATCTTTACCGTCGGGCCATTTCGCATCGGTGATGTGGTCGAGCTGGTCGAAACCATCGACAAGCCCGGCGTCAAAGGCCGGGTGGTCGCGATCAACCTGTTGTTCACCACCTTGATCGAACTGCCGGAGGCTGGCGGTGCGCTGGTGCAGGTGCCCAACAGCCAGTTCTTCCAGAAATCGGTACGGCGCTGGCGCGGTGCCGAAGTACTGCCGCTGGTGAGCGAAAGCAAAACTTCGGACAATTGATCGGTCGCAGAAAAAAATCGTGGTGATTTTTTCGCCAGGGCACTAGCTTAGAGGTTTGTAACAAGTTAGTGCCGAGGTGCGCGATGTTATTGGAAACGTGGTTGGCATTTTTTGCCGCTTGCTGGGTAATCAGTCTGTCGCCGGGGGCCGGGGCCATTGCCTCGATGTCCTGTGGCCTGCAATACGGCTTCTGGCGCGGCTACTGGAACGCGCTAGGCCTGCAACTGGGCCTGGTGCTGCAGATTGCAATCATTGCCGCCGGCGTCGGTGCCATCCTCGCGACATCAGCCACTGCGTTCCAGGTCATCAAATGGTTCGGTGTTGCCTACCTGGTGTATCTGGCGGTCAAGCAGTGGCGCGCGCTGCCGGCTGACATCAGCGACAATTCCGCCGTACGCCCCATCGGCAAGCCGCTGAGCCTGGTGTTCCGTGGCTTTCTGGTCAACGTCAGCAATCCCAAGGCGCTGATCTTCATGCTCGCGGTGCTGCCGCAGTTCATCAACCCGCATGCGGCCCTGCTGCCGCAGTACCTGATCATCATCGCGACCATGGTCACGGTCGACCTGATGGTCATGGCGGGTTATACCGGGCTTGCAGCCAAGGTGTTGCGCCTGCTGCGCACGCCCCGGCAGCAGCGGCGGATGAACCGTACCTTTGCCGGGTTGTTCCTGGGCGCGGCGACGTTGCTGGCGAGTATCCGTCGGGCGCCGGTTTAGGAACCCGCGATAAACTCACCGCACACAAAAAGGCGACCCGAAGGTCGCCTTTTTGCTTTCTCAGCGCAAAATCTGCGCCGGCTCATCAGGCGGCAAGTTGTTGCGCGCCGGTGCACGTTCGTGCCCCGGTACGCTACCGCCCAGTTGCTCGGCCATCTGCCGCGCAACGTCCATTCCCAACTCCTTCGAGACCTCACGCACCACCCGCGGGCGGTTCAGGGTTACCCGCACATCCTGGCTGTTGACCAGCTTGGTGTCCTGGCCTTCGCCCATGGCGGTGAACGCCGAGGTGATCTCGTAGGTCTTGGTGTTGATCAGGCTGAAGTCGGCCACCAGGCTCAGGCCAAGGATGGCCGAATAGCTGTTGGTGTTGTCCAGGGAGGTGATATCGCGCTGGAAATCGATATCCGACAAGGTGCCGAACAGCACGTAGTCGGCGCCCTTGAAGTTGCCGTTCTTGATGCGCCGGATCACGTCATACACGTCGCCTTTGGCATCGGCGGTGTAGGGCGTGCCCTGAACCAGCTGAAACATCCCGGACTTGAGAATCTCGCCCTTGATGTCACCGGTGAACTTGCGCAGTTCGGTCTGCTCGATGTAGCTGTCGCGGCTCTCGTACTCGCTGTAGCTCGACGAGCCACTGGCGTGGTACATGCTTGCCTGGCCGCTGCTCTGCGCCGAGACCGTGTGGATGTACTGCTCCACACGCTCCTGGTACGCGAGGTCGGTGACCGCGACCTTGGGGGCCGCTTGCACGCTGAACGCGCAAGCCAGGCCCAGAACGCCCATCCATGCACGCATTGCTTAGCGCTCCGTGGTCTTGCGGATTTCTTTTTCGTCCATCCACTCGGCCAGGCCGCTTTCAACGTCGATCAACTGCAGGCTGAACTTGTAGAACACGTCCTTGTAGTCGCTGCTGCGCTTGACGATCGAGCTGATCGAGCCTTCCAGGCGGTACTTGGCGGCGATCATGTTGCCGGTCTTGGCCACAGTGCCCTTCTTGTACAGGCCGCTCTGGTTCTGCAGCTTGAGCTGGTCGACCTGGCTCTGCATCTGGGTGTTGTCGCTGGCGAAGCGGGCGGTGCCGGACTTCATCAACTGGGTCTTGATCGAGGTGGTGATCTCGCGGGTATCGATGTACTCGCTGGTCTTGTTCTTCACGTCATAGACCTGCACCACCGGGCGACCCTGGAGGATGCCGGACTGGGCCAGGGAGCGGGTCATGGATTCGGCGATCATCTGCAGGTCGGTCGAACCGAACTCGTTGGTGACCAGTTCCACGGCCTTGCTGTCGCCGTAGCCGATGTTCTTGCCGCCCAGGACCGGCGACGGCGTGCTGCAGCCGCTGACCAGAGCAATGGCGAGGGCGGCGAGGGAAATGCGTGCAATCATGAAAAGGTGCTCCTGCAAAAATGATTACTGAGACTGAACTTCAAGGCGGAAATCGGTGGCCTGCGGCACGGGTGCGATAGCCGGCAACACGCTGGCCTGCTTGCCGTACAGGATCACGGTCTTCCAGCTTTCTTCATCGGCAACCGGGAAGCCGTCGTTACCCAGCCAGGCGAAGCGGTAGAACAGGGTTTTGTTGCTGCCGCTGGTGTTGTTCAGCGACACCTTGACGGTCAGGAAGCCGTTCTCGCGCGCAACGCGCATCGGGCCGGTTTCGATGTTCTTCAGTTTGCCCATCTTCACCACCTTGCTGGCGGCGCTGCCAGGCTCTGGCGGTGGCGGGGTCGCGCAACCGGCCAGCAGGGCAGTGACGAGAACGGCGAGCAATTTGATACGCATGACGCTTCCTTAAGGTTGTTTGAGGCTGGCGACGGCCTGACCCGCGGCTTTCGTTTCCACATGCAGGGCTGGACCACCGGCAAAGACCTGGTTGCCGACCACGCGCAGGGTGACGACCTGGAACGGGCGGTCGATCTTCACGCTGACCTGGCTGCCACCCAGGCTCGACGGCAGGCTGAGCTGGTGCTCGCCCTGGCGCAGGCGCACGCGGGCAACCTGGGTTTCGTCAGGCAGGGTGCGCCAGGTGCGGGTGTCGGCACCTTCGGTGATGGTCGAGGCAATACCGACGGCGAGGCCGGCCAACGGGTTGACGTCGTTCAGCTGCTTCTGTGCCACGCCACGGGAGATGGCCCGTACGCT
This sequence comes from Pseudomonas sp. ZL2, assembly GCF_054788455.1. NCBI lineage: Bacteria > Pseudomonadati > Pseudomonadota > Gammaproteobacteria > Pseudomonadales > Pseudomonadaceae > Pseudomonas > Pseudomonas sp. ZL2. The sequence goes on along the minus strand of NZ_JBGOGX010000003.1, from coordinate 138,269 downwards.
GGTACGCAGGATGATCCCCGGCATGTCGTCACGCAGGGCGCGGCGCGACATGGCGGTGGTGCTGTTGAGGGCGGTCAGCTTCAGCTCGCGGTCATTCAGGTAGATCTCGCTGAAGTGCGCAGTGGAAGTGTCTTCCTTGATCACCGGGAACGACAGCGGGGTGATTACCAGGTTGCCGCTGATTGGCAACGGCAGCGGGACACGCACCGAGTCGCGGGCCGGGGCCAGGCCGCTCTGGATCACGATCAGCACGTCGCTGTCGGTGGTTTTCGCTGCGGGCTTGTCCAGTTCGAGCAGGGCCTGCTCCAGCAGCGGGGTGTTCGGGCGCAGCTCGGCAGCCTTGCGGTAGCCCGGTGCAGCCAGGCCTTTTTCGCCCAGGGCTTCGTACACATAGCCGGACAGGTAGTGGCTGAACGCACTCTGGTAGCTGTTCTTCAAGCCGACCACTTCCGGAGCGTCGAGGCTGGCTACCGGGTAACCCTGGAGCTCCTTGTACTCGGTCTTGACGCCTTCTTTCTCGGCCTCTTCTTCGCGCTTGAGGTACTCCTTGTCGCGCAGCTCGGCGATGACCGCTTCACGCTCGTGGGTCTTCTTGATTTCGGTACGGGCGCCGTCGAAGTCGTTCTGGGCCAGCAGGTTGAGGGCCATCTGCGTGGTCAGCATGACTTTTTCGTAGTCGTAGCCTTCGTAACGGCGGACCTTGTCGTTGACCAGGTAGCTGCCGAACTGGCTCAGGTACTTGTCGGTGTCCAGCTTGACCGACTCTTCCCACTTGAACACCACGTCGTCGGCACTGCGCCAGGCCAGCTGGCTGCCGGCCAGGTCGCCCTTGGAGCGCAGCAGTTCGCCTTTCTCGAAGTAGTAGAGAAGGTCTTTGTCCTCACCCTTGTTGTTCTTTTCCAGCAGTTGCAGGGCAGCGTCGACGTTGCCGCTACTCAGGTGCTGGTTGGTTTCCTGAAGTTCGCTGTCGTAACTGCGAAAGGCCGAGCAACCAGCCAGTTGGATGGCCGCGACCAGGGTCGCGACGGTGAGGACACGGGATGCCATCTGAATTCTTCTTCCCTGAATTGATGAGAGGCCTGGGGGGCGAGACGGCTGTCATCTCTCTGGCGATATCGCCAAATCCTCTTAAAAGAAGAGCCTAAATTCTTATCCGCTATATAGCGGCGCGGCATTATAAACGCATTTGCTGGCTAATTAATGGCGTTTTGCTTTTTGAATCTGCCGTTGTGCCAGCATTCACATATCGGCCGACGAACGGTTGTTCTTTAGCCGGAAGGGATTCAGGGCTATTTGTCACAAAATTTTTCAAGGATCAGCCTGACAAGCCTTGAGCGAAGGGCAGTGGAAGTGAACAATGCTTTACCTCGTATTTCCATTTGAGAGTCGCTCATGATTCCCCGTTCCCGCTTACTCGCCTGGCTGCTCTGGCCGGTGCTGGCGTTGAGCAGTGCCACACTGCTGGCCGACAGCACCGATGGCGCTGCCAAGGCCCTGCACCTGCTCGATTACATCGGTGCCGATTACCCGGCCACCGTTGAGGCAGGCAAGGTCATTGACGAAGGGGAATACCGCGAGCAGCTCGAGTTCATCGATGTGCTTCAGGGGCTGATCGTCGCCTTGCCTGCGCGTGCGGAGCGCCAGGCCCTGGAGCAAGGTGTGGTCAATTTGCGTCAGGCGGTCAGTCAGCGTAAGGACGGCCCGGGCGTCGCCCGTCAGGCCCGTCTGCTCGGCGCGCAACTGGCGGTGGCTTATGATGTCAGCCAGGCGCCGATCATTACCCCGGACCCGAGCCGCGGCGCGCCGCTGTATGCCCAGCATTGCTCGGTGTGCCATGGCGATACCGGCGCTGGCGACGGCCCGGCCGGCCTCGGCCTGACCCCGCCGCCGGCGAACCTGCGCAGCGCCGAGCGGCTCGACCGTTTGAGCCTGTTCGACCTGTACAACACGCTCGGCCTGGGTATCGAAGGCACCGACATGCCGTCGTTTGCCGACCAGCTCGACGAGCGTCAGCGCTGGGACCTGGCGACCTATGTCGCCAGCTTCACTGCCGACCCGGCCACGGCCAAGGGTGACAAAGCCTACAACCTCGCCGACCTGGCCCGTCAGACGCCGGCCGAAGTCGAAGCCAGTGAAGGGCCGCAAGCGCTTGCCCGGTTCCGCGCCCAGCGTGCCCAGCCGCCACAGGTTCAGCGTGGCCCGGCGCAACTGCTGGAGTACACCGCCAGTACCCTGGACAAGAGCCTGGCGGCATATAAGTCCGGCGACCACGAACAAGCCTATGACCTGTCGGTAGCGGCCTACCTGGAAGGTTTCGAGCTGGTTGAAAGCTCGCTGGACAACGTTGATGCCAACGTGCGCAAGGACACCGAAAAGTCACTGATGGCGTACCGGCAGTCACTGCAGGACGGCTTGCCGCTGGAGCAGGTGCAACAGCGCCTGGATGCGGCCAAGGCCAAGCTCAAGGATGCCGCCGGCCTGCTTGGCGGTGATGGTCTGAGCTGGTCGCTGAGTTACATTTCAGGCCTGCTGATCCTGCTGCGCGAAGGCCTGGAAGCAATCCTGGTGCTGGCGGCGATCCTCGCCTTCCTGCGCAATACCGGCCAGCAATCGGCGGTGCGCAGCGTCAACGTGGGCTGGGGCCTGGCCCTGCTTGCCGGGCTCGGTACCTGGGCGCTGGCGGCGTATGTGATTGACGTCAGCGGCGCCCAGCGCGAATTGCTTGAAGGCTGCACGGCACTGTTTGCCAGCGTCATGGTGCTTTGGCTGGGCGTGTGGATGCACGATCGCCGCCACGCGGCGGCCTGGCAGGACTACATCAAGAGCAGCCTGGTCAGTGGCGGCGGGCGCTTCGGTTTTGCCGTGCTGGCGTTCTTTTCGGTGTACCGCGAGTTGTTCGAAGTCATCCTGTTCTACGAAACCCTCTGGCTGCAGGCCGGCCCCGCCGGGCACAACGCGGTGCTGGCCGGTGGCGCCACGGCGCTGGTGCTGCTGGTCGGCCTGGCCTGGGTGATCCTGCGCGGTTCGGCCAAGCTGCCGCTGGCGCTGTTCTTCAGTATCAACGCGGCATTGCTGTGCGCCTTGTCGGTGGTGTTTGCCGGGCACGGGGTCAAGGCCCTGCAGGAAGCCGGGGTGTTCGGTACACGGCCGGTGGCGTTCTTCGATTTCGACTGGCTGGGGATTCATGCCGATGCCTACTCGTTGGCAGCGCAGGTAGTTGCGCTGCTGGCCATTGCCATCCTCTACGGGCGCAGCCGCCTGGCCGAGAAGCGCCGCCAACTGGCGGGCTGATTTGAAGCGAAACGGGTGAGCAGGGATACTGTTCCCCCGTTTTTGTTGGAAATCTGTGCCATGCGTGTGTGGATCGATGCCGACGCCTGCCCCAAGGCGGCCAAGGATCAACTGGTCAAGTTCGCTCTCAAGCGACAGCTGGAAGTGGTGCTGGTGGCCGGGCAGAGCCAGATCAAGCCGGCCTTTGCCTGCGTCAAGCTGATCGTCGTGCCCAGTGGTCCGGATGCCGCCGATGATTACCTGGTCGAGCACGCCGTGCCTGGCGAACTGGTGATCTGCAGTGATGTGCCGCTGGCCGATCGCCTGGTCAAGAAGGGTGTTGCCTGCCTCGACCCGCGCGGCAAGGAATTCGACGAGCGCAACATGGGCGAGCGCCTGGCGGTGCGCAACCTGTTCACCGACTTGCGCGAGCAAGGGCAGGTCGGTGGTGGTCAGGCGCCTTATGGCGACCGCGAGAAGCAGGCGTTTGCCAACGCCCTGGACCGGATCCTGACCCGCCTGGCGCGCCAGGTGCCATAGCCGCTGGCTTGGGCTGGCGATCACCCTGTGGGCGCTGGCTTTGCCAGCGATCGAGCGCGCAGCGGTCGAAAGTCAGGCAGCAATGAGGTGTTGACTGTACAGGCCTCATCGCCGGCAAGGCCGGCTCCCACAGTGGATCTGTGCCTCACTCCAGTGTTCAGTCATTCTCGTGGGTCAGTTCCAGCACCCGGTCGACCAGCTTGTAAATGCCACCTGCCGCTTCGCTGATGCTTTTGGCCAGCATGTAGGCCGGGGTGCTGACCAGCTTGCGCAGGGTGTCCTCGACGATGTCATGGACATCGCATTCCTCATGGGTGCCGCCCATCTTGACGATAGCCGCGCTGGTGCCGGCATCGTTACCGATGGTGCAGACCACGCCGGGGCCGTAGATCTTCGCCGCCAGGGCCGGTGAGATGCAGATCAGGCCGACCGGCTTGCCGGCTTCGGCGAAAGCTTCAGCCAGGGCCAGGACGTCCGGGTGCACGCTGCAGCCGGCGCCTTCCACGGCAAAATTCGAGAGGTTTTTCGCCGCGCCAAAGCCGCCCGGCACGATCAGTGCGTCGAAGTCCTTGGCGTCGGCTTCACGCAGATCCTTGGCCTCGCCGCGGGCGATCCGCGCCGATTCCACCAGCACATTGCGGGTCTCGGGCATTTCTTCGCCGGTCAGGTGATCGATCACATGCATCTGCGCAATGTTTGGCGCAAAGCACTGCACTTGCGCCCCGCGCTGATCCAGGCGCAGCAGGGTGATCACGCTTTCGTGAATCTCGGCGCCGTCATAAACGCCACAGCCGGAAAGAATCACAGCAACTTTTTTCTGGGTCATGCTCACTACTCCCGATTCGAGGCGCTAAATGTCCTCTAGTTTGGCAGATGTGGCCATAGGGGTTGTGCCATTCCCGGCCTAATCTTGCTGGATAGCCTGGAGATGGATAACCCATGGACCTGATCCTGTTGGCGGTACCGTTTTTCTTCGTTCTGATCGTGGTCGAACTGCTCGCCGACCAGTGGCGGGGCATGCGTACCTATCGCCTGGCGGATGCTATCAACAGCCTCAGCGCCGGGGTGCTGTCGACCACCACCGGCCTGTTGACCAAGGGCGTGGGCCTGGTTACCTACGCCCTGGCCTGGGAACATCTGGCACTGTTCAAACTGCCGGGCGAGGCGCTGTGGGTGTGGGTGCTGGCGTTTGTCTTGTATGACTTCTGCTATTACTGGCTGCACCGTATGGGCCACGAGCGCAACATCCTCTGGGCCGCTCATTCGGTGCATCACCAGAGCGAGGACTACAACCTGTCCACGGCCTTGCGCCAGACCAGCAGCGGCTTCTTGCTGTCTTGGATCTTCTACCTGCCGATGGCCGTGCTGGGCGTGCCGCCGCTGGTGTTCATCACCGTCGCGGCGCTCAACCTGCTGTACCAGTTCTGGGTGCACACCCGGCACATTCCGAAACTGGGCTGGTTCGAATGGCTGTTCATTACCCCGTCCAATCATCGTGTCCACCATGCGCAGAATCCTCTGTACTTGGATCGCAACTACGGCGGAGTGTTCATTGTCTGGGATCGTCTGTTTGGCACCTTCCAGGAAGAGGATGACAACGAGCCGGTGATATTCGGCGTGACCACGCCGCTGGCCAGCTGGAACCCGCTGTGGGCCAACCTGCAGTTCTATGCCCAGCTATGGAGCGATGCGCGGCGGGCCGAGTGCTGGTGGGACAAGCTGCGGATCTGGTTCATGCCCACTGGCTGGCGCCCGGATGACGTGGCCCGGCGTTATCCACAGGCCAAGCAGGACTTGAGCCGCTTCGAGAAGTTCGAGGTGCCCCTGGCCTGGCCGCAGCAGCTTTATGTTGTTGTGCAGTTCGTGGCTTATGTGGCGTTGGGCAGTTACTTGATGGAGCACGCCGAGCAGCTGTCGATCGGTGCATTGCTGCTGGGCTGGGGCTTGATGGCGTTTGGTTTGTTCGTGCTGGGCACGGCGCTGGAGAACCGGCCCTGGGCCTTGAGGCTGGAACTGCTGCGTCTGGGGTTGAATGCCCCGGCCATGCTGCTGGCCGGGACTACCGGCTTATGGCCGGTCACCGCCCTGGCTTGGGTCTTGCTGCTTGGCTACAGCTTGCTCAGCCTGTTCGGCCTCTACGGCAGCCGCTTCCTTGCGCGCAACGCGGGCAGCCTTGAAGCGCCGGCGCAGCCACAGGCAGCCGCCGAGCACCAGCAGGCCGCCGAGCACCCATAGCTCGTATTTCTTCACGTTGCCCAGCAGGCCTTCGAGAATGGCGCCGAAGTGATAGGCAGCAGCGCCCAGGGCCAGGGCCCAGATGGCTGCGCCAATGCCGTTGAGCAGCAGGTAGCGGCGCGGCGGGTAGCCGGACAGGCCGATGGCCACCGGCATCACCGTGCGCAGGCCATAGACGAAGCGGAAACTCAGAACCCAGATGTCCGGATGACGGCGAATGTGCTCCAGCGCACGGTCGCCCATCATCTGCCAGCGCGGTTTGCGCGCCAGCAGTTTGCGCCCATGGCGGCGCCCCATGAAGTACCACAGCTGGTCGCCCGCGTAGCTGCCGAAGAAGGCCACTACGACCACCAGGTTGATATCCATGTATCCGCGGAACGCAAGGAAGCCTGCGAGAACCAGGATGGTCTCACCTTCGAAAAACGTGCCGAGAAAAAGGGCAAAGTAGCCGAAATCCTGCAGGAATTGTTGGAGCATTTTCTGGGTGCTGGCGAAATGAACGCGCAGCCTAACCCTTCGTGGCCTTTGGGGAAAGTGTCCAAATGTGTCTCGACGTGAACATTTCCTACAAGGACAATGACTGCGTCCTCAAGTCGCAGGGTTGCCCTTGGCTGTCATACAGGCGTCATAATGGCCGCTTATAACTGTCGCGCTCGCCCGCCTGCGCGGGCTCAGGAGTCTGCCGTGAGCTTTACCCCCGCTAACCGTTTGTTTCCTGCCACCCGTCTGCGTCGCAACCGTCGTGACGACTTTACCCGTCGTCTGGTTCGCGAAAATGTTCTGACTGTCGATGACCTGATCCTCCCGGTGTTTGTCCTCGATGGCGAAAACCGCCGCGAAGAAGTCGCCTCGATGCCGGGCGTCGAGCGTTTGTCCATCGACCTGTTGCTGGAAGCTGCGCAAGAGTGGGTAAAACTGGGCATTCCGGCCCTGGCGCTGTTCCCGGTAACCCCGGTGGAAAAGAAATCCCTCGACGGCGCCGAAGCCTGGAATCCCGACGGTATTGCCCAGCGTGCCACTCGTGCCCTGCGTGAGCGTTTCCCGGAACTGGGGGTGATCACCGACGTTGCCCTGGACCCATTCACCACCCACGGCCAGGACGGCATTCTCGATGAAGAAGGCTACGTCCAGAACGACATCACCGTCGATGCCCTGGTACGCCAGGCGCTGTCCCATGCCGAAGCCGGTGCCCAGGTGGTCGCACCATCGGACATGATGGACGGCCGCATCCAGGCCATCCGTGAAGCCCTGGAGCTGGCCGGTCACGTCAACGTACGGATCATGGCCTACTCGGCCAAGTACGCCAGCGCCTATTACGGCCCGTTCCGCGATGCGGTCGGCTCGGCGCTGAACCTGGGCAAGGCCAACAAGGCCTCCTACCAGATGGACCCGGCCAACAGTAACGAGGCCCTGCACGAAGTGGCCGCCGACCTGTCGGAAGGTGCCGATATGGTCATGGTCAAACCGGGCATGCCGTACCTGGATATTCTTCACCGGGTCAAAGACGAATTCAAAGTGCCGACCTTCGTGTACCAGGTCAGCGGCGAGTACGCCATGCACATGGCGGCGATTCAGAACGGCTGGCTCAGTGAAGGGGTTATCCTTGAATCCCTCACCGCTTTCAAACGGGCGGGCGCCGATGGCATCCTCACCTATTTCGCTGTTCGCGCTGCTCAATTGATGAGAGGGCAGTAACGCCCTTCAGGAACGCTAGATGAATAACGAAGTACTTACCGACGTCGCTGTGAAAGACGCCCAGCCTGTGCCCGAGCAGATGGTCGAGACCCCGCCGGAACCGCCTGCGGTTGCCGAGCCTGCGCTCGAAGCCCCTGCGGTAGAGGCGCCAGCTCCGGCACCGGTGGCCGCGCCGGCCATCGTCATTCCCGGCCTGGACGACAGCAGCCTGTACATTCATCGCGAATTGTCCCAGCTGCAGTTCAACATCCGCGTGCTGGAACAGGCGCTGGATGAGTCCTATCCATTGCTGGAGCGACTGAAGTTCTTGCTGATCTTCTCCAGCAACCTGGATGAGTTCTTCGAAATTCGTGTGGCGGGCCTGAAGAAACAGATCACCTTCGCCCGTGAACAGGCCGGCGCCGACGGCTTGCAGCCGCACCAGGCGCTGGCGCGGATCAGCGAGCTGGTGCACAGCGAAGTCGATCGCCAGTACGCGATCCTCAACGACGTGCTGCTGCCGGAGCTGGAAAAACACCAGATCCGCTTCATCCGCCGCCGGCACTGGAACACCAAGCTCAAGACCTGGGTGCGGCGCTTCTTCCGTGACGAGATCGCACCGATCATCACCCCGATCGGCCTCGACCCGACCCACCCGTTCCCGTTGCTGGTGAACAAGAGCCTGAACTTCATCGTCGAGCTTGAAGGCGTCGATGCCTTCGGTCGTGATTCAGGCCTGGCGATCATCCCGGCGCCGCGTTTGCTGCCGCGGGTGATCAAGGTGCCGGAGGAAGTCGGGGGGGCTGGCGACAACTATGTGTTCCTGTCGTCGATGATCCACGCTCACGCCGATGACCTGTTCCAGGGCATGAAGGTCAAGGGCTGCTACCAGTTCCGCCTGACCCGTAACGCCGACCTGGCGCTGGACTCCGAGGATGTCGAAGACCTGGCCCGGGCCCTGCGCGGCGAGCTGTTCTCGCGCCGTTATGGTGATGCCGTGCGCCTGGAAGTGGCCGACACCTGCCCCAAACACCTCTCCGACTACCTGCTCAAGCAGTTCAGCCTGAGCGAGAGCGAGCTGTATCAGGTCAATGGCCCGGTCAACCTGACCCGGCTGTTCAGCATCACCAGCCTGGACAGCCACCCGGAGCTGCAATACACGCCGTTCACCCCGGCGATCCCCAAGCTGTTGCAGAACAGCGAGAACATTTTCAGCGTGGTCAGCAAGCAGGACATCCTGCTGATGCACCCCTTCGAGTCGTTCACTCCGGTGGTCGACCTGCTGCGCCAGGCGGCCAAGGACCCGCACGTCCTCGCCGTGCGCCAGACCCTGTACCGCAGCGGTGCCAACTCGGAGATCGTCGACGCGCTGGTCGACGCCGCGCGTAACGGCAAGGAAGTCACTGCGGTGATCGAATTGCGTGCGCGTTTCGACGAAGAGTCCAACCTGCAGATGGCCAGCCGCCTGCAGGCTGCTGGTGCGGTGGTGATCTACGGCGTGGTCGGCTTCAAGACCCACGCCAAGATGATGCTGATCCTGCGCCGCGAAGCCGGCGAGATCGTCCGCTACGCGCACCTGGGTACCGGTAACTACCACGCCGGCAACGCCCGCCTGTACACCGACTACAGCTTGCTGACCTCCGATGACGCCCTCTGCGAAGACGTCGGCAAGCTGTTCAGCCAGCTGATCGGCATGGGCAAGACCTTGCGCATGAAGAAGCTGCTGCACGCGCCGTTCACCCTGAAAAAGGGCATGCTCGACATGATCGCGCGCGAAACCCAGTTCGCCCTCGACGGCAAGCCGGCGCACATCATCGCCAAGTTCAACTCGCTGACCGATCCGAAGATCATTCGCGCGCTGTACAAGGCCAGCCAGTCAGGGGTGCGTATCGATCTGGTGGTGCGTGGCATGTGCTGCCTGCGCCCGGGCATTGCCGGGGTATCGCACAACATTCAGGTGCGCTCGATCATCGGCCGCTTCCTCGAACACACGCGGGTGTTCTACTTCCTCAATGGCGGCGAAGAGCAGATGTTCCTCTCCAGCGCCGACTGGATGGAGCGCAACCTCGACAAGCGCGTCGAGACCTGCTTCCCGGTCGAGGGCAAGAAGCTGATCCTGCGGGTGAAAAAGGAACTGGAAGGGTACCTGACCGACAACACTCACGCCTGGATCCTGCAGCCGGATGGCCGCTACGTACGCAGCACGCCAACCGGCAACCAGAACCCGCGCAGTGCCCAGGCCACTCTGCTCGAGCGCCTGAGCAATCCGGTGCTTATCGTACGCTGAGTACGAAGCCGACCCGGGCCAGCCACTCGGCCTCCAGGCCGAAGTCGGCCTGGGTCAGCTGGTTTTCATCCAGCCAGCCCACAGGGAACTCGACGTCCAGGCTGTCGCCTTTGGCGTGCAGGGTCACCGTGGGCATCTGCTGGGTGCCGCGGATGTGGTGGAACAGGATCGCAAAGCGCAGCAGCACGCACAGGCGGATCAGCTTGGCGGCGTCGTCGCCGAACTCGGCGAACTTGTCCTTGGGAATGTTGCGCCGGTGGCCGCGTACCAGCAGCGCGAGCATCAGTTGGTCTTCCCGGGAGAAGCCGGAAAGGTCGGAGTGCTCGATCAGGTAGGCGCCGTGCTTGTGGTAATGGTAGTGGGCGATGTCCAGGCCCACTTCATGCACCTTGGCCGCCCAGCCTAGCAGTTCACGCCAGATACCGTCTTCCAGGTCCCAGTCCTTGGCCACCTGGTCGAAGGCATGCAGGGCCTTGCGCTCGACCCGTGCCGCCTGTCCCTGATCAACGTGGTAACGCTCCATCAGCGAGGTCAGGGTGCGCTCACGTACGTCTTCGTGGTGATGGCGGCCAAGCAGGTCGTAGAGCACGCCTTCGCGCAGAGCGCCGTCGCAGTGATCCATGCGTTGCAGCTCAAGGGCGTCGAAAATCGCTTCCAGGATCGCCAGGCCTGCCGGGAATATCGCCCGGCGGTCGGGTTTGACCCCGTCGAAGTCAATCTTGTCGGTTTCCCCCAGCTTGAACAGCTTGCGTTTGAGCCAGGCCAGGCCTTCGGCATTGACCTCGCCGCTGCCCATGCCACCGGATTTCAGCGCCAGGCCAATGGCGCGGATCGTCCCCGAAGAGCCGATGGCTTCATCCCAGGTCAGGCGGTGCAGGGCGTTTTCAATGCTCATCAGCTCCAGGCGTGCGGCGGTGTAGGCCTGGGCGTAGCGCGCCGGGGTGATCTTGCCGTCGCGGAAATAACGCTGGGTGTAGCTGACGCAGCCCATCTGCAGGCTTTCGCGCAGCAGCGGCTCGAACCGCTGGCCGATGATGAATTCGGTGCTGCCGCCGCCGATGTCGGCGACCAGGCGCTTGCCCGGGGTGTCGGCCAGGGTATGGGACACGCCAAGGTAAATCAGGCGGGCTTCTTCACGACCGGAGATGACTTCCACCGGGTGGCCAAGGATGGCTTCGGCGCGGCGGATGAATTCGCCACGGTTGCGCGCCTCGCGCAGGGCGTTGGTGCCAACGATGCGTACGGCGCCATCGGGCAGGCCGTTGATCAGTTGGGCAAAACGCTTGAGGCAGTCCAGGCCGCGTTGCATGGACTCTTCGCTGAGCTGGCGCTCTTCGTTGATGCCGGCGGCCAGCTGAACTTTTTCGCCGAGCCGCTCCAGGATGCGGATCTCGCTATGGTGGGCCTTGGCGACCACCATGTGGAAACTGTTGGAGCCCAGGTCTATGGCAGCGATCAAGGACAGATTCTTGGCTGTGGTTTGCGGCATGGTCATGGGTTCTCGGTCGATAACCCGGCAATCCTGCCACGATCCGGCGCTGGCGCCAACGCGCAGCGTATCAAGGCTTGATATGGGGCAGGTTGTGCGGGAAATATGATTTTCCCGTGACAGCAGCGATATGCGCGGTCATGCACAACTATAGTTACACTCAATCGTTCCCGGCTTCCTGTAGGCGGCGGGTGCAGCTATGATGGGCCACGTTTTTTTGCTTACGACCTTGGAGACTTCCATGAGCAGCGATCTTATCAAACACGTCACCGACGCCACCTTCGAAGCCGAAGTTCTGAAGGCTGAAGGCCCGGTGCTGGTCGACTACTGGGCTGAATGGTGCGGCCCTTGCAAAATGATCGCGCCGGTTCTGGACGACATCGCCGCTAGCTACGCGGGCAAACTGACCGTCGCCAAGCTGAACATCGACGACAACCAGGAAACCCCGGCCAAGCACGGCGTGCGTGGCATCCCGACGCTGATGCTGTTCAAGAACGGCAACGTCGAGGCCACCAAGGTCGGCGCGCTGTCGAAATCTCAGCTGGCAGCCTTCCTGGACGCCAATATCTGAGTGAAAAAAGCCCCGCATTCGTCGGGGCTTTTCTTTATCTGGTGACTAGACGCCAGAAAAAGCAGGTGTTACATTCGGCCTCGCACTGTTTCTTCGGTGCCCTCTGCACGCCGTCGCCGACGCATCCCTAATTCGAATCAGTACGCGATCCTGTCGCCTTCTTTGCGGCGCGGCTTCATTAAGCCAGAAGCTTAATTCCCCCTTCTTACATGATTACGTCACTCCCCTTATGAACCTGACTGAACTCAAGCAAAAGCCGATTACCGATCTGCTCGAAATGGCCGAACAGATGGGCATAGAAAATATGGCCCGTTCGCGCAAGCAAGATGTGATTTTCTCCCTGTTGAAAAAGCATGCGAAAAGCGGCGAGGAAATCTCCGGTGACGGCGTGCTGGAGATTCTCCAGGACGGCTTCGGCTTCCTGCGCTCGGCCGATGCCTCGTACCTGGCCGGCCCGGACGACATCTACGTGTCGCCAAGCCAGATCCGCCGTTTCAACTTGCGTACCGGCGACACCATCGTCGGCAAGATCCGCCCGCCAAAAGAAGGCGAGCGTTACTTCGCCCTGCTGAAAGTCGACACCATCAACTTCGACCGGCCGGAAAACGCGAAGAACAAGATCCTGTTCGAGAACCTGACGCCGCTGTTCCCCAACGAGCGCCTGAAGATGGAAGCCGGCAACGGTTCCACCGAAGACCTCACCGGCCGGGTTATCGACCTCTGCGCCCCGATCGGCAAAGGCCAGCGCGGCCTGATCGTCGCTCCGCCAAAAGCGGGCAAGACCATCATGCTGCAGAACATCGCGGCCAACATCACCCGTAACAATCCCGAGTGCCACCTGATCGTCCTGCTGATCGACGAGCGCCCGGAAGAAGTGACCGAAATGCAGCGCACCGTGCGCGGCGAAGTGGTTGCCTCGACTTTCGACGAGCCGCCAACCCGCCACGTGCAGGTTGCCGAAATGGTCATCGAGAAGGCCAAGCGCCTGGTTGAACACAAGAAAGACGTGGTCATCCTGCTCGACTCCATCACCCGTCTGGCCCGTGCCTACAACACCGTGATCCCGAGCTCCGGCAAGGTCCTCACCGGTGGTGTCGATGCCCACGCCCTGGAGAAGCCGAAGCGTTTCTTCGGTGCCGCGCGTAACATCGAAGAAGGCGGTTCGCTGACCATCATCGCCACCGCGCTGGTCGAAACCGGCTCGAAGATGGACGAAGTGATCTACGAGGAGTTCAAGGGTACCGGCAACATGGAGCTGCCCCTGGACCGCAAGATCGCCGAGAAGCGTGTCTTCCCGGCCATCAACATCAACCGTTCGGGTACCCGTCGCGAAGAGCTGCTGACCGCCGACGACGAGCTGCAGCGCATGTGGATCCTGCGCAAGCTGCTGCACCCAATGGATGAAGTTGCTGCTATCGAGTTCCTGATCGACAAACTCAAGCAGACCAAGACCAACGACGAGTTCTTCTTGTCGATGAAGCGCAAGTAAACTGCTGCGCTGGGCAAGAGCCGGGGCGACCCGGCTTTTTGCTATCTGTACTTTGGCTATTCTGAGCAGCCGAGTTCGGCGCTACACTCTGCAGCCCGACCGCTACGGCAGCCAATACGAGGCTTTTGCATGCAGTATCGCGATTTGCGCGACTTTATCCGTGGCCTGGAACAGCGCGGCGAACTCAAGCGCATCCAGGTGCCGATCTCTCCAGTCCTGGAAATGACCGAAGTCTGCGACCGCACCCTGCGCGCCAAAGGCCCGGCCCTGCTGTTCGAAAAACCTACCGGCTTCGACATTCCGGTGCTCGGCAACCTGTTCGGTACCCCGGAGCGGGTAGCCATGGGCATGGGTGCCGAGTCGGTCAGCGAGCTGCGCGAAATCGGCAAACTGCTGGCCTTCCTCAAGGAGCCCGAGCCGCCGAAAGGCCTCAAGGACGCCTGGTCGAAGCTGCCGATCTTCAAAAAGGTCGTGGCGATGGCGCCGAAGGTGGTCAAGGATGCGCCGTGCCACGAAGTAGTCATCGAAGGCGACGATGTCGATCTGGGCCTGCTGCCTGTGCAGCATTGCTGGCCGGGCGACGTTGCGCCGCTGATCACCTGGGGCCTGACCGTTACCCGCGGGCCGAACAAGGACCGCCAGAACCTGGGTATCTATCGCCAGCAGGTAATCGGCCGCAACAAGGTCATCATGCGCTGGCTGAGCCATCGCGGCGGCGCCCTGGACTATCGCGAATGGTGCGAAAAGCACCCCGGCCAACCCTTCCCGGTGGCCGTGGCCCTGGGCGCCGACCCGGCGACCATTCTCGGTGCTGTGACGCCGGTGCCTGATACCCTGTCCGAATATGCCTTCGCCGGCCTGCTGCGCGGCAACCGCACCGAGCTGGTCAAATGCCGTGGCAGCGACCTGCAGGTGCCGGCGACAGCCGAAATCATTCTCGAAGGCGTGATCCATCCGGGCGAAATGGCCCCGGAAGGGCCGTACGGCGACCACACCGGTTACTACAACGAAGTCGACAGCTTCCCGGTGTTCACTGTCGAGCGCATCACCCACCGCACCAAGCCGATCTACCACAGCACCTACACTGGCCGTCCGCCAGATGAGCCGGCGATCCTCGGCGTGGCGCTGAACGAAGTGTTCGTGCCGATCCTGCAGAAGCAGTTCCCGGAGATCACCGACTTCTACCTGCCGCCTGAGGGCTGCTCGTACCGCATGGCGGTGGTGACCATGAAAAAGCAGTACCCGGGCCACGCCAAGCGCGTAATGCTGGGTGTCTGGTCGTTTTTGCGACAGTTCATGTACACCAAGTTCGTTATCGTCACCGACGACGATATCAATGCGCGGGACTGGAACGACGTGATCTGGGCAATTACCACGCGGATGGACCCCAAGCGCGATACGGTGATGATCGACAACACCCCGATCGATTACCTGGACTTTGCTTCGCCGGTGTCCGGGCTGGGATCAAAAATGGGCCTGGATGCCACCCACAAGTGGCCGGGTGAAACCACCCGCGAGTGGGGCCGGGTCATCGTCAAGGATGAGGCCGTCACTCGGCGGATCGATGAGCTTTGGCATCAGTTGGGAATAGACTAAATGCAGGTAACCTTGCAGCCGTCCGGGGCCGTGTTGGCGCTCAAGCCCGGAGAAAGGATTCTGGATGCGGCGCGGCGCCTGGGCTACGACTGCCCGCAGAGCTGTCGCAACGGTAACTGCCATGTCTGCGCCGCGCTGCTGGTCGAAGGCCGGGTGCGCCAGGATGGCGTCGAGCGTGATCACGGCGAGCTGTTCACTTGCATCGCCGAGCCCCTGGAGGACTGTGTCTTGTTGTGGGATGGCGTGCTGGCCCTGGGCGAATTGCCGGTACGGACCCTGGCCTGCCAGCTCAGCGAATGCGTGGAAGTCGGCGGCGACGTCTGGCGCGTGCGCCTGCGTGCGCCAGCCGGCAAGCCACCGCGCTACCATGCTGGGCAGTACCTGATGATCGAGCGTGACAGCGGCGACAAGGCCGCCTTCTCGCTGGCCTCGGCACCGCACACTGGCCGCGACCTTGAGCTGCATGTGCTGGCCCGCGAGAACAGCGCACTTGAGCTGATCGCCCAGTTGCAACGCAATGGCATGGCACGGCTCGAGATGCCGTTTGGCGACACGCACCTGGCGGAGTTGCCCGACGGCCCGCTAGTGCTGATCGCCGCCGGTACCGGCATGGCGCAGATGCACAGCCTGATCGAGCATTGCCGGGCCAGCGGTTTCAAGCACCCGGTGCACCTGTACTGGGGCGTGCGTCTGCCGGACGACTTCTACCAGATCGAGCACTGGGCCGAATGGGAGCACCTGCCCAACCTGTTCCTGCACAAGGTGGTCAGCGATCTGTGTGGTTGGGAAGGGCGCTGCGGCCTGCTGCACCAGGCGGTGTGTGAAGACATCAGCGACCTGGCCGGTGTGCATGTCTATGCCAGCGGCTCGCCGAACATGATCTATGCCACGCTCGATGCCCTGGTCGAAGCCGGCATGGATGCGCATCAAATGCGCGCCGATGTATTCGCTTATGCCCCACGCAATTGAATGACGGAATAAGGCACGCTGCAACAGCGTGCCGGCTTAAATAACGGTTGGCGTTGCCCGTGGTGATAAGCCAATAATTATTGGCAACAACGAAAATAACTTTCGCTACACTTGAAACAGTGCACCTGTTATCGCACCTGCACGGCCGTTGTTGCCGTCTCCGGTGGCCTGGGGGCTTGTATTGCAGCGCTTATCTGCCGTACGGTAACTCGGTGCGCAGTGCTTTGGCTTATAGTGCAGTGCTTTGGTAATTCACGGGGAAGTGTGGCGGCAGCTATGTCGGCGATCGAAACTGCATCTTTGAATGTGGCATATCCTCCTTTGCTTGATTTCGGGGAACAATTAACCCGCGAGCAACTTGTACATTCAGTTCAACACACCATGTCCCGGCATCAGGGCGGCCCGGTGTGGTTGTTTGCCTACGGCTCGTTGATCTGGCGCCCGGAGTGCAATGCCGCCGAAAGGCGCCGGGCGCGGGTGCATGGTTATCATCGTGGTCTGTACCTGTGGTCCCACGAGCACCGCGGCACGCCGGAATGCCCGGGTCTGGTCTTCGGCCTGGATCGCGGTGGTTCGTGCAGCGGTTTCGCCTACCGCTTGCCGGACGACTGCCTGGAAGAATCGCTGCTGGCCTTGTGGCAACGGGAGATGCCTTACCCGGCCTATCGTCCGCACTGGCTCAATTGCCGTCTTGAGGATGGCAGCAAGGTCCAGGCCCTGGGCTTCGTACTCGAACGCCACTTGCCGTGCTACGCCGGCAATTTGCCGGACACCTTGCTCAGTCAGATCTTTGCCAGTGCCAAGGGTCGTTATGGCACTACCCGCGACTATGTCGAGCAGACCCTCGATGCCCTGCGCAGCCACGCCATGCCGGATCGCAATCTGGAGGCGCGCTTTCGGCGTTGTCATTCCAGGTAGGAGCGGGCTTGCCCCGCGATGAGGTCGGTAATGTGGGAGGCATCGCGGGGCAAGCCCGCTCCCACAGCTTCAGCTGTTTAGGCCATGGTCACTACCAGCTTGCCTACCGCCTTGCGCTGGCCAAGCATCTCGATGGCTGCACCGGCTTCAGCCAGCGGGAAGGTTTGCGACACCAGCGGCTTGAGCTTGCCCTCGGCAAACCAGGCAAACAGCTGCTGAAAGTTCGCCGCGTTGTCAGCCGGCTGGCGTTGGGCAAAGGCGCCCCAGAACACCCCGAGCACCGCCGCACCCTTGAGCAGCGCCAGGTTCACCGGCAGCTCGGGGATGCGTCCGCTGGCAAACCCGACCACCAGCAGCCGGCCATTCCAGGCGATACCGCGCACCGCCTGGTCAAACAGGTCGCCACCCACCGGGTCGTAGATCACATCGGCGCCATTGCCGCCGGTCAGGCGTTTGATCTCGTCCTTGAGGCTGGCTTCGCTGTAGTTGATCAGCTCGTCGGCACCGGCAGCCTTGGCCACGGCCAGCTTCTCGGGACTGCTGGCTGCGGCAATCACCCGCGCGCCCATGGCTTTGCCAATTTCCACCGCCGCCAGGCCGACACCGCCGGAAGCACCGAGCACCAGCAGGGTTTCCCCGGCCTTGAGCTGGCCGCGCTGGCTGAGCGCATGCATCGAGGTGCCGTAGGTCATGCCGAAGGCCGCAGCGGTGGTGAAGTCCATCTGCGCTGGAATCGGCAATACGTTATAGGCCGGCACCGCCACCTGTTCGGCAAAACTGCCCCACCCGGTCAGGGCCATGACCCGGTCGCCGACCTTCAGGTGGCCAGCCTTTTCGCCCACGGCGCTGACCACGCCAGCGGCTTCGCCACCCGGCGAGAATGGCAGTGGTGGTTGGAACTGGTACTTGCCTTCGATGATCAGGGTGTCGGGAAAGTTGACCCCGGCGGCCTGCACGTCCAGCAGGATCTCGTTCTTCTTCGGCACCGGGCTGGCGACGTCTTCCAGGACCAGGTTTTGCGCCGGGCCAAGGGCTTTGCACAACACTGCTTTCATCGGGACTATTCCTTTGCGCGTAGTGGCCGATAAGTGTAGGTGGGCGAGGTGCCGGGTCAACGAGCATGGCCCGCCCTGATAGGCCGGCATAAGCCCGGGCTTGGGTTTGACCGGTGCGCTGGGTATGCTGGCGCCAACTGTATGAGGAGCGAATTCGTGAAAGCGTGGATCTTGATGGTACTGGCGCTGATGCTGCCGATGGCGGCCATGGCCGAGGAAGCCAAGGAAGGGGAACCGAAGGTTTCCTATATTTCCCTCACCCCGCCTTTTGTGGGTAACTACGCCCTCGATGGCGGGTCGAAATTGCGCGTGTACAAGGCCGACGTGGCCCTGCGGGTCAACAGCGACGCCGCGGCGGCAGCAGTGCGTCATCACGAGCCGTTGATCCGTAACCAGCTGGTTGCCCTGTTCACCCAGCAGAACCTCGAGAGCATGAGTAACGTCGAGGCCAAGGAAAAGCTGCGTCAGGAAGCCCTGAAGCAGGTCCAGCAGGTGCTCGAAACCGAAGAAGGCAAGCCGACGGTCGACGACCTGCTGTTCAACAACCTGATCGTCCAGTAATCACGACGTCAGGCTGCGGCGAAAGCGCGCCAGGGCAATCGCGAAGAAGGCCAGGCCAATGGCGGCGAGCGCTGCGATGTCTGGCCAGACTACTTCCAGCCCGGCGTCACGGAACAGGATGGCTGCACTCAGGCTGACGAAGTGGGTCGAGGGCGAGCCCTGCATCACCCACTGCAGCCACTGCGGCATGCTGTCCAGTGGCGTGCTGCCGCCCGAGAGCAACAGCATCGGGATGATCACCGGGATGGCCAGCAGGCCGAACTGCGGGGTCGAGCGTGCCAGGGTGGCGAGGAAGATCCCCAGCGCGGTGCTGGCGAACAGGTACAGCGCCGTCACCGCCAGAAACAACCCCAGCGATCCCGCCAGTGGCACCCCCAGCGCCCCTTTGACGATCACTTCCAGCGACACCCAGGTGCACAGCACCACCACCAGGGCGTTGCTGCCGATCTTCGCCAGCATGATTTCCAGGGCGGTCAGCGGCAGCACCAGCAGGTGGTCGAGGGTGCCGTGTTCGCGCTCGCGCAGCAGTGCCGTGCCGGTGAGGATGATGGCCAGGATGGTGATGTTGTTGACGATCTGGATCACCGCCAGGAACCAGCCACCCTCAAGGTTGGGGTTGAACAGCGCCCGGGCACTGAGCAGTGCCGGGCTGCCGGCAGTGGCCGAGCCCTGGTTGGCGTAGTCGAGCAGTTCGCGTTCGACGATCCGGCCGATGTAGCCGGCGCCCATGAATGCCTGGCTCATGGCCGTGGCGTCGACGTTGACCTGCAGCTCCGGCGAGCGTCCGGCCAGCAGGTCGGTCTGGAAGTTCACCGGCACGTTGATCACAAAGGTGTAGCGGCCGCTGTCCATGGCCTGGTCGAGCTGATCGTAGGCCAGTGGCACAGCGCGCTGGAACTCCGGTGGTTGCAGGGCTTCGGCGAGTTTGCGCGAAACCAGGCTATGGTCTTCGTCGATCACCGCGACGCTGGCGTTGTGCACGCCGATCACCGAGCCTGCGGCCGGCATGTAGATCGCCACGCTGAAGGCATACAGCAGGAACAGCAGCAGCACGCTGTCATGACGCAGGCTGGTCAGCTCCTTGAGCCCCAGGCGCAGGGTGTGTGCCAGACGATGCATCAGACCTCCTGCTTCTTCAGCATGGCCAGACTCAGGCCGGTGAAACCGACAAAGAAGCCCAGCAGCGCCAGGCATTGCGGCCAGAGTTCACGCAAGTCCAATGCCTTGGTGAAGGTGCCGACAGCGATATCGAGAAAGTAACCGGCCGGGAACAACTGCCCCATCAAGGCCGCAGCGCCGTCGAGCGAGGAGCGCGGCACGATCAGCCCGGAGAACTGAATGGTCGGCAGGCTGGTGATGATCATGGTGCCGAGGATCGCGGCGATCTGGGTGCGGGTGAAGGCCGAGATCAGCAGGCCCAGGCTGGTGGTCGCCAGCAGGTACAGCAAGCCACCGCAGGCCAGTGCCAGGGCGCTGCCCTTGAACGGCACGCCGAACAGCCAGCGGTTCATTGCCACCAGCAGCGCCAGGTTGATCATGCTCACCGCCAGGTACGGCGCCTGCTTGCCGAGCAGGAACTCCAGGCGGGTCAGTGGCGTGGCATAGAAGTTGGTGATCGAGCCCAGTTCTTTCTCGCGCACGATACCCAGCGCGGTGAGCATCGCCGGAATGAACGCCAGGATCAGCGCCATCACCCCGGGGCCGATGGCGTTCACGCTGACCACATCCTGGTTGTAGCGAAAGCGGGTTTCCAGGCGCACCGGGGTTTGCCCGGGCCGGGACTTGCTGCTCAGCGCCGCCAGTTGTTCAAGGTTGGCCTGGTGCACGGCCTCGACATAGTTGCGGCTGGTCTCGGCGCGAAACGGCATGCCGCCATCCAGCCAGGCCGCGACTACCGGCTGGCGCCCGGCGTACAGGTCGCGGCCAAAGCCTGGCGGAATCTCCAGGGCCAGTTTGATTTCCGAGCGCTGCAGGCGTTTATGCAACTGTGCGGCATCGCGGATCGGTGTCTGCTCGGCGAAGTAGCGTGAGCCGCGGAAGGCTTCCAGGTAAGCGCGGCTTTGCGGGCTCTGGTCCTGGTCGTAGACGGCGAAGGCGAGGTTCTCCACATCCAGGGAGATGCCATAACCGAAGATCACCATCATGAACAGCGCGCCGAGCAGGGCGAAAGCCAGGCGCACCTTGTCGCGCAGCAGTTCCTTGCCTTCGCGGGTGGCGACGGCGAACAGGCGCTTGAGGCTGAAGCCGCGGCGCAGGTGCAGCGGCGCTGCGTTGGCTGGAGTATCGAGCTGGGTGCTGACCGTCGGCGCTTCGCTGGCTCCCTGAGCCTGTTCCAGGCAGGTGACGAAGGCGTCTTCAAGGGTCTCGCCACCAAACTGCTGCTGCAGCGCCGCCGGGGTATCGCAGGCCAGGACCTTGCCGGCATGCATCAGGGAAATCCGGTCGCAGCGCAACGCTTCGTTCATGAAGTGGGTGGAGAGGAAGATCGTCACCCCCTGGTCTCGCGACAGCTCGATCAGCAGGCGCCAGAAATCATCGCGGGCGGCGGGATCGACGCCTGAGGTGGGTTCGTCGAGGATCAGTACTTCCGGGCGGTGCAGCACTGCCACCGCCAGTGACAGGCGCTGGCGCAAGCCCAGGGGCAGGGCGCCGGACTGCTGGTCGGCGATGGCGCCCAGGTCGAAACGCTCGATCAACTCGGCGATACGCGGGCCACTCTCGGCCTTGGGCAGGTCGAACAGCCGCGCATGCAGGTCAAGGTTCTGTCGCACGCTGAGTTCGCCATACAGCGAGAAGCTCTGGGACATGAAACCGACGCGCTTGCGCGTGGCCAGGTCCTTGGCGTTCACCGGGCGGCCGAGCAGGGTGGCGCTGCCTTCGCTGGCCGGCATCAGGCCGGTGAGCACCTTCATGGTGGTGGTCTTGCCGCAGCCGTTGGAGCCGAGAAAACCGAAGATCTCGCCACGGCCGATGGCGAAGCTGACCTTGTTCACGGCGGTGAAGTCGCCGAAGCGCAAAGTCAGTTCGTGGGCCTCGATGGCGATCTCGGCATTGCCGGTGTCACGCGCAGGGATCACCAATGGCTGCTGGCTGTGCTGGCTGTCGCCCTGGAAGTGGGTAAAGGCGTCATCGAGCTTGTGGCTGGCGGTGGCTGCGGCCAGTTCTTCGCTCAAGCCCGCGGCAATCAGCCGGCCACGATCAAGCATCAGGCAGTGTTCAAACTGTTCGGCTTCTTCCATGTAGGCCGTGGCCACCAGCAGGGTCAGTTGCGGTCGCTCCTGGCGTACCTGTTCGACCAGCTCCCAGAAGCGCCGGCGCGACAGCGGGTCGACGCCGGTGGTGGGTTCGTCGAGAATCAGCAGGTCCGGTTCGTGGATCAGCGCACAGCACAGCCCGAGCTTCTGCTTCATGCCGCCCGACAACTTGCCCGCCGGGCGCTCGGCAAAGCGCAGCAGGTCGGTGGCCAGCAGCAGGTTGTGCATGCGCTGTTCGCACTCCTTGGCGCCAAGGCCGAACAGGGTGGCGAAGAAGCGGATGTTCTCGCTGATCGAAAGCTCAGGGTAAAGGTTATTGCCCAAGCCTTGGGGCATGAAGGCGATGCGCGGGTACAGGTTGTTGCGATGGCGGCGCTGGCGGATCGAGCCGCCGAGCACCTGCAGCTCGCCGTTTTGCAGTTTCTTGACCCCGGCGATCAGCCCGAGCAGGCTCGACTTGCCGGCGCCGTCCGGGCCGATGAGGCCGCAGCGGGTGCCAGCCGGCAGGCTGAAGGCGATGTCCTGCAGGGCACTCAGCCCACCGTAGCGGTGGTTGATGCCCTCGGCGTTCAGCGCCAGCGCGCTCATTGCAGGTTGGCCGGCCAGTCCACATCAGCGGTGCGCACATAGCCTGCGCCCGGCATGCCGGGTTTGGCCTGGGGCACGGCGCTCGGTTCGGTCAGGCGCAGCTTGACCCGGAACACCAGCTTCTGGCGCTCGTCACGGGTTTCCACTTGCTTGGGGGTGAACTGTGCCTTGGCCGCGACGAAGGCAATTTTCGCCGGCAAGGCCCGGTCGGGCAGGGCGTCGAGGACGATGCGCGCCTGGTCGCCGACAGTCAGGCGGCCTGTGGTGGAGGCGGGCAGGTAGAGGTTCATGTACTGGTCGCTCGGGTCGATCAGCATCAATACGCGGCCGCCAGCACCGAGCACTTCGCCAGGTTCGGCCAGGCGCAGCTGGATCACGCCGTTGATCGGCGCGCGCAGGCTGCTGTCGTCGATTTCGCTGGTCAGTTGCGCGACCTGGGCTTCGGCAGCGCCGATGGCCGCCTTGATTGCCGCCAGTTGCGCGCGGGCGGCGACCACGGCCGAGTTGCTGGTGTCGTAACGGGCCTGCTGCTGGTCGAGCAACTGCTGGCTGGCATATTTGCGCTGGAAGATTTCGCGTACGCGCTTGAGCTCCTGGCTGGCCAGCAGTTGTTCGCTCTGGCGCAATTGCACCGTGGCCTGGGCCGCGGAGTAGTTCTCCCGGGCGCGCAGCACTTCGGCTTCGGCCTGGCTGCGCTGGGCTTCGAGGGTGCGGGTGTCGATGCGGGCGAGCAACTGGCCCTGTTTGACCGTATCGCCTTCATCGACCAGTACTTCGGCCAGGCGCCCGGGGATCTTGCTGGCGATCTGCACTTCAGTGGCTTCGAGCCGGCCGTTGCCCATGCTCAGGCCTTCGGGCAAGCGGTCATGCAGGGACTTCCAGTAGCCCAGGCCACCTGCGGCCAGGAGCAGGGCGATCAAGGCGCCGGCGAAGAGTTTGGGGGTGTGTTGGCTCATCGACATGGTTGGGCAATCCTTGCTGCATTAACGTCAAATTGTGACGCTGCACCGGTCCTGGTGCGTTGATGTTCGTCAAATGAGCGGCAATCCTACCCTGTTTAACGCAGTGCGAGTACCGCTGCCCATTGTTCGGCGGTGACCGGCATCACCGAAAGACGGCTGCCTTTGTGCACCAGCGGCAGTTCGGCCAGGGCGGTTTGCTGCTTGAGGTAGCCCAGTTGCAGGACCTTGCCGAAGGTTTCGACATGGGCGACATCCACGGCGCTCCACGGGTTCTTCTCGTCGTTGGCCTTGGCGTCGAAGTAATGGCTTTGCGGGTCCAGCGCAGTGGGGTCGGGGTAGGCTGCGGCGCTGATGCGGGCGATGCCGGCAATGCCCGGCTCCGGGCAGCTGGAGTGGTAGAAAAAGAACAGGTCACCGACCGCCATGGCGCGCAGGAAATTACGCGCCTGGTAGTTGCGCACGCCATCCCAGCGCGCTTCGCCAAGGCGCGCCAGGTCCTTGATCGAGAGTTCGTCGGGCTCGGATTTCATCAGCCAGTAGGCCATGGGTGGTGCTCCAGACAATGTTTGAAATAACCTGTTTCAGGAAACCGACGGTCGGTTGGCGTCAACGTTTGCGTGTCGCCTCAGGTTGTCGGAGAATGCGCGCATTTTAAGCTTGACGCTGCTGCAACAACAAAAACGTTGCTGACAACGTGATCAGTTTGCCTGAGGGGGGCAATCGATGAATCGCAAACCGGATTTGCTCTGGATTCTGGTGTTTCTGTTCGGTTTGGGTGTTGTCACTACCGGTTATGCGCAAAGCCTTTGGGAACGCAAACTCGACGCCCCCTACGAAATGCCGGTCAATCCGCAACAGCGTTGATTGCCCTTGCTGGCGCCTATCAATCGGGTGCCAGGTACCAGCCACGGTCCGAGACCGTCCCCTGCAGCGGCACATCCCAACTGGCTTGCGCCAGTCGCTCGACCTTCTGGCATTCATGCGCCAGGCCCAGCAGCAATGGCTTTTTCCAGGCCTTGCGGCGGGCCTGATAGGCCAGGCTGCGGTCATAGAAACCGCCGCCCATGCCCAGCCGACCACCCACTTCATCAAAACCCACCAGCGGTAGCAGGATCAGGTCCAGCGCCCAGATCGGCCGTTGCCGGGCCAGGCTGATGTGCGGCTCGGGGATGCGAAAGCGGTTGGGCCGCAGCTTCTCGCCGGCTTCGATGCGCTGGAACACCATCTTGGTCTTCGGCCAGGCGTGCAGCACCGGCAGGTAGGTGCGCTTGCCGCGACGCTGGGCTTCACGCATCAGCAGACGCGGGTCGATCTCGCAATCATTGGGCAGGTACAGGGCGATGTGTCTGGCCCGGCGAAACAGCGGGTGCTGCGCCAGCTGACGGTACAGGCCTCTGGCTGCCTGGCGCTGTTCGGCCGGCGTCAGGGCGCGGCGGGCATCGCGAAGCAGGCGGCGAAGTTGGGGGCGGGTAAGCGGCGCGGTGTCGGTCATGGCACGGGCGGTCCCAGAGAGGGCTGCCACCTGCGGGTGACAGCTCGATTGCCCGCGCAGAAGGGCGGGCAAAGGTAATTCAGGCTCCCCGACGAACCGCTGTCGGTGTAGCCCTTGAACCCGAAAGTTCAAGGTGGAGATTGCAGGAGGCGTTAAGGCTTTCCGTCAAGCGGACATGCACACCGGCCCCACGTGCAACCCCCGTGGTTGTGCGTATCGGCTCAGGGACATGACCGACTGGCAAGCACTCCAGGGAGTGGCGCCAGTATACCGATACTCAACCCTTATTTGAATCTTGATCGTCGGCCAATGCCTGATCGACGCGTTCAAGCAGGTCGCGCACCTGTTCACGGTTAACGCCAGTGCCCGTCGCTTCCGGGCGTTCCTGGTTGTGCAGCAGGTCGTGGGTGATGTTCAGTGCGGCCATCACGGCAATCCGGTCGGCACCGATGACTTTGCCGCTGCTGCGGATTTCGCGCATCTTGCCGTCCAGGTAGCGCGCGGCGCTGACCAGGTTGCTGCGTTCTTCCGGCGGACAGATGATCGAATACTCTTTGTCGAGAATCTGAACAGTGACGCTATTGCTTGAGCTCATGAGTCTTGCTCCAGGGCCTTGAGTCGCAAAATCATCGATTCGACCTTACGCCGGGCGATTTCATTTTTTTCGATGAGGTGGGCGCGCTCTTCGCGCCAGGATTTTTCCTGAGCTAATAAGAGTGCATTTTGCCGTTTTAGTTGCTCGACCCGCTCAATCAGCAGTTCGAATCGGCCCATCAGCGCTTGCAGATCGTTCTCTTGCATTGGTTGCCACTCGATTCGGTCTTGCGGGTGGTTGCCCGGTTTATGCCCTGGCCGGCCCGGAGTTGGCCGCGTCGATGGTCTTGGCGCGCCTGCCGGTGCTAGGATACAAGGTCTTCATTCTAGTCATTGCGCCGTCTGGCGCCTAGTTGCCCATGCCCAATACCAATTCGCCGTACACCGCCTTCGCCACCTTGCTCAGCAGCAACGGGCATCCTGTTTCCCCTGCCGAACTGCACGGGCTGTTGCTCGGGCGCAGCTGCGCCGGTGCTGGCTTCGATGCCGACGCGTGGCTGGCAGACGCCGCTGGCCTGCTGGAAAGCGAGCCGGTAGACAACGTTCGTAACGCTTTGATCGGCCTGCAAGAAATGGTCAAGGGCGAACTCACCAGTGACGATATCACCGTCGTGCTGTTGCTGCCGGGTGATGATGAGCCGCTGACCGAGCGTGCTGCCGCCCTGGGTCAATGGTGCCAAGGCTTCATTGCCGGTTTCGGCCTGAACGCCGGTGGCAAGGAACTGAGCACCGAGGCCAAGGAAGTGCTGCAGGACCTGGTCGCGATCTCTCAGGTTCAGGACGCCCTGGAAGAATCCGAAGACGGCGAAAACGATTACATGGAAGTCATGGAATACCTGCGTGTCGCCCCGCTGCTGCTCTACACGGAGCTGGCAAAGCAGCCGGTCGAGCCTGCGGCCAAACCTTCGCTGCACTGATCAACCAGGGACTGCCACTGCCCATGAGCCACATCCCCAAGTCGGAATACGCCCGTCGACGCAAGGCGCTGATGGCGCAGATGGAACCCAACAGCATCGCCATCCTGCCCGCCGCCGCGGTTGCCATCCGCAACCGCGACGTCGAGCATGTGTACCGCCAGGACAGCGACTTCCAGTACCTCAGCGGCTTCCCCGAGCCCGAGGCGGTGATCGCTCTGATCCCTGGCCGCGAGCACGGCGAATACGTACTGTTCTGCCGCGAACGTAATCCCGAGCGCGAGCTCTGGGACGGCCTGCGTGCTGGCCAGGAAGGAGCGATCCGCGATTTTGGCGCTGATGACGCCTTCCCCATCACCGATATCGACGACATCCTCCCCGGCCTGATAGAAGGCCGTGACCGGGTGTATTCGGCCATGGGCAGCAACCCCGAGTTCGACCGCCACTTGATGGAGTGGATCAACGTGATCCGCTCCAAAGCGCGCCTGGGTGCGCAGCCGCCGAACGAATTCGTTGCCCTGGATCATCTGCTGCACGACATGCGCCTGTATAAATCGGCGGCGGAAGTGAAAGTGATGCGCGAGGCCGCGGCGATTTCCGCCCGTGCCCACGTGCGGGCCATGCAGGCCTGTCGCGCCGGTCTGCGCGAGTACAGCCTGGAAGCCGAACTGGACTACGAGTTTCGCAAGGGCGGGGCGAAGATGCCGGCCTACGGCTCGATCGTCGCCGCCGGGCGCAATAGCTGCATCCTGCATTACCAGGAGAACGACGCGCCGCTCAAGGACGGTGACCTGGTGTTGATCGACGCCGGTTGCGAGATCGACTGCTACGCCAGCGACATCACCCGTACCTTCCCGGTCAGCGGGCGTTTTTCGCCGGAGCAGAAGGCTATCTACGAGCTGGTATTGAAGGCTCAGGAAGCCGCCTTTGCGGTGATCGCCCCGGGCAAGCACTGGAACCACGCCCACGAAGCCACGGTGCAAGTGATCACCGAAGGCCTGGTGGAGCTGGGCCTGCTCAAGGGCCAGGTGCAGGAACTGATTGATAGCGAAGCCTACCGGGCCTTCTACATGCACCGCGCCGGGCACTGGCTGGGCATGGATGTGCACGATGTCGGCGAGTACAAGGTCGGTGGTCAGTGGCGCGTGCTCGAGCCGGGCATGGCCCTGACCGTGGAACCCGGCATCTATATCGGTGCCGATAACCAGAGTGTCGCGAAGAAGTGGCGCGGCATCGGTGTGCGAATCGAGGATGACGTAGTGGTAACCAAGCAGGGCTGTGAAATCCTGACCTCCGGCGTACCCAAGACGGTTGCCGAAATCGAAGCCTTGATGGCTGCTGCGCGCAGTGACGCGGCATGAGCCGGGTCAATCTGGCGATCATTGGCGGCGGCCTGGTCGGCGCCAGCCTGGCCCTGGCCCTGCAAGCCGGGGCCAAGGCCCGTGGCTGGAAGATCCTGCTGATCGAGCCGTTCGCCCCTGGTGACAGTTTTCAGCCGAGCTACGATGCCCGTTCTTCGGCGTTGTCCTTCGGTACCCGGCAAATCTACGAACGCCTCGGCCTGTGGCAGCAGATCAGCCGCCGCGCCGAGCCGATCCGCCAGATCCAGGTCTCCGACCGCGGGCGCTTTGGCGCCACCCGCCTGGATGCCCTGGAAGAAGGCGTGCCGGCGCTTGGCTATGTGGTCGAGAACGCCTGGCTCGGCCAGTGCCTGTGGAAGGGCCTGGACGCCGAGGTGGTGAGCTGGCGCTGCCCGGCGGAAGTCACCGCCATGCAGGCGTTGGAAGACGGCTATCGGCTGTCGCTCAACGACGACACCACGCTTGAATGCGACCTCGCGGTACTGGCCGATGGCGGCCGCTCCGGCCTGCGCGAGCAACTGGGCATTCATGTCAGCCAGCGGCCGTACAACCAGAGCGCCCTGATCGCCAACATCACCCCGAGCGAAGCCCATTGCGGCCAGGCCTTCGAGCGCTTCACCGATGACGGGCCGATGGCCTTGCTGCCATTGCCGGAAAACCGCTGCGCGCTGGTCTGGACCCGCGCCGGGATGGACGCCAAGCGTTTGGCCGAACTGGACGAGCGCAGCTTCCTCAGCGAGCTGCAGGACGTGTTTGGCTACCGCCTGGGCTCGCTGCGCCAGGTTGGCGCCCGGCATTTGTATCCATTGTCGCTGGTCGAGGCCCAGGAGCAGGTGCGCCCGCACCTGGTGGTGCTCGGTAATGCCGCGCACAGCCTGCACCCGATTGCCGGGCAGGGTTTCAACCTGTCGCTGCGCGATGTGCAGTCGCTGGCCGAAGGCCTGCTGGCCAGCCCAGGTTTGCCGGGAGATTTCGCCACACTGCAAGCTTATCGCGAGCGTCAGCGCCTGGATCAGGACCTGACCGTGGGCTTCTCCGACCGTGTGACTCGTTTGTTCGGCAGCGCCCAACCGTTGGTGGCCACCGGCCGTAACCTGGGCCTGCTCGGCCTTGACCTGCTGCCCCCGGCCAAGCGCTGGTTCGCCCGCCAGGCCATGGGCCTGGGCACTCGCCCGGACCCACGGAACTGAACATGAGCGACCCGCGCAAACTGGCCCGGCGCGCGCGCAGGCTGCGCTGGCTGCTGAACATCTATCCGCCGTACCTGGGCGCGGGCATCCGTGTGCTCAGCGTCAGCCCCGACCTGCGCCATATCCGTGTGCGCATGGGCCTGCGCTGGTTCAACCGCAATTATGTCGGCACCCAGTTCGGCGGCAGCCTGTATGCGATGGTCGACCCGTTCTACATGTTGATGCTGATGGAGCTGCTCGGGCGTGAGTACATCGTCTGGGACAAGGCCGCCAGCATCGACTTCGTGTCCCCGGGCAAAGGCCCGGTGTTCGCCGACCTGCGCATCGACGATGCGCTGCTCGACGACATCCGCCAGCACACCGCCGGCGGCAAAAAGTATCTGCCACGACTTCAGGTCGATATCCGCGACGCCGCCGGTGAGCTGGTGGCGCGGGTCGACAAAACCCTTTACGTGCGGCTCAAGCCGCAAGCGAGACAGGCTTAAGGCATGGAAATGCGCGCAGATCTGTTGATTGTCGGTGCTGGTATGGTCGGCAGCGCTCTGGCCCTGGCGTTGCAGCACAGCGGCCTGGAAATTCTCTTGCTCGATGGCAGCCCGTTGTCGATCAAGCCCTTTGACCAGCAGTCGGCATTCGAGCCGCGGGTCAGCGCCTTGTCGGCGGCCAGCCAGCGCATCCTCGAGCGCCTGGGCGCCTGGCAGGGGATCAGCGAACGGCGCTTGAGCCCCTACTCGGACATGCGTGTGTGGGACGGCAGTGGCACTGGCCAGATCCACTTCTCGGCCGCCAGCGTGCATGCCGAGGTGCTCGGCCATATCGTCGAGAACCGGGTGGTGCAGGATGGCCTGCTGGAGCGCCTGCACGACAGCGAGATCGGCCTGCTGGCCAATGCCCGCCTGGAGCAGATGCGCCGCTCCGGCGACGACTGGCTGCTGACCCTGGCCGACGGTCGTACCCTGCGTGCGCCGCTGGTGATTGCCGCTGACGGTGCCAACTCGGCGGTGCGCCGCCTGACCGGTTGTGAGACGCGCGAGTGGGATTACCTGCATCACGCCATCGTCACCAGTGTGCGTTGCGCCCAGCCGCATCAGGCGACCGCCTGGCAGCGCTTTACCGATGAGGGGCCGCTGGCGTTCCTGCCCCTGCTGCGCGATGGCCAGCAGGATTGGTGCTCGATCGTCTGGTCGACCACGCCGGAGCAGGCCGAACACCTGATGGCGTTGAGCGACGAAGGGTTCTGCGCCGAGCTCGAGCGTGCCTTCGAAGGGCGCCTGGGCAGCGTGCTGCAGGCCGATCCGCGGGTCTGCGTGCCACTGCGTCAACGTCACGCCAAACGTTACGTGGCCGAAGGCCTGGCGCTGATTGGCGATGCCGCGCACACCATTCACCCGTTGGCCGGGCAGGGTGTCAACCTCGGTTTTCTCGATGCCGCGGTGCTGGCCGAAGAGCTGCAACATGCCTACGAGCGTGGCGAGCGCCTGGCCGATATTCGCGTGCTGAGCCGTTTCGAGCGCCGGCGCATGCCGCACAACCTGGCCTTGATGGCGGCGATGGAAGGTTTCGAGCGCCTGTTCCAGGCTGATCCATTGCCCTTGCGCTGGTTGCGCAATAGCGGCCTGAAATGGGTCGAGCAACTGCCGGAAGCCAAGGCTTTGTTCGTGCGCCAGGCCCTGGGCTTGAGCGGTGACCTGCCGGAACTGGCGCGGGCCTGAGGGCCCCGCAACATCTGGTAACTCCTCACTTGTGAGTTCGGTTGAGAAGCCAAATGGGATTAACTACCATTTGCGCCTCTCTTGAACTCCGAGGACCGCACCATGTTGCCACGCAAGCACGTACTGGCCGCCCTGGCTCTGACCCTGTTCGGCACTGCCGCCCAGGCGGCGGACGAGGTGGTGGTGTATTCCTCGCGCATCGACGAGTTGATCAAACCGGTATTCGACGCCTACACCAAAGAGACCGGGGTGAAGATCAAGTTCATCACCGACAAGGAAGCACCGCTGATGCAGCGGATCAAGGCCGAGGGCGAGAACGCCACTGCCGACCTGCTGCTCACCGTCGACGCCGGCAATCTCTGGCAGGCGGAGCAGATGGGCATCCTGCAGCCGATCAAGTCGGACATCATCGACAAGAACATCCCCGCCCAATACCGTGCCTCGTCCCACGACTGGACCGGCCTGAGCCTGCGCGCGCGGACCATTGCCTACTCCACCGACCGGGTCAAACCCGAAGAGTTGAGCACCTACGAGGCCCTGGCCGACAAGAACTGGGAAGGACGTCTGTGCCTGCGTACGGCGAAGAAGGTCTACAACCAGTCGCTGACCGCCACCCTGATCGAAACCCACGGCGAGCAGAAAACCGAAGAAATCATCAAGGGCTGGGTCAACAACCTGTCCACCGACGTGTTCTCCGACGACACCGCGCTGCTCCAGGCGATCAACGCCGGCCAGTGCGACGTCGGTATCGTCAACACCTACTACTACGGCCGCCTGCACAAGGAAAACCCCAAGCTGGCAGTCAAGCTGTTCTGGCCTAACCAGGCTGACCGTGGCGTGCACGTCAACCTCTCGGGCATTGGCCTGACCAAATATGCGCCGCATCCTGAAGCGGCGAAGAAGCTGGTCGAATGGATGACCGGTGAAGAGGCGCAGAAGATCTTTGCGGGCGTGAACCAGGAGTTCCCGGCCAACCCGGCTGTGGCGCCTTCGGAAGAAGTGGCCGCCTGGGGCAAGTTCAAGGCCGACAGCATTCCAGTGGAAGTAGCCGGCAAACGCCAGGCCGAAGCCATTCGCCTGATGGATCGGGCTGGCTGGAACTAAGCGCCAGGCTTTATCCTTCCGGGGCCCTATCGGGCCCCAATCGCTGGCAAGCCAGCTCCCACAGGGATAGCGGTGCTCTCTTTTCACTGTGGGAGCTGGCTTGCCAGCGATCGACCGCAACGCGGTCGCAATCATTCCCATAGAGATTTCACTTTTGGCCCACCCCGCCCAACGCCGCTGGTACCCCCTGGTCTTCACCATCGCCGCCCTGGTGCTGCTGCCGCTGAGCGTGCTGTTGTTGTCCTGGCAGTCGGTCGACATGCAGATCTGGTCGCACCTGCTCGATACCCAGATGAGCCGCCTGCTGGGCAACACCCTGACGCTGATCCTCGGTGTCGGCGTCGGCGTGACGGTGCTGGGAGTGAGCCTGGCCTGGCTGACCAGTCTGTGCGAGTTTCCCGGGCGGCGCTGGCTCGACTGGGCCCTGATGCTGCCCTTCGCAATTCCGGCCTATGTGCTGGCGTTCGTGTTCGTCGGCCTGCTGGATTTCGCCGGGCCGGTGCAAACCCTGTTGCGCGAGTGGTTCGGGCCCATGCACCTGCCGCGGGTGCGCTCCACCGGCGGGGTGATCACCGTGCTGGTGCTGGTGTTCTACCCGTACGTTTACTTGCTGGCCCGTAACGCCTTCCTGGCCCAGGGCAAAGGCCTGATGGAAGCGGCACGGGTACTGGGACTTTCGCCGCTGCAGGCATTCTGGCGGGTCGCCATGCCCATGGCGCGGCCGGCGATCGGTGCCGGGGTGGCGCTGGCGTTGATGGAGACCCTGGCGGATTTCGGCGCAGTGTCAGTGTTCAATTTCGACACCTTCACCACCGCCATCTACAAGACCTGGTACGGCTTCTTCAGCCTCTCCAGCGCCGCCCAGCTGGCCAGCCTGCTGTTGCTGGCGGTGATGCTGGTGTTGTACGGCGAGCGGCGTGCCCGTGGCGCGGTGCGCAGCAGCAACGAACGGCCGCGGGGCAAGGCGTTGTATCACTTGCGTGGATTCAAGGCGCTGGCTGCCAGCAGCTGGTGCCTGCTGGTGTTTGCCTGTGCCTTCGTGGTGCCGATGCTGCAACTGATGGTGTGGTTCTGGCAGCGCGGCCGCTTTGACCTCGACGAGCGCTATGCTGGCCTGATCCTGCATACCCTCTACCTGGGCGCCATGGCGGCGCTGATTACCGTGTGTGTCGCCCTGGTGCTGGCGTTTGCCCGGCGCCAGGCACCGACGCCGGGCATCCGCGCGGGTGTCGGTCTTGCCAACCTGGGCTATGCCTTGCCCGGTTCGGTGCTGGCGGTGTCGATCATGCTGGCCTTCAGTTACCTCGATAATCAGTTGGTGGTGCCGCTCTCCAACTGGCTGGGTGGCGCCGGCAAGCCGTTGCTGCTCGGTAGCCTGTCGGCTTTGTTACTGGCTTACCTGGTGCGTTTTATTGCAGTGGCCTACGGGCCATTGGAAAACAGCCTGGGGCGGATTCGTCCTTCTTTGCCGGAAGCGTCCCGCAGCCTGGGCGTCAGCGGTCCGAGATTGTTTTTCAAGGTGTATCTACCCTTGCTGGTGCCCGGTGCAATGAGTGCAGCGCTGCTGGTGTTCGTCGACGTGCTCAAGGAGATGCCGGCGACCCTGCTGATGCGCCCGTTTGGCTGGGACACTCTGGCAGTACGGGTGTTCGAAATGACCAGCGAAGGCGAATGGTCGCGAGCGTCGCTGCCGGCCTTGACCCTCGTGTTAGTCGGCCTGTTGCCGGTCATCGGGCTGATTCGACGTTCGGCCCAGCACCCGGGTCAAACGCGCTGAGGGTGTAAGCCTGCCTCCTTGCAGCTACAATGCGCGGCATTCGCTGCGGCCGGTCCTACAGGCCGGGTAGCTGCAACGCTGCCAGCCGTAGCCTCGCCACGCCCGGAAGGAGAAACCCATGGGACAGCGTACGCCTCTTTATGACCTGCACTTGGCCCTTGGCGCCAAGATGGTCGATTTTGGCGGTTGGGATATGCCTCTGCATTATGGTTCGCAGGTCGAGGAGCACCATCAGGTGCGCCAGGCCTGCGGCGTATTCGATGTATCCCACATGACCGTGATCGATATCCGTGGCGTCCAGGCCCGCTCTTGGCTGCAGCATGTGCTGGCCAACGATGTCGACCGCCTTGGCGCTCCCGGCAAGGCCCTGTACAGCACCATGCTCAACGAGCAGGGCGGAGTCATCGACGATATGATCGTCTACCGTTGTGAAGACGGTTACCGCCTGGTGGTCAACGCTTCGACCCGCGACAAGGACATGGCCTGGCTGCAGGCGCGCAAGATCGGTTTCGAAGTCGAACTCAGCGAACGCCCGGAACTGGCCATCCTGGCCATCCAGGGCCCGGACGCACGGGAAAAGGTCGCTGAACTGGTGACTGCCGCACGCGCCGCGTTGATCCGTGAACTGAAACCCTTCGAAGGCCTGGCCGACGGCGACTGGTTTATCGCCCGCACCGGTTACACCGGTGAGGATGGCCTGGAAATCATCTTCCCCGCTGTCCAGGCCCCGGCATTTTTCAACGACCTGGTCGGCGCCGGCATTGCCCCGAGCGGCCTTGGTGCGCGCGACACCCTGCGCCTGGAAGCCGGCATGAACCTTTATGGCCAGGACATCGACGAAGCCCATACGCCGCTGACTTCGAACCTGGGCTGGAGCGTCGCCTGGGAGCCGGCAGCGCGCGATTTCATCGGCCGTAAAGGCTTGTTGGAAGAAATCGAGCATGGCGTCGAGCAGAAACTGGTCGGCCTGGTGCTCGAAGAACGCGGGGTTTTACGCGCCCACCAGGTGGTCCGTGTCGCCGGGATTGGCGAAGGGGAGATCACCAGTGGTAGTTTCTCTCCTACGCTGAGCAAATCCATTGCCCTGGCGCGGGTGCCGATGGCCACCGCCGATCGTGCCGAGGTGGAGATCCGCGGCAAGTGGTACCCGGTGCGAGTGGTCAAGCCGACCTTCGTGCGCCATGGCAAGATCCTGATCTGAACCTTTCTGGCGGGCCAACCGCTGACCCAATCGAGGACAACAATTATGAGCAATATCCCCGCCGACCTGCGTTTTGCCGAAAGCCACGAATGGGCCCGGCTGGAAGCTGATGGCACTGTGACTGTCGGGATCAGCGACCACGCCCAGGAAGCCCTGGGTGACGTGGTGTTCGTCGAGCTGGCGGAAGTGGGCAAGGTCTTTGCCGCCGGCGATGCGGCGGGTGTGGTCGAGTCGGTCAAGGCAGCTTCCGACATCTACGCACCGGTCAGCGGTGAAGTGATTGCGGTCAACGAGGAGCTGGCCGACAGCCCTGAGTCGCTGAACAGCGATCCGTACGCCAGCTGGATCTTCAAGCTCAAGCCAAGCGACAAGGCCGAGCTGGACAAGCTGCTCGACGCCGCCGGTTACAAAGCCGCCATCGGCGAATAGTTTCACGCAGGCGGCAATCTCTTCCTAGACTCAATATGCCTCGAGCGCTCGAGGCTTGGTCGAGGAAGAGAGAGCCGCTATGTCCCAGTCGCCGTCCCTGAGCCAACTGCAAGACCGCAATTCTTTCCTGCGTCGCCACCTGGGGCCCGATGCCTCGGAGCAGCAGGCCATGCTCGCCACCCTCGGCGTTGGCAGCCGGCGCGAGCTGATCGAGCAGACCGTGCCGCCGGGCATTCGCCTGATCCGGCCGCTGGACCTGCCTGACGCCCTCGATGAACAGGCCGCCCTGGCCAAGCTCAAGGGCTACGCCGAGCAGAACCAGGTGTGGACCAGCCTGATCGGCATGGGTTATCACGGCACCGTCACCCCCACCGTCATTTTGCGTAACGTCCTGGAAAACCCGGGCTGGTACACCGCCTATACCCCGTATCAACCGGAAATCGCCCAGGGCCGCCTGGAAGCTTTGCTCAATTTCCAGCAGATGATCATCGACCTCACCGGCCTGGACCTGGCCAACGCCTCGTTACTCGACGAAGCCACCGCCGCGGCGGAAGCCATGGCCCTGGCCAAGCGCGTGGCCAAGTCGAAAAGCAATGCCTTCTTCGCCGATGAACACTGCCATCCGCAAACCCTCTCGGTGCTGCAGACCCGTGCCGAAGGCTTCGGCTTCGAACTGATCGTCGACGCTGTGGATAACCTCGCCAAGTACCAGGTATTCGGGGCTTTGCTGCAATACCCCGATACCCATGGCGAAGTGCGCGACCTGCGCCCGCTGGTTACCCAGTTGCATGCCCAGCAGGCATTGGCCTGTGTAGCTGCCGACCTGCTCAGCCTGGTAATGCTGATGCCGCCGGGCGAGCAGGGCGCCGATGTGGTGCTGGGCTCGTCCCAGCG
The DNA here is from genome assembly GCF_054788455.1 of Pseudomonas sp. ZL2. NCBI lineage: Bacteria > Pseudomonadati > Pseudomonadota > Gammaproteobacteria > Pseudomonadales > Pseudomonadaceae > Pseudomonas > Pseudomonas sp. ZL2. Next base: position 102,143 of record NZ_JBGOGX010000003.1, on the reverse strand, counting down.
CTTTGGCGTGCCCATGGGCTTTGGTGGCCCGCATGCGGCGTATTTTGCCTGTCGTGACGAGTTCAAACGGGCCATGCCCGGGCGCATCATTGGCGTGTCCAAGGATGCCCGGGGCAACACTGCGTTGCGCATGGCCCTGCAGACCCGCGAGCAGCATATCCGCCGCGAGAAGGCCAACTCCAACATCTGCACTGCCCAGGTACTGCTGGCCAACATCGCCGCGTTCTATGCGGTGTACCACGGCCCGGAAGGCTTGCAGCGCATCGCCCAGCGCGTGCATGCGCTGACCTTCGTGCTTGCTGCGGGCCTGGAGAGCAAGGGCATCAAGCGCCTCAATGAACACTTCTTCGACACCCTGACCCTGGAGGTCGGTGGCAGCCAGACGGCAATCATCGAAAGCGCCGAGGCGGTGCAGGTCAACTTGCGGATTCTTGGCCGCGGGCAACTGGGCGTGAGCCTCGACGAGACCTGTGACGAAAGCACGGTCATGCGCCTGTTCGATATCTTCCTCGGCGCCGACCACGGGCTGGATATCGCCGCGCTGGATGCCCTGGCGCAGCCCGAAGGCATTCCGCCAGCACTGGTGCGGCGCTCGGACTTTCTCCGTCACCCGGTGTTCAACCTGCACCACAGCGAAACCGAAATGCTGCGCTACCTCAAGCAGCTGGAGAACAAGGACCTGGCACTGAACCAGTCGATGATCCCGCTGGGCTCGTGCACCATGAAACTCAACGCCAGCAGCGAGATGATCCCGATCACCTGGCCCGGCTTTGCCCTGCTGCACCCCTTTGCGCCGGCGGCACAGGTGCAGGGTTACAAGGCGATGATCGACGAGCTGGAAAGCTGGTTGTGTGCGATCACCGGCTTCGATGCCATCTGCATGCAGCCCAACTCTGGCGCCCAGGGCGAGTACGCCGGGTTGATGGCGATTGCCAAGTATCACCGCAGCCGCCATCAACCGCAGCGCGATATCTGCCTGATCCCGGCTTCGGCCCACGGCACCAACCCGGCCTCGGCGCAGATGGCCGGGATGCAGGTGGTGATCGTCGAGTGCGACCAGGCCGGCAACGTCGACCTGGCCGACCTCAAGGCCAAGGCGCAGGCGGCCGGCGAGAAGCTGTCATGCCTGATGGCCACCTATCCATCGACCCACGGCGTCTACGAGGAGGGCATCAGCGAGATCTGCGAGGTTATCCACAAGCACGGCGGCCAGGTGTACATGGACGGCGCCAACCTCAATGCCCAGGTCGGCCTGGCGCGACCGGCGGATATCGGTGCCGATGTCTCGCACATGAACCTGCACAAGACCTTTTGCATCCCCCACGGCGGTGGCGGCCCGGGCATGGGCCCGATCGGCGTGCGGGCGCATCTGGCGCCCTTTGTCGCCAGCCACCCGGTAATCCCGCTACCCGGCCCCGACCCGCAGAACACAGCGGTCAGCGCCGCGCCCTGGGGCAGCGCCAGCATCTTGCCGATCAGCTGGATGTACATTGCCATGATGGGCCCGCAGCTGGCCGATGCCAGCGAGGTGGCGATCCTCTCGGCCAACTACCTGGCCGAGCAGTTGGGCGGCGCCTTCCCGGTGCTTTATCGCGGACGCAACGAACGGGTGGCGCATGAGTGCATTCTCGACCTGCGGCCGCTGAAAGCCCTGACCGGGATCACCGAGGAGGATGTGGCCAAGCGTCTGATGGATTACGGCTTCCACGCACCGACCATGTCATTCCCGGTGCCGGGGACCTTGATGGTCGAGCCGACCGAGAGCGAGTCCAAGGCCGAGCTGGACCGCTTTGTCGAGGCGATGTTGAGCATTCGTGCCGAGATCCGCGAAGTGCAGGAGGGTAACTGGCCGGCAGAAGATAATCCGCTCAAGCATGCGCCGCATACGCTTGAGGATGTGCTGGGCGTATGGGAGCGGCCCTACAGCATTGCCCAGGGCGTGGCGCCCAGTGCCCATGCGCGGATGCACAAGTACTGGCCGGCGGTGAACCGGGTCGACAACGTGTATGGCGACCGGAATCTGTTCTGTGCCTGTGTGCCGGTGGAAGATTACCGCTGAGGCAATTGTTTCGGGTAGGAGCGGGCTTGCCCCGCGATGAGGCCGGTGCAGACTGGCTTTTTCGCATTCGCGGGGCAAGTCGAGGCGTCGCACCGCCGCTCCCACAAGGGTTGTCGTTTACTCGCTGGCTACCGCGTTCTTGGCCAGGATCGCATTGGCCAGTTCCATGTCACTGACTTTCAGGCCCGGGTTGTCGGCGCGGACTTTCTGCATCGCCGCTTCCAGGTATGGGCCGCGAATCGCACCTTCGCTGGCGACAAAGCTGCCGGCATCATCCTGGGCAGCCACGACCAGCTTGTGGTCTTTGGAGGTCAGGTAAGAGGACGCGGTGGTGGCGCCAGAAGAGATGACGTTGCGCCAGAAGGTATCAGCCATGGCAGATCCAACCGGCAGGGAGAGCAGGGCAAGGGTTGCGACTGCAAACTTGAAACGCATTAAGGTGACTCCAACTGAGGTGAACTGGGGCCTTTGATTGGGTTTATGTGGATCTAGTTCCCTGGCCAGATAAAAGGTTTGGCGCCTGCTTCAGGCGATGACGCGAAGCACTTCGGCCTCGGTTGTCTGCCCTGTGGCAACCTTCTCGGCGCCACTGTGCTTGAGGCTGAGCATGCCGTCATCAAGCGCCAGTCGGCGCAAGGCGAGCAGATCGAGGTCGGGCTCGATTCGGGCTTTGAGTGCATCACTGATGCCCAGCAGTTCGTAGATCGCGCTACGTCCGTGATAGCCGGTCTGCCGGCATTCACTACAGCCCACCGCTTGATGGCTCTGCCCCGGCGACGCTGGCGCGGCCTTGCAGTGCTTGCACAGGGTGCGCACCAGGCGCTGGGCCATGACCCCGATCAGGCTGGCCTTGAGCAGGTAAGGCGCGATACCCAGCTCCAGCAAGCGGGTGATGGCGCTGCAGGCGTCGTTGGTGTGCAGGGTCGAGAGCACCAGGTGCCCGGTGAGGGCGGCCTGGATCGCCACCTGGGCAGTTTCCAGGTCTCGTATCTCGCCGATCATGATGACATCCGGGTCCTGGCGCAGCAGGGCGCGGGTCCCGGTGGCAAAATCCAGGTCGATGCTTGGTTGCACCTGCAACTGGTTGAAGGCCGGCTCGACCATCTCGATCGGGTCTTCGACGGTGCACAGGTTGATCTGCGGGGTGGCCAGGTGCTTGAGGCTGGCGTAAAGGGTGCTGGTCTTGCCCGAGCCGGTGGGCCCGGTGACCAGGATGATGCCATGGCGATGGTCAAGCATCGACAGCCAGCGCCTGAGGTCGGCTCCGCCGAGGCCCAGTTGCGCAAAGTCCTGTTGCAGCAGTTGCGGGTCGAAGACTCTGAGCACCAACTTTTCGCCGAAGGTAGTGGGCAGGGTCGACAACCGCAGCTCGACCTCTTCGCCGCCAGGCAGGCGGGTCTTGATCCGGCCATCCTGGGGGCGGCGCTTTTCTGCGACATTCATGCGCCCCAGGTTTTTCAGGCGGCTGACCACAGCCAGGGTGACCGGCCCCGGGAACTGGTAGACCGGATGCAGCACGCCGTCGATACGAAAGCGCAGCTGACCCTGGTCGCGCCGGGGTTCGAGGTGAATATCGCTGGCGCGCTGTTCGAAGGCGTACTGCAATAGCCAGTCGACGATGCTGACGATATGCGCATCGTTGGCTTGCGCCTCGCGGCCCCGGTTGCCCAGTTCGAGCAACTGCTCAAGATTGCCCGCGGCCGTCGGCATTGACTGTTGCTGGCTGGCGCCACTGACCGATTGTGCGACCTGGAAAAACGTCTGGCTGAGCTGGCGGATCTGCACCGGGCTTGCCAGCACGCGCTTGATCGGCCGTTGCAGCACCTGGGCCAGGTCCGCTTCCCAGGCGCGTACATAAGGTTGTGCGCTGGCCACGGTGACGCCGCTGGCATCGGCGGCCAGCGCGAGGATGCCGTGGCGCCGGGCGAACCCTGCGGACATCAGGCCGGTGAGCCGGGCAAGGTCGATCTTCAGGGGATCGATATGCAGGTAAGGCTGGCCAGCCTGCCTGGCCAGCCATTGGCACAGGGTACCCAGGTCCAGGCGTTGGCCGGGATTGCCCAGGTCGGCAAGCTGTTGGCTGGCGATCCATTCGAGTGGGTGCTGCTCGTGCTGCACGGGAGGGCAGATGTTGCGATCATCCGGGCTGATGCGTTGATCGGCCACCAGCTCGTCAAGCAAGGTGCCGAGGTCAAGCCAGCGATCTTCGCTGAGGTTGTGCATGCGTGCGGGCTTCCTTGCCGCGCCACCGACAGTGGTGGCCTGAGCAAGGTTAGCCGCTGAGGCGGGCTTTCCACGGGTACAAGGGTTACCAGGCTTTTCGGGTCTCGCTCAATTGCACCTCGGTCACGCAGATCAGGTTGCGCATTTTTTGTGCAATCAGTTCGGCGCGGTGCCAGCTCAGGCCGCTGATGCCGATCTCGACGTTGAGCAGATCATCCTCTTGCTCAACCTTCAGCCGATGCGGCACCAGAAATTGCAGGGCAAACAGGTTGAGCAGCCGGCACAGGCTGTCGGGCTCGGCTTCTACCTGCAGTTGGTAGCAGACATCGCTGTGCACGTTGCTGGCGGCCCAGACATCGTTGCGCAAGGGCGTAAGGGGGCTGTCCAGCCGTTCGAGAGCGCTCATGGGATTCTCCGCAGAAAGTGGAGAAATTTTTACATGCAGGTCGGGGTATTTCTTCTCTATGATCGTGCGATATCGCCAGCTATTGAATAGCTCAATTCGTTACTATCCGTTTTGGAGGAATAATCATGCACAGCGAGTTAGACGCCTATGACCGGCGCATCCTGGCCTTGCTGCAGGAAGATGCCTCGCTCTCCAGCGCGCAGATCGCCGAGCGCGTGGGCTTGTCGCAATCGCCATGCTGGCGGCGCATACAACGCCTGAAAGAGGAGGGGGTGATTCGCGCCCAGGTAACCCTGCTCGACCGCAAGAAGATCGGCCTGAACACGCAGATTTTCGCCGAGGTCAAACTCAACGCCCACGGGCGCTCCAACTTCACCGAGTTCACCGAGGCGATCCGCGGCTTTCCGGAAGTGCTGGAGTGTTATGTCTTGATGGGCGCAGTGGATTTTCTGCTGCGCATTGTCACCCCGGACATCGAAGCCTACGAACGGTTCTTCTTCGAAAAGCTGTCGATGGTGCCGGGGATCCAGGAGGTCAACTCGACCGTGGCCTTGTCCGAAATCAAGTCCACGACGAGTCTGCCGGTATTGCCTTGAGCCTTACTTGCGCAGCAGATGCTTCCAGCCGCGACTCTGGAACACCGCCATGGCCTGGTGGACGCGGGCTTCGAGCACTTCGTCGCTGATCGGCAGGTTGGCCAGCTCGTGCAGCTTGTTCAGTTCACCGAACAGGCGGTCCAGGTCCGGGCTCTCCAGCACCTGACGGGCGTGGTGCAGCCAGGCTAGCAGGCGTTCGATCCGCGGCAACTGCTCGGCCAGGTCTTCCGGCTGGCGATGGTATAGCGGCAGGTTGAGGGCCCTGGCTTCTTCGGCCAGCAGCACGTTCAGCCAGTTGGCCAACTGTGCGGCGCCCTGGCGGTCGCCGCGCTTGTTGCGCTCGACGGTCCAGCCACGGGCCAGCAGCCAGCGCGAGGTTTCCAGGGAGAACTGGCCCCAGCGGGTTTCCAGCAGCTCTTCAGCGAACTGCTCGGGCGCAGCGCGACGCACGTCTTCATCGTCGGCACCGGCCAGCACCAGCGGGCGCCAGTCTTCGAGCAGGGCGTCAAGGCTGTTGCGCAGCTCGCGGGTGCTGGCGCGTGGGCCGGCCTGACCGAGGCTGCTGGCCAGGGCGCGCAGCTCCCAGAGGCTTTCGACCCAGTCCTGCAGCAGGCGCCAGTGGCCATTGAAACGGTACTGTTCGGCCAGGCGCTGGCTGCTGCCGAGCAACTGCCAGGCCAGCGCAGCGAAGGCGTCGTCGAGGGTCATCTCGGCGTTCAGTTCGGCGCCAGGCAGGCTCAGGGCGTAGCTGCCGGCGTCGAGCAGGCGGTAGCCGCGCTCGGCCTTGCTGATGTCGCAGGGCATCAGCGGCAGTTTTGCCGACAGCTCGGCGGCCAGTTCCAGCAGGGCTTCGGGGGCGCCTTCGCGCAGCTCCAGCTCCAGCTCGCAGATTTCTTCCTTCTGCTTGCCGGCGACCACGGTGCCGAGGTCCAGTGCGGCTTCGATCACCACCTTGGCCTTGCCGCGGCCCCAGGCGATTTCGGCGTATTCACGAGTGAAATCGGTGGTGAACAGCGGCTTGATGGTCTTTTTGTCGACATCAGCCAGTTGCTCTGGCCAGCACTCGGCGTCGAGTTTTTTCAGGTCGAGCTTGGCCTTGGGCAACTCCCACTCGAACTCGTTGCGCTGGGACAGGCCGGCGACGCTCTGGCCGCGGGTCTTGAGGGTCTGGATCACCACATCGCCGTCGCGGCGCAGGCGCAGGGCGACCTTGGCGGCGGCCAGGTCGCGCTCCGGGGTGTCGAAGTACTGGTTGAGCAGTTCGCGGCTTTGCCACCCGGACTTGTTGCGCTTGTTCAGCAATGGGTGTTCACGCAGGGCGGCGAGGGTCTCGCGGCTGACCCGCAGTTTGATTTCGGTTTCTTTATGCATTGCTGGGTAATCCAGGCTCGAATGACAGGGAGCGTCTTGGGGGTGCAGTGTACAGGAGTCGGCTAGCGGCGGTTTATTCCCGGTGCCGGATGGCCCTATGATGGGCTTCGCCCAAGGAGAAAGCGCATGCCGTTGCCATCGCTCAAAGAGCAGTTCGCCGCCCTGATCGCCGCGCCATCGGTCAGTTGCACCCAGCCGTCACTGGATCAGTCCAACCGTGCGGTGATCGACCTGCTGGCCGGCTGGCTGGGGGACCTGGGTTTTGCCTGCGATATCCAGCAGGTCAGCCCGGGCAAGTTCAACCTGCTGGCAAGCTACGGCAGCGGCCCGGGCGGGCTGGTGCTGGCCGGGCACAGCGACACCGTGCCCTACGACCCCGAGCTTTGGCAGACCGATCCGCTCAAGCTGACCGAGGTCGACGGGCGCTGGGTGGGCCTGGGCAGTTGCGACATGAAGGGCTTTTTCGCCCTGATCATCGAAGCCGTGCAGCCCTTGCTGGCTCATGACTTCAAGCAACCGCTGCTGATTCTCGCCACTTGTGATGAAGAAAGCTCGATGGCCGGCGCCCGCGCCTTGGCCGAGGCCGGGCGGCCCTTGGGCCGTGCGGCGGTGATCGGCGAGCCGACCGGGCTCAAGCCGGTCCGCCTGCACAAGGGGGTGATGATGGAGCGCATCGACATCCTTGGGCGCAGCGGCCACTCGTCCGATCCGAGCCTGGGCCATAGCGCCCTGGAGGCCATGCACCAGGTGATGGGCGAACTGATGAACCTGCGCCGGCAATGGCAGAAGGAATTCAGCAACGCGCAGTTCAGCGTGCCGCAGCCGACAATGAACTTCGGCTGTATCCATGGTGGCGACAACCCCAACCGCATCTGCGGCCAGTGTGCCCTGGAATTCGACCTGCGCCCGCTGCCGGGCATGGACCCTGAAGTGCTGCGTGCCGCCATTCGCCACAAACTGGCGCCGCTGGCCGAACAGCATCAGGTGCGCATCGACTATGCACCGCTGTTCCCCGAGGTGCCGCCGTTCGAGCAGGCCGCCGATGCGGAACTGGTGCGGGTAGCCGAACGTCTTACCGGTCATCGCGCCGAAGCGGTAGCCTTTGGCACCGAAGCGCCTTATCTTCAGCGCCTGGGCTGCGAGACCCTGGTGCTCGGCCCTGGCGACATCGCCTGCGCCCACCAGCCGGGTGAATACCTGGAAATGTCACGCTTGCAGCCTACTGTGCGTCTATTGCGTGAGTTGATCGAACATTATTGCCTCAGCCCGGTAATTGCCCGCTGAGCTGAACCGTTTTGCAGAGGAGATTGCGCGTGACGCCAAGCCTGTTCCGACGATAACCCTTCGAGCGCTGTGTGCTTTCCCGTTCTTGTCCCTATTTTCTACAGGCTCTCCGGTTATGCCCGAATACGTCAATTGGCTGCGTCACGCTTCGCCTTACATCAACGCCCACCGCGACTGCACCTTCGTGGTCATGCTCCCCGGTGATGGGGTCGAGCACCCCAACTTCGGCAATATCGTCCACGACCTGGTGTTGCTGCACAGCCTTGGCGTGCGCCTGGTGCTGGTCCACGGTTCGCGCCCGCAGATTGAAAGCCGCCTGGCTGCCCGCGGCCTGGCCCCGCACTACCACCGCGGCATGCGGATCACCGATGCTGCCACCCTGGAATGCGTGATCGACGCCGTCGGCCACCTGCGCATCGCCATCGAAGCGCGCCTGTCGATGGACATGGCCGCCTCGCCGATGCAGGGCTCGCGCCTGCGCGTGGCCGCTGGCAACCTGGTTACCGCACGGCCGATCGGCGTGGTCGAAGGCGTTGATTACCACCACACCGGCGAAGTGCGCCGGGTCGACCGCAAGGGCATCAACCGCCTGCTCGACGAGCGCTCTATCGTCCTGCTTTCGCCTTTGGGCTACTCGCCCACCGGCGAGATCTTCAACCTGGCCTGTGAAGACGTCGCCACCCGCGCCGCTATCGAGCTGGGCGCCGACAAGCTGTTGCTGTTCGGTGCCGAGCGTGGCCTGCTCGACGAGCAGGGCCGGCTGGTACGCGAGTTGCGCCCACAGCAGGTGCCCGCGCACCTGCAGCGCCTGGGCAGCGATTACCAGGGCGAGCTGCTCGATGCTGCCGCCGAAGCCTGCCGTGGCGGCGTGGCGCGCAGCCATATCGTCAGCTATGCCGAAGACGGCGCCTTGCTCACCGAGCTGTTCACCCGCGACGGTGGCGGCACCCTGGTGGCCCAGGAGCAGTTCGAGAAGGTCCGTGAGGCGGCGATCGAGGATGTCGGTGGCTTGCTCGACCTGATCAGCCCGCTGGAGGAGCAGGGCATCCTCGTGCGTCGTTCGCGCGAGGTGCTGGAGCGCGAGATCGAGCAGTTCAGCGTGGTCGAGCGCGAAGGCATGATCATCGCCTGTGCGGCGTTGTACCCGATTGCCGATTCTGAAGCGGGTGAGCTGGCGTGCCTGGCGGTGAACCCGGAGTATCGCCATGGTGGCCGTGGTGACGAGCTGCTGGAGCGTATCGAGACGCGGGCGCGGGAGATGGGGCTCAACACGCTGTTTGTGCTAACGACGCGGACAGCGCACTGGTTCCGCGAACGCGGCTTCGTGCCGAGCGGCGTCGAGCGGCTGCCGGCGGCGCGGGCATCGCTGTACAACTATCAGCGTAATTCGAAGATCTTCGAAAAAGCGCTGTAGCCTTTGGGGCTGCCTTGCAGCCCATCGCTGGCAAGCCAGCTCCCACAGGTCCGGTGTACACAGCACTTGTGGGAGCTGGCTTGCCAGCGATGAGGCCATAAAAAACGCCGTCGACTCAGGGGCCGACGGCGTTTTTCATTCCAGCATCCAACCGCTGTTACACGGTATGCAGATACCAGTTGTACTCAAGGTCGGAGATGGAGTGTTCGAACTCCTCCAGCTCGCTCTCTTTACAGGCCACGAAGATATCGATGTATTTCGGATCGATGTACTTGGCCAGGATCTCGCTGTCGTCCAGCTCGCGCAGGGCATCACGCAGGTTGTTCGGCAGGCTCTGCTCGTTCTGCTCGTAGGAGTTGCCTTCAACCGGCTCGCCCGGGTCGACCTTGTTGGTCAGGCCATGGTGAACACCGGCCAGTACGGCGGCCATCAGCAGGTACGGGTTGGCGTCGGCACCGGCTACGCGGTGTTCGATGCGCACGGCATCCGGCGTGCCGGTGGGCACGCGCAGGGCCACGGTACGGTTGTCCAGGCCCCAGCTCGGCGAATTCGGCACGTAGAACTGGGCACCAAAACGGCGGTACGAGTTGACGTTCGGGCAGAGGAACGCCATCGACGCCGGTAGGGTCTCGAGCACACCGCCGATCGCGTGACGCAGTGCGGCGTTCTGCTCGGGATCCTCGCTGGTGAAGATGTTCTTGCCATCTTTGTCCAGCACCGAGATATGGACATGCAGACCATTACCCGCCTGGCCCGGATAGGGCTTGGCCATGAAGGTGGTATCCATCTCATGGTCGTAGGCGATGTTCTTGATCAGGCGCTTGAGCAGGACCGCGTAGTCGCAGGCCTTCATCGGGTCGGCAACGTGGTGCAGGTTCACTTCGAACTGGGCCGGGGCGCTTTCCTTGACGATGGCGTCGGCAGGAATGCCTTGTTCCTTGGCGCCTTCGAGGATGTCCTGCAGGCAGTCGACGTACTCGTCGAGGTCGTCGATCAGGTACACCTGGGTCGAGATCGGGCGTTTGCCGGAAATAGGCGAACGCGGCGGTTGCGGACGGCCATTCACGTTCTCCTGGTCGATCAGGTAGAACTCCAGCTCGAATGCGGCACAGATGGTCAGGCCGAGCTCGTCGAACTTGCTCACGACCTGACGCAGGACTTCGCGCGGGTCGGCGAAGAACGGCTCGCCTTCGAGCTCGTGCATGGTCATCAGCAGTTGTGCGGTGGGACGCTTCTGCCAAGGCTCGTTGGACAGGGTGTCAGGGATTGGATAGCAGATGCGGTCGGCATCGCCGATGTCCAGGCCAAGGCCGGTGCTTTCGACGGTCGAACCGTTGATATCCAGGGCGAAGAGGGAGGCCGGCAGGTTGATGCCTTTCTCGTAAACCTTGTGGAGGCTGGTGCGCTCGATGCGCTTGCCGCGCACCACACCATTCATATCTGCAATCAGAAGGTCAACGTAGAGAACCTCAGGATGTTCCTTAAGGAACGCGTTCGCTTCGTTAAGCTGAACGGCACGCGGGGGTACCGACATGATGCAACACCTTTGTTGTTAAAAATATCAATCAATGGGGGCTTGCAGGTTCAGTCAATCGGAAAGCCTTGCTGAAGTCAAGCCAGCCCCATGATGCCCTAAAATGGCCCTCAAGCGGCATTTTTGCTGCAATTGGGGGCGCCGACAAGGGCTGCTTTCGTACGGTAACGGCGATCTTGAGCGGGGCGTGTTCTATTTTTTACGGGGGTGTTGTGTAAAAAAATGAACAAGGCTAAGCTCGGTGGCAACCCATAACACCAATAATACCGGGGGTTACATGTCACGCCTGCCGACAACCGGCATCATCGCCCGCCGTTCACAGAACGGTTTGCACGCGTTCCTCGCGGGTGGCTTGCGCCATGCGCCAGCACGTTGCGCCCCGGCTGAAATAATTGACGGCCCGGGTGTCCTGCCTGCTGCCGACGCTGCTTCGAATTACCTCTGCCATCACTATAGCGGGCTCGTCAGCCTTGCGGGAACTGCCCGTTGCGGCCTCCCTGCGCCTGACTTTTGCTTTAGCCTCGTGGGGCATCCAGAATGTCTGGGACGGCCCACTCCGGGTGTCGTCCTGACGTCTGTCCAGACATTTACCTCCTGAGGTATTTATGAGTAGCAACCTCGACCAGCTCACCGATTGGTTGAAAGAACACAAGATCACCGAAGTCGAGTGTCTGATCAGCGACCTCACCGGTATCACCCGTGGCAAGATCTCGCCGACCAACAAGTTCATTGCCGAAAAAGGCATGCGCCTGCCCGAGAGCGTGCTGCTGCAGACCGTGACCGGCGACTATGTCGACGACGACATCTATTACGAGCTGCTCGACCCGGCCGACATCGACATGATCTGCCGCCCCGACGAGAACGCGGTGTTTCTCGTGCCTTGGGCCATCGAGCCGACCGCCCAGGTGATCCACGACACCTACGACAAGCAAGGCAACCCGGTTGAGCTGTCGCCGCGCAACGTGCTCAAGAAGGTCTTGAAACTCTATGCCGACAAGGGCTGGCAGCCGATCGTGGCACCAGAAATGGAGTTCTACCTGACCAAGCGCTGCGAAGACCCGGACTTCCCCCTGCAGCCACCGATCGGCCGCTCCGGGCGCCCGGAAACTGGCCGTCAGTCGTTCTCGATCGAAGCGGCCAACGAATTCGACCCGCTGTTCGAGGACGTCTACGACTGGTGCGAGCTGCAGAACCTGGATCTCGACACGCTGATCCACGAAGACGGCACGGCGCAGATGGAGATCAACTTCCGTCACGGCAACGCCCTGTCGCTGGCCGACCAGATCCTGGTGTTCAAGCGCACCATGCGCGAGGCCGCGCTCAAGCACAACGTCGCCGCCACCTTCATGGCCAAGCCAATGACCGGCGAGCCGGGCAGCGCCATGCACCTGCACCAGAGCATCATTGACGTGCACACCGGCAAGAACATCTTCTCGGACGAAGACGGGCGCATGAGCGAGTTGTTCCTCAACCACGTCGGCGGCCTGCAGAAGTTCATCCCGGTGGTGTTGCCGCTGTTCGCGCCGAACGTCAACTCGTTCCGCCGCTTCCTGCCGGATACCTCGGCACCGGTAAACGTCGAGTGGGGCGAAGAGAACCGTACCGTTGGCCTGCGCGTACCGGATGCTGGCCCGCAGAACCGCCGGGTCGAGAACCGTCTGCCAGGCGCCGACGCCAACCCGTACCTGGCGATCGCCGCCAGCTTGCTGTGCGGCTTCATTGGCATGGTCGAAGGCATCAAGCCGAGTGCGCCGGTACAGGGGCGTGGTTACGAGCGCCGCAACCTGCGCCTGCCGCTGACCATCGAGGACGCCCTGGAGCGCATGGAAAACTGCAAAGCCCTGGAGCCATACCTGGGCAAGAAATTCATCGCCGGCTACGTCGCCACCAAACGCGCCGAGCATGAAAACTTCAAACGCGTAATCAGCTCCTGGGAACGTGAGTTCCTGCTGTTTGCGGTCTGATCAACCCGGAGCCGCAGGACCGCGGCCGTCAACAAACGGAGAAGCACATGAGCGTCAACAACCCGCAAACCCGTGAGTGGCAAACCCTTAGCAGTGAGCATCACCTGGCACCTTTCAGTGACTATAAACAGCTGAAGGAGAAGGGGCCGCGGATCATCACCAAGGCCGAGGGCGTGCACCTGTGGGACAGCGAGGGCAACAAGATCCTCGATGGCATGGCGGGCCTGTGGTGCGTGGCGGTCGGTTACGGCCGTGAAGAGCTGGTTGAAGTGGCCGCCAAACAGATGCGCGAGCTGCCGTATTACAACCTGTTCTTCCAGACTGCCCACCCACCGGCACTGGAGCTGGCCAAAGCGGTCTCCGCCGTGGCGCCGAAAGGCATGACCCATGTGTTCTTCACCGGTTCCGGTTCCGAAGGCAACGACACCAACTTGCGCATGGTCCGCCACTACTGGGCGCTCAAGGGCAAGCCGCAGAAGCAGGTGATCATCGGTCGTATCAACGGTTATCACGGTTCCACCGTGGCCGGTGCCGCCCTGGGTGGCATGAGCGGCATGCATGCACAGGGCGGGACGCTGCCGGGCATCGAGCATATCCCGCAGCCGTACTGGTTCGGCGAAGGTGGCGACATGACTCCGGACGCGTTCGGCGTGTGGGCAGCCGAGCAGTTGGAAAAGAAAATCCTCGAAGTTGGCGAAGATAACGTCGCCGCCTTTATCGCCGAGCCGATCCAGGGCGCGGGCGGGGTGATCATTCCGCCAGACACCTATTGGCCGAAGATCAAGGAAATCCTCGCCAAGTACGAGATCCTGTTCATTGCTGACGAAGTGATCTGTGGCTTCGGTCGCACCGGTGAGTGGTTCGGTTCCGATTACTACGACCTCAAGCCCGACCTGATGACCATCGCCAAGGGCCTTACCTCCGGTTACATCCCCATGGGCGGTGTGATCGTGCGTGACGAAGTGGCCAAGGTGCTCAGCGAAGGTGGCGACTTCAACCACGGCTTCACTTACTCCGGTCACCCGGTGGCGGCGGCGGTGGGCCTGGAAAACCTGCGGATCCTGCGCGACGAGAAGATCATCGAGCGTGTCCACGAAGAAACGGCACCGTATTTGCAGAAACGTCTGCGTGAGCTCAACGATCACCCATTGGTGGGCGAAGTGCGTGGCCTGGGCATGCTCGGTGCCATAGAACTGGTCAAGGACAAGGCTACCCGCGCCCGTTACGAAGGTCAGGGTGCAGGCATGATCTGCCGCCAGTTCTGCTTCGACAACGGCCTGATCATGCGCGCCGTGGGCGACACCATGATCATCGCCCCGCCGCTGGTGATCAGCCATGCAGAGATCGACGAGCTGGTGGAAAAGGCGCGCAAATGCCTGGACCTGACGCTCGAAGCGCTGAAGTAGCCAAGTGCTAGGCTAGCGTAATGGCATCAATGAGTTTCAAGGTGCCTCTTTTGTTGAAAGAGCGCCTTGTAACTTGCCAGACTAGCGACTGTTTCAGTCGCTCGGAGCTTGCGCCGAATAAGCCGGCCGCTGAACAGATGGCTAAATAAAAATTCTGGAGCATTACGCATGAAGAAATTGGGCAAGACGTTGCTGGCTATGTCCCTGATGGGCGCCATGGCCAGTGCTGTTCACGCGGATGACAAAGTACTGCACGTCTATAACTGGTCCGACTACATCGCACCAGACACCGTCGCCAAGTTCGAGAAACAGTCCGGCATCAAGGTCGTCTACGATGTCTTCGACAGCAACGAAACCCTTGAGGCCAAGTTGCTGGCGGGCAAGTCCGGCTACGACGTGGTAGTACCTTCTAACAACTTCCTGGCCAAGCAGATCAAGGCCGGCGTCTACCAGGAGCTGGACCGCTCCAAGCTGACGAACTGGAAGAACCTCGACGAAGACCTGCTCAAGGCCGTTGGTGACGCCAGCGACCCGGGCAACAAATATGCGTTCCCCTACATGTGGGGCTCCATCGGCATCGGCTACAACCCGGAGAAGGTCAAGGCTGCGCTGGGCATCGACAAGATCGATTCCTGGGACGTGGTGTTCAAGCCCGAGAACATCGCCAAGCTCAAGAGCTGCGGTGTGAGCTTCCTCGATGCTCCGACCGAGATGATCCCGGCGGCGCTGCACTACCTGGGCAAGCCGACCAACAGCACGAAAAAAGAAGACCTGAAAGCCGCCGAGGACCTGTTCCTCAGCGTGCGTCCTTCGATCGGTTACTTCCACTCCTCCAAGTACATCTCGGACCTGGCCAACGGCAACATCTGCGTGGCCGTGGGTTACTCGGGTGACCTGGAGCAGTCCAAGGCCCGGGCCCATGAAGCCGGTGACAAGGTCAAGCTGGACTACATCATTCCGAAAGAAGGCGCCGGTACTTTCTACGACATGGTTGCCATCCCCAAAGATGCCGCCAACGTCGACGCCGCCTACAAGTTCATGGATTTCCTGATGCAACCGGAAATCATGGCCGAGATCACCAACGCCGTACGTTTCCCGAACGGCAACAAGGCGGCCACCCCGCTGGTGGACAAGGACATCTCGGGCGATCCGAGCATCTACCCACCGGCTGATGTGAAGAAACAGCTGTACGCAATTGCTGACCCGGGTGCCAAGGCCCAGCGCGAAATTACTCGCAGCTGGACCAAGATCAAATCGGGCAAGTAACCCTGGTTGCCTCCCTGGGTGCGGTGTAAATCCCGCCCAGGGAGCATGAAAGCACAAATTTTTTTTGCGGCACGAGTGCATCGAAGGTAAGTTGCGCGCCGGTTTGCTTATCCGGCAGGTATTTCTGTCGTTCGCCACTGGCACATTTGTGAGGACCTCCCACTTGTCTATTTCTGTATTTCGCAAGGCCGTCATGGCTGGAGCGGGTCTGACGCTGGCGATCAGCGTCCAAGCGGCGCCCACGGTGCACATTTATAACTGGTCGGACTACATCGGTCAGACCACCCTCGCCGACTTCGAAAAAGCCACTGGCATCAAGCCGGTGCAGGATGTCTTCGATTCCAACGAAACCCTGGAAGGCAAGCTGCTGGCCGGTCGCACCGGCTATGACGTGGTCGTGCCGTCCAACCATTTCCTCGGCAAGCAGATCAAGGCGGGCGCGTTCCAGAAGCTCGACAAGGCGCTGCTGCCCAATTACGCGAACCTCGACCCGGCGCTGATGAAGCGCCTGGAAAAGAACGATCCTGGCAACCAGTACGCCGTCCCCTACCTGTGGGGCACCAATGGCATCGGCTACAACGTCGAGAAGGTCAAGGCGGCGCTGGGTACCGACAAGATCGATTCCTGGGCCATGCTGTTCGAGCCGGAAAACATCAAGAAGCTTTCCAAGTGCGGGGTCGCCTTCCTCGACTCGGCCGACGAGATGCTCCCGGCCGTCCTCAACTACATGGGGCGAGACCCCAACAGCACCAACCCCAAGGACTACGCCGACGCCGAGAAGAAACTCCTGGCCGTGCGTCCTTACGTGACCTACTTCCACTCGTCCAAATACATCTCGGACCTGGCCAACGGCGACATCTGCGTGGCCGCCGGTTTCTCCGGCGATGTATTCCAGGCCAAGTCCCGCGCCGAAGAAGCCGGCAAGGGCGTCAAGGTGGCCTATGCGATTCCCAAGGAAGGCGGCAACCTCTGGTTCGACATGCTGGCGATCCCCAAGGATTCCAAGAATGTCAAAGAGGCCCACGCCTTCATCAACTATTTGCTGCAGCCTGAGGTCATTGCCCAGGTCAGTGATTACGTCGGTTATGCCAACCCGAACCCCAAGGCTGGCGATCTGATGGACCAGAGCGTGCGAACCGACGCAGCGGTTTACCCACCGCAAGAAGTGCTGGACAAGTTGTACGTCAATTCCGAGCTACCTCCCAAGGTGCAACGGTTGATGACCCGTA
Organism: Pseudomonas sp. ZL2; assembly: GCF_054788455.1. Classification (NCBI taxonomy): domain Bacteria; kingdom Pseudomonadati; phylum Pseudomonadota; class Gammaproteobacteria; order Pseudomonadales; family Pseudomonadaceae; genus Pseudomonas; species Pseudomonas sp. ZL2. The sequence goes on along the minus strand of NZ_JBGOGX010000003.1, from coordinate 85,391 downwards.
GCTGGACCAAGGTCAAGTCGGGCAAGTAAAAATCCAGGGTCCGTCACGGCAGGGGCGGGCGCAAAAAATCTTGTTGGGAGTTTCACAAATGGCAGTTGCCTCCGGTGCCTATAAGAAAGCCCTCGAGGGCGACCAGCAACCTAAACAGGTGCTGGTCAAAATCGACCGGGTCACGAAGAAGTTCGACGAAACGATCGCCGTGGACGATGTGTCCCTGGAAATCAAGAAGGGCGAGATCTTTGCCCTGCTCGGTGGCTCGGGTTCGGGCAAATCCACCTTGCTGCGCATGCTCGCCGGTTTCGAACGGCCAACCGAGGGGCGTATTTTCCTCGATGGTGTAGACATCACCGATATGCCGCCCTACGAGCGGCCGATCAACATGATGTTCCAGTCGTACGCGCTGTTTCCGCACATGACCGTAGCGCAAAACATTGCCTTCGGCCTGCAGCAGGACCGCATGCCCAAGTCCGAGATCGATGCCCGCGTGGCCGAGATGCTCAAGCTGGTGCACATGACCCAGTATGCCAAGCGCAAGCCGCACCAGCTCTCCGGTGGCCAGCGTCAGCGCGTGGCCCTGGCCCGCTCGCTGGCCAAGCGGCCGAAGCTGCTGCTGCTCGATGAGCCGATGGGCGCGCTGGACAAGAAACTGCGCTCGCAGATGCAACTGGAGCTGGTGGAGATCATCGAGCGGGTCGGCGTGACCTGCGTAATGGTGACCCACGACCAGGAAGAGGCCATGACCATGGCCCAGCGCATCGCCATCATGCACCTGGGCTGGATCGCCCAGATCGGCAGCCCGATCGATATCTATGAAACCCCGACCAGCCGCCTGGTCTGCGAGTTCATCGGTAACGTCAACCTGTTCGAAGGCGAAGTGGTCGATGACGCCGAAGGCCACGCGGTGATTTCCAGCCCCGAGCTCGAGCGCCGCATCTACGTCGGCCACGGTGTCACCACCTCGGTGGAAGACAAGCGCATCACCTACGCCCTGCGTCCGGAAAAACTGCTGGTGACCACCGAGCAGCCGACCTGCGAGCACAACTGGTCGCGCGGCAAGGTCCACGACATCGCCTACCTGGGCGGCCATTCGGTGTTCTACGTCGAGCTGCCTGGCGGCAAGATCGTCCAGTCGTTCGTCGCCAACGCCGAGCGCCAGGGCACCCGGCCGACCTGGGACGACCAGGTCTACGTCTGGTGGGAGGATGACAGCGGCGTGGTACTGCGCTCATGAACGCCCGCAAGCTCAAGCGAGCCTTCAACCGAATAAAGCCCGAGGGGCGCCATGTGGTGATCGGCGTGCCGTTCATCTGGCTGTTCCTGTTCTTCATGCTGCCGTTCTTCATTGTTCTGAAGATCAGCTTCGCCGAAGCCGACGTGGCGATCCCGCCGTACACCGAGATCTACAGCTACGTCGAAGACAAGGTGCAACTGGTGCTCAACCTGGCCAACTATGGCCTGTTGACCGAAGATGAACTGTACATCTCGGCGTACCTGGGTTCGTTGAAGATGGCCTTCGTCAGCACCCTGCTGTGCCTGCTGATCGGCTATCCGATGGCCTATGCCATTGCCAATGCGCGCAAGGAAACCCAGACCGTGCTGTTGCTGCTGATCATGATGCCGACCTGGACGGCGATCCTGATCCGCGTGTATGCCTGGATGGGCATCCTCAGCAACAACGGCCTGCTCAACGCCTTCCTGCTGTGGCTAGGCTTGATCGATCAGCCGTTGCAGATCCTCAACACCAACCTCGCGGTATACATTGGTGTGGTCTATTCGTACCTGCCATTCATGATCCTGCCGCTCTATGCCAACCTGGTGAAGCACGACCAGAGCCTGCTTGAGGCCGCGTCGGACCTGGGTTCGAGCACCTTCAACAGCTTCTGGAAGATCACCGTGCCGCTGTCGAAGAACGGCATCATCGCCGGCTGCATGCTGGTGTTCATTCCGGTGGTGGGTGAGTTCGTCATTCCTGAGCTGCTCGGCGGCCCGGAAACCCTGATGATCGGTAAAGTGCTCTGGCAAGAGTTCTTCAACAACCGCGATTGGCCGGTGGCCTCTGCCCTGGCGGTAGTGATGCTGGCGATCCTGATCGTACCGATCCTGCTCTTCAACCGTAGTCAGGCCAAAGAGATGGAGGGCAGGGCATGAAGCGTTTCAGTTTCTCCAAATTGATGTTGATCCTGGGCCTGCTGTTCATTTACCTGCCCATGCTGATCCTGGTGATCTACTCGTTCAACGCCTCCAAGCTGGTTACGGTGTGGGGCGGCTGGTCGGTGAAGTGGTACGTCGGCCTGCTCGACAATACCCAGCTGATGGGCTCGGTGATGCGCTCGCTGGAGATCGCCTGCTACACCGCGATCGCCGCAGTGGCGCTGGGTACCCTGGCCGCCTTCGTGCTGACCCGGGTCACCCGCTTCAAGGGCCGTACCCTGTTCGGTGGCCTGGTTACCGCACCGCTGGTAATGCCCGAGGTGATCACCGGTCTGTCGCTGTTGCTGCTGTTCGTGGCCATGGCGCAGATGATCGGCTGGCCCCAGGAGCGTGGCATCGTCACCATCTGGATCGCCCACACCACCTTCTGCGCAGCCTATGTGGCGGTAGTGGTGTCGGCACGCCTGCGTGAGCTGGACCTGTCGATCGAAGAAGCGGCCATGGACCTCGGTGCGCGGCCGTGGAAGGTGTTCTTCCTGATCACCATCCCGATGATCGCACCGTCGCTGGCAGCAGGCGGGATGATGTCCTTCGCCCTGTCGCTGGATGACCTGGTGCTGGCCAGCTTCGTGTCCGGCCCTGGCTCGACCACCCTGCCGATGGAGGTCTTCTCTGCCGTGCGTCTGGGCGTGAAGCCAGAAATCAACGCCGTGGCCAGCCTGATCCTGCTCAGCGTGTCGCTGGTGACCTTCATGGTCTGGTACTTCAGCCGTCAGGCCGAAGAGCGTCGCCGCCGGGCGATCCAGCAGGCAATCGAAGAAAGCGCTGCCGACTCGTGGAAACAACCGGACGTGCGTCGCGCGCCGGCGCCGGTTTCGGCGTGATCTGACGGGCCTCATCGCCGGCAAGCCGGCTCCCACAGGTTCTGTGTACGCAGTCCCTGTGGGAGCTGGCTTGCCAGCGATGGGGCCTTCGGGTTTTCACTCCGGCCAGTGCCAGGCCGGCTCATCCAGCATCCCCTGACCGGCAACACGGGTCTGCCCCAGCACCTTCTCCAGCACGATCGAATTGCAGGTCGCATCCTGTTCCAGCGCGGCCACCAATCTTCGTGCATGCGACACTACCCATACCTGACACTGCTCCGAGGCGCGAACGATCAAGCGTGCCAGTGCCGGCAGCAAGTCCGGGTGCAAGCTGGTTTCCGGCTCGTTCAACACCATCATGGTCGGTGGCCTTGGCGTCAGCAGCGCGGCGACCAGCAGCAGGTAGCGCAAGGTGCCGTCCGACAGCTCGGCTGCGGTCAGCGGTCGCAACAAGCCTTCTTGATGGAACAACACGCCAAACGCCCCACCCGGCACTGCATCGATTTCCAGGCGCGCGCCTGGGAAGGCATCGGCGATGGTCGCCTGTAAGGCGTGCGGGTCGCCGATCTCGATAATGGTCTGCAGCGCGGCGGCCAGGTCGCGGCCATCGTGGTGCAGCACCGGCGTGCGCGTGCCCAGTTGCTGGCGGCGGGCCGGGGCATCACGGTCGGTGCGAAAGTGATCGTAGAAGCGCCAGCCACGGATGCGCTCGCGCAGCAGCAACACTTCGGGCGAGGAACGCAGGTTGCCGACCTGGTCGAACAGGCTGTCGAAGCTCGGTGTGTGCTGCGCCTGCACATCCCATTGCCGTCCTTCGCGGGCCTTGACCATCGGCCCCTGGCGATCCACCAGCAGGCTGGCCGGACGGTACAGCGTCCCTGCCCAGATGCTTTCGCGCTTGATCTGCGGGTCGAGTGCGAAACATGATTTGCTCGGTTCCGGCAGGCCCAGGCCGATGGCGTAACCGAACGCCTCGTCAGCAAACCCCAGGCGCAAGCGCCGAGCGTGCTGGCGCGGACCGCCCTGGATGGCGACTTCGCCGTTGCTCATGCGCCGGCTGATCTGCTCGGGGCCGGCCCAGAACGTTGATTCCAGCCCGCCTTCCACGGCCAGGGCGTTGACCACGCCACCCTGGGCCGTTTCGGCGAGCAGGCGCAAGGCCTTGTACAGATTGGACTTGCCGCTGCCGTTGGGCCCGGTGATGACATTCAAGCGTGCCAGCGGCAGCACCAGATGATTGATCGAGCGGTAGTTGGCGACAGCCAGGGTGGTCAGCATGGCGGCGTCCGTTCAGGCAAAGAGGCCAGTATCGCCGATTCTGCGTGGTGAACGAATTGTGTATGCCGACAAGCGGCAAGTGGATCCCTGATCTACGCTAACACTCGCATTCCTCAATAGATCTGGCACGTGCAAGGAGCCTGCATGACGGTGTCGCGTTCTTTATCGATCGTCTGCCTGGGGGTGTTGTTGGTGCTGGCGGGGTGCGGCGAAAAAAAGGCTGCTGAAGCCGAGCTGCCCAGGGTCGGCGTACAACGAGTTGAGCCCAGTGATTTCGCGGCTTCGGTGACGCTGACCGGTGATGTTCAAGCGCGGGTGCAGACCGATCTTTCGTTTCGCGTGGGCGGCAAGATCATTGCCCGCAGCGTCGACGTCGGCGATCACATCAAGGCCAACCAGGTCCTGGCCCGGCTCGACCCCAAGGACTTGCAGACCAATGTCGATTCGGCCAAGGCCGAAGTCTTTGCCGAACAGGCGCGCGTGACCCAGACCGCCGCCGCCTTTGTCCGTCAGCAAAAGCTATTGCCCAAGGGTTACACCAGCCAGAGTGAGTACGACTCTGCCGAAGCGGCTTTGCGCAGCAGCCAGAGCGCCCTCAAGGCCGCTCAGGCACAACTGGCCAACGCCCGTGAACAGCTGAGCTACACCGCCCTGGTGGCCGAGGCGGACGGGGTGATCACCGAGCGCCAGGCCGAAGTCGGCCAGGTGGTCCAGGCCACGGTGCCGATTTTCAGCCTGGCCCGCGATGGCGAGCGTGATGCGGTGTTCAACGTCTATGAGTCCTTGCTGGTGGCGCCACCGAGCGAGCATGCCATCACCGTGCGCCTGGTCGATGACCCGAAGATCCAGACCCAGGGCCATGTGCGGGAAGTCACCCCGACGGTGTCGGCGCAAAGCGGCACGGTGCAGGTCAAGGTGGCCCTGGACCAGGTCCCGGCGGGAATGGAACTCGGCTCGGCCGTCACCGCTACCGGTAGCAGCCAGGGCAAGCCAAGCGTCGAGTTGCCCTGGTCGGCCCTGACCAAGGCCCTGCATGACCCAGCTGTGTGGGTGGTGGGCGAAGGCAACAAGGTCAGCCTGCAGCAGGTCAAGGTGATTCGTTACCTCACGGGCAAGGTGGTGGTCGGCGAGGGCCTCAAGGGCGGGGAGACCGTGGTGGTGGCGGGCGGACAACTGCTGAACCCGGGCATGCAGGTGGAAATCGCCGCGAACAAGGACAGCGGGGTGGCGCAATGAGAACCGTGACCCTGGGCCTGTGCAGCCTGCTGTTGCTCAGCGGCTGTGAACAGCAGGCGACTGCGCCTGAACCGGTCCGGCCGGTGTTGTCGATGATCGCCGAGCCTCAGGTCCAGGCCAACCTGGGCCGTTTCGCTGGCAGCATCCAGGCGCGCTACGAGAGTACCTTGGGTTTTCGTGTGGGCGGTCGCATCGCCCGACGCTGGGTCGATGTCGGCAGTCAGGTGAAACCGGGTGACTTGCTTGCCAGCCTTGATCCGACTGATCAGCGTAACCAGTTGCGCGCCGCCGAAGGCGACCTGGCAAAAGTCCAGGCGCAATGGATCAACGCCCAGGCCAATGCTCGCCGCCAGCAACAGTTGTACGACCGCGGCGTGGGCGCCCAGGCGCAGCTGGACATTGCCCAGACCGACCTGAAAACCACCACCGCCGCGCTGGAGCAGGCGCGCGCGGCCGTGGCCCAGGCGCGTGACCAGCTTGGCTACAGCGAACTGCGTACCGACCACGCGGCAGTGGTCACCAACTGGCAAGCCGAGGCAGGGCAGACGGTCAGTGCCGGTCAGGCCGTGGTCACCCTGGCCAGGCCGGATATCAAGGAGGCGGTGATCGATCTGCCGACGTACCTGGCCGAGCAGCTGACGACCGAACTGAAATTCCAGGTCGCTTCGCAGCTGGACCCCAGCATCAATACCGCCGCGACCCTGCGTGAACTCGAACCCCAGGCCGATGCTGCCACCCGCACCCGGCGCGCGCGACTGACCCTGGTCGACACTCCGGCGGCTTTTCACCTGGGCACAGCCATCAGCGTCACCTTGACTTCCCTGGTGTCGCCGCGAACTGAGCTGCCGCTATCGGCATTGCTGGAACGGGATGGGCAGACCCAGGTCTGGGTGGTCGATCCGCAGCAGAACACCGTCGCTGTGCGCGAGGTGAAACTGATGGAACGTACATCCGACAGCGTCGTGCTGAGCTCAGGGGTGCAGGCAGGCGAACGGGTGGTGACGGCAGGCGTGAACAGCTTGAAGCCGGGCCAGAAAGTCAAAGTCGATGAGGAAGATCCACGATGAAAGGAAGCTTCAACCTATCGGAGTGGGCGCTGAAGCACCAATCCTTTGTCTGGTACCTGATGTTCGTCGGCTTGCTGATGGGCGTACTTTCCTACATGAACCTGGGGCGCGAGGAAGACCCGTCATTCACCATCAAGACCATGGTGATCCAGACACGCTGGCCTGGAGCGACGCAGGATGAAACCCTCAACCAGATTACCGACCGGATTGAAAAGAAGCTCGAAGAGCTGGATTCGCTCGACTATGTGAAAAGCTACACCCGCCCGGGTGAGTCGACGGTCTACGTCAACCTGCTCGATACCACTCCGGCCGAGAGCATCCCCGAGATCTGGTATCAGGTGCGCAAGAAGATCCAGGACATACGCGGCCAGTTTCCCCAGGGTATCCAGGGCCCGGGGTTCAACGACGAATTCGGTGATGTGTACGGTTCGATCTACGCCTTTACCGCCGACGGCCTGACCATGCGCCAGTTGCGCGACTACGTCGAACAGGTGCGCGCCGAGATCCGCGAAGTGCCCAACCTGGGCAAGGTGGAAATGATCGGCACCCAGGACGAGGTGCTGTACCTGAATTTCTCCACACGCAAACTGGCGTCGTTCGGTATCGACCAGCGCCAGGTGCTGCAAGCCCTGCAGAGCCAGAATGCGGTAACCCCAGCCGGGGTCATCGAAGCCGGGCCTGAGCGGGTTTCGGTGCGCACCAGTGGCCAGTTCGCCTCGGAAAAAGACCTGCAAGCGGTCAACCTGCGCATCAATGACCGCTTTTTCCGTCTGGCCGACATTGCCGAGATTCAGCGTGGCTATGTCGACCCACCCGCGCCGATGTTTCGCTATAACGGTCAGACCGCCATCGGCCTGGCCATCGGCATGAAGGCCGGTGGCAACATCCAGGCCTTCGGGGCCGACCTGCACAAAATGATGGACCGGGTGATTACCGAACTACCGGTCGGTGTTGGCGTGCATACCGTGTCCGACCAGGCCGTGGTGGTCGAAGAGGCAGTGGGGGGGTTCACCAGCGCGCTGTTCGAGGCGGTGATCATCGTGCTGGTGGTGAGTTTCGTCAGCCTCGGCGTGCGCGCCGGGCTGGTGGTGGCCTGCTCGATCCCGCTGGTGCTGGCCATGGTGTTCATCTTCATGGAATACAGCGGTATCACCATGCAGCGGATTTCCCTGGGTGCTTTGATCATTGCCCTGGGCTTGCTGGTGGACGATGCGATGATCACCGTGGAGGTGATGGTCACGCGCCTTGAAAAGGGCGAGAGCAAGGAGCAGGCGGCAACATTCGCCTACACCTCGACGGCATTCCCGATGCTCACCGGTACTCTGGTAACCGTGGCGGGCTTCGTACCCATTGGCCTCAATGCCAGTTCGGCGGGGGAATACACCTATACCTTGTTCGCAGTGATTGCCGCGGCTTTGCTGGTGTCCTGGGTGGTGGCCGTGATGTTCGCGCCAGTGCTGGGGGTGCATATCCTCAGCACCAAAGTCAAAGCCCATGATGCGGAGCCCGGCCGCGTCGGCAAGGCTTTCGAGCACAGCCTGCTGTGGTGCGTGCGCCATCGCTGGGTGACCATCATCGGTACGGTGTTGTTGTTCGTGCTGGCGTTGTTCTGCATGCGCTTTGTCCAGAACCAGTTCTTCCCCTCTTCGGATCGCCCGGAAATCCTGGTCGATCTGAACCTGCCGCAGAATGCTTCAATCGAGGAAACCCGCAAGGCCGTGGACCGCTTGGAGGCGACGCTCAAGGGTGATCCGGATATCGTGCGCTGGAGCACCTATATTGGCCAGGGTGCGATCCGCTTCTACCTGCCGCTGGACCAGCAGCTACAGAACCCTTACTACGCCCAGCTGGTGATCGTCAGCAAAAGCTTCGAGGCGCGCGAGGTACTGATCAAGCGCTTGCAGCAGCGCTTGCGCGAGGACTTCGTCGGCATCGGCAGCAACGTTCAGTCACTGGAAATGGGCCCACCGGTGGGCTTGCCAATCCAGTATCGGGTCAGCGGCAAGGACATCGATCAGGTGCGCCAGCATGCCATCGCGCTGGCAACCTTGCTGGACAGCAACGATAACATCGGCCAGATGATTTATGACTGGAACGAGCCAGGCAAGGTGTTGCGGATCGAGATCGCCCAGGACAAGGCGCGCCAGTTGGGCTTGTCGTCCGAGGACGTGGCCAATGTGATGAACAGCATCGTCAGCGGCATGCCGGTGACCGAGGTGAATGACAATATCTACCTGATCAATGTCGTGGCCCGTGCCGAGGACAGCGAACGTGGCTCGCCGCAGACCTTGCAGAACCTGCAGATCGTCACCCCCAATGGCACCTCGATCCCGCTGCTGGCTTTTGCCACCGTACGCTACGAGATGGAGCAACCTCTGGTCTGGCGCCGCGACCGCAAGCCAACCATTACCATCAAGGCGGCGGTGCGCGGCGATATCCAGCCAACCGACCTGGTGCGTGATCTCAAACCGCAGATCGACGACTTCGCCAGCAAATTGCCGGTGGGCTACCAGGTGGAAACCGGTGGTACGGTGGAGGCCAGCGGCAAGGCCCAAGGCCCAATCGCTAAAGTGCTGCCATTAATGTTCTTTTTGATGGGCACGTTCCTGATGCTCCAGCTGCATAGCGTGCAGAAGCTGTTCCTGGTCGCCAGCGTGGCGCCGCTGGGCTTGATCGGTGTAGTCCTGGCGCTGGTGCCGACGGGCACGCCGATGGGCTTTGTGGCGATCCTGGGGATCCTCGCGCTGATTGGCATCATCATCCGCAACTCGGTGATCCTGGTGACCCAGATCGACGAGTACGAAGCCCAGGGCTATTCACCCTGGGACGCGGTACTGGAAGCGACCAACCACAGGCGCCGGCCGATCCTGCTGACGGCGGCAGCGGCGAGCCTGGGCATGATCCCGATTGCCCGGGAAGTGTTCTGGGGGCCGATGGCCTACGCCATGATTGGCGGGATTATCGTGGCGACCTTGCTGACCCTGCTGTTTTTGCCGGCGCTGTATGTGGCCTGGTACAAGATCCGCGAGCCGCAGCACCATTGACTACGCCATCGCTGGCAAGCCAGCTCCCACAGGGTCCGGTGCGTGCAGACCCTGTGGGAGCTGGCTTGCCAGCGATGCGGTGCATCAGAAACATCCGGTCTGATTGACACCCCACTTTGCCTTTCTTGTGCAGCTACCTTGAAGGTTCATCTTCAGGGAGCGCGACACGGAACGTCCATCCTCTCATCGACTACGCCGGGGGCGCGTGTCTGAACCCGGCAGGTTGTATCTGTTGACCAGTGTGATCGAGAACCGCACGCCCATCTTCGAAGATATCTGGCTGGCCAGATTGATCATTGCCCAGTTTCGTCAGGCCGAGGAAGAGCAGTCGGCTAGAACTTTGGCGTGGGTGGTGATGCCTGATCATTTTCACTGGCTGATCGAGTTGCATCAGGTGACGCTGAAAACCCTGATGCGCCGACTCAAATCTCGATCTACGTGTGCGGTGAACAAGGCCTGCAATCGCCATGGGCGGCTATGGCAGCAAGGGTTTTATGACCGGGCGTTACGTCGTGAGGAGGATGTTCGCGCGGTTGCCCGTTATATCGTTGCCAATCCATTACGAGCGGGCTTGGTACACCACATTGGTGACTATCCTCATTGGGATGCCGAATGGCTTTGACCCGTGTAACGGCCATCGCTGGCAAGCCAGCTCCCACAGGTTCTGCATGCACTGGCCCCTGTGGGAGCTGGCTTGCCAGCGATGAATTCAGCGCTTGTTCAAACCCTTTGCCAACCGATCCCCGCCCAGCTGGATCAACGCCACCAACACCACCAGCATGACGATCACCGTCAGCATGATCTGGCTGTCGAAGCGCTGGTAGCCATAGCGGTAGGCAATGTCGCCCAGGCCCCCGGCACCAATGGCGCCAGCCATGGCCGAGGAGTTGATCATGGTCACCAAAGTGATGGTAAAGCCGCCGACAATACCCGGCAGGGCTTCTGGCAGCAGCACATGCCAGACGATGTGCCAGCGCCGGCAACCCATGGCCTGGGCCGCTTCGATCAGGCCATGGTCGACCTCGCGCAGGCTGACTTCGGCGATGCGCGCAAAGAACGGCGTGGCGGCAATGGTCAGCGGCACTACCGCTGCCCAGACACCATAGGTGGTGCCGACGATCAAACGGGTGAAGGGGATCAGCGCCACCATCAGGATCAGGAACGGAATCGAACGGAACAGGTTGACGAAGGCGCCGAGCACCCGGTTCAGGGTGGGCGCTTCGAAGATCCCGCCCTTGCCGCTGGTGACCAGGATCACCGCCAGCGGTACACCGGCGAGCAGGGCAATCAGCGACGAGACGCCAACCATCAGCAGCGTGTCGAGTACACCCTGAAGCAAGCGATCAAACCACATAACCCAGTACCTCCACCTGTGCAGCCCATTGCCGGGCGCGCTCAATCACCTGCTCGTGGCTGTGCGGCGAGTGGGCCACCGACACCACGAGTTGCCCCAGGGCGCGGCCCTGGATCGGTTCAATGCCGCCTTGCAGCAGGCTGATCTGGCCGCCGAGCAAGGTGAACAAAGAAGACAGCTCCGGCGCCTGCTTGTCCTTGCCGCTGACCCGCAGGTTGAGCACCAGCGCCGCTTCCGGGCTGGGCGCCTGTGCTTGCAAGCGTGCCTGCAACGCAGCCGGCAGGGCGGCTTGCAACGGTGCAAGCAGGGTCTTGCTGACCTCATGCTGCGGGTCGCCAAACACTTGCCAGACGGCACCCTGCTCGACGATTCGCCCACGCTCGAGCACCACCACTCGATGGCAGATATCGCGAATCACCGCCATCTCATGGGTGATCAGCACGATGGTCAGGCCCAGGCGCTGGTTGATGTCGCGCAGCAGGCCGAGGATCGACTCGGTAGTCTCCGGGTCTAGTGCCGAAGTGGCTTCGTCACACAGCAGAATTTCCGGGTCATGTACCAGCGCCCGGGCAATGCCGACGCGCTGTTTCTGCCCGCCGGACAACTGAGCCGGGTACACGTGGTGCTTTTCCTGCAGCCCGACCAGTTCCAGCAACTCGGCGACCTTGCGCTGGCGCTGGGCCTTGGGCACGCCGGCAACCTTGAGCGGCAACTCGACGTTCTGCCACACGGTCTTGGCCGACATCAGGTTGAAGTGCTGGAAGATCATGCCGATGCGCCGGCGCAGGCGCACCAGGCGGTCTTCGTCGTACTCGCCAATGTCCACCTGGTCGATCAGCACCCGGCCATGGCTCGGTTGCTCCAGGCGGTTGATGGTACGGATCAGCGACGACTTGCCGGCACCGCTGCGGCCGATGATGCCGAAGATCTCACCGTGCTGGATGTTCAGGTCGATGCCGTCCAGCGCCGGGGCTTGCTGGCCCGGGTAGGTCTTGCCCAGGCCGATGAAACGTACATGGGCGTTGCCCAGCTCCGGGTGCAAGGCCCGTTGCCGGGCCTGTTGCAGGGGCGCGAAAGGCCGCTGCTGCTCCTGCGCCACGCGGGCGCTGACGGCGCTCATCTCAGCTCTCCCAGCCAGCTTGGTAGAGCTTGCCGTGGGCCTGGTCGAGGGCGGCCCGCACCACCGGCGAGTGCTGGTAGATGTCGATGAATCTGGCCAGGCGCGGGTCGTCCTTGCTCTGCGGGCGGATGACGAACTGGATCACGTATTCCTTGTGGTCCAGGCCGTCGAACAGCAGCGCCGAGGTGGCGTCGAAGGTCTTGGCCAGGCGAATGTAGGCCGGGTAGCCCTGGACCAGGTCGGCGTCATCGTAGGCGCGCACCAGTTGCACCGCTTCGACCTGGAGGATCTTCAGTTTTTTCGGGTTGGCGACGATGTCTTCTTCGGTGGCCTTGTAGCCGGCGCCGGGCTTGAGGGTGATCAAACCGGCTTTGGCCAGCAGCTGCAAACCGCGGCCGCTGTTGATCGGGTCGTTGGCGATGGCGACGCTGGCGCCCTCGGGCAACTCAGCGAAGCTTTTGAATTTTTTCGAGTACAGGCCGACGTTGTTGATGATCCCCGGGGCGAAGGGCACCAGGTCGAAACCGCCGGCGGCCTTGGCGTTTTCCAGAAACGGGATGTGCTGGAAGTAGTTCACGTCGATGTCACCGGCCGCCAGGCTGACGTTGGGCGCGATCCAGTCGCTGAACTCGATCAGCTCGACGTCCAGGCCCTGTTTCTTCGCTTCGCTGACGGCCGCTTCGAGGGGGATGGAAAAGGCTGCGGTGGTGCCGACTTTCAAGGCGTCGGCGGCCTGGGCGGTGCCGAACAGGCTAAAGGTCAGGGCCAGGGCTGCGACCGGGCGGGCAATAAAGGTCTTAAGCATGCTGTAGCGCTCCCGTCGGGGTCGTAGGGGTGTGGCGATAGCTGGCGCCAGGATGGTCTGCCGGCAGGTGAGGCTGGTCGCTGGCGAAGAGTTTCTCGCGCAGGCTGCCCTGTTCGTAGGCGGTCTTGTACGAGCCGCGGCGTTGCAGCTCGGGGATCACCAGGTCGATGAAATCGACATAGCTTTCCGGGGTAACCGTGCGGGCCAGGTTGAAGCCGTCCAGGCCGGTTTCGGCGATCCAGCTTTCCAGCTCGTCGGCGACCTGGGTCGGCGAGCCGATCAGGGTGATGTAGCGTCCGCCAAGGGCGTGTTGCTCGAGCAGCTTGCGCCGGGTCCAGTCGTTGTTCTGCAGGTTCTTGGTGGCGGACTGGATGGCGTTGCTTTTCACGTACTGGATCGGCTCGTCCAGTTCGTACTCGGAGAAATCGATGCCGGTGGAGCTGGCAAAGTGCGCAACACCGGCCTCGGCGCTGGCATAGCGCAGGTACTCGGCGTGCTTGGCCTTGGCCTGCTCTTCAGTGCGGGCGACGATCACCGTCAGGCCCATGAACACCTTGATCGCCTGCGGGTCACGCCCCGCTGCCACGGCGGCAGCGCGCACCTTGTCGACCTGGGCGCGGGTGGCGGCCTTGTTCTGGCCGCTGATGAACACGCACTCGGCGTGGCTGCCGGCAAAGCTCAGGCCGCGCTCGGAGCTGCCGGCCTGGAACAATACCGGGGTGCGCTGTGGCGATGGCTCGCACAGGTGATAACCCTCGACCCGGTAGAACTCGCCCTTATGGTTGACCTTGTGCACTTTGTCCGGCCGGGCGTAGACCCGCTGCTGGCGGTCGTTGACCACCGCGCCGTCTTCCCAGCTGCCTTCCCAGAGCTTGTACAGCACCTGCAGGTACTCGTCGGCCTGGTCATAGCGGCGGTCGTGCTCGGGCTGCTGATCCAGGCCCATGGCCTTGGCTGCGCTGTCGAGGTAGCCGGTGACGATGTTCCAGCCCACCCGGCCACGGCTCAGGTGGTCGAGGGTGGAAAGGCGCCGGGCGAACAGGTAAGGCGGCTCGTAGGTCAGGTTGGCGGTCAGGCCGAAGCCGAGGTTGCGGGTGACGGCGGCCATGGCTGAAACCAGCAGCAGCGGGTCATTGACCGGAAGCTGGATCGACTCCTTCAGCGGTACATCGACGGACTGTTGGTAGACATCGTAGACGCCGACGATATCGGCAATGAACAACCCGTCGAACAGCCCGCGCTCCAGTAGCTGGGCCAGCTCGGTCCAGTATTCGAGGGTCTTGTACTGGCTCGAGTTGTCCCGCGGATGGGTCCACAGGCCGTGGTTGATATGGCCGACGCAGTTCATGTTGAAGGCGTTGAGCAGGATCTTCTTCTTGGCCATCAGATGGTGCCCCGCAACGGTGGATTTTCATCGTTCAGGTAGTAGTTGCCGATGGCGTGGTACTTCCAGCGCACCGGGTCGTGCAGGGTATGCACCCGGGCGTTGCGCCAGTGTCGATCAAGGCCATGCTCGGCCAGGGTTGCCTGGCTGCCGGCCAGCTCAAACAGCGTGGTGCCGGCGGCGAGGGAAATCTCGGTACTGATCGCCCGCGCTTCGGCCACGGCGATGGAGGCGGCGGCGACGGTTTCGGCATTCGGCTCGGCCTGGGCACGGTCGAGGTGCTCGCCGGCGCGTTCGAGCAGGGCTTCGGTAGCGTGCAAGCGGATCGCCAGGTGGCCGAAGGACTTCAGGGTCAGCGGGTCTTCGCTGGCCTGGTCGACACCGGAGTCGACCCATGGCCGGCTGCGGGTGCGCACGAAGTGCAGGGCATCTTCATAGGCGGCGCGGGCGATGCCGGTGTCAATGGCAGCATGGAGGATCTGCGCCAGCGGGCCGACCGTGGTCGGGCGCTCGAAGGCACTCTGGAACGGCAGCACGTCCTCGGCGGCGACCTGCACGTTGTCGAACACCACTGAACCGCTGCCGGTGGTGCGTTGGCCGAAGCCGCTCCAGTCGTCAATTACCTTCAATCCAGCGCTGTCAGCCGGCACGAAAGCCAGGCGCTGAATGCCCACTTCATCGACGACCGACGTGGGGATGCGCTGAGCGTAGATCGCACCCGTGGCGTAGAACTTGCGGCCATTGATGCGATAAGCGTCGCCATCGCGGGTCAGGGCAGTGGTACGGTCGTGGGCAGTCTTGGTGCCGAGCTCGGCCAGGGCATTGCCGAAGCGCTTGCCGGCCAGTACTTCGGCGTACAGGCGCTGCTGTTGCTCCGGACTGCCGTTCACCCGCAGCACTTCCAATGCATAGAAATGGTTCTGTGGAATTTGCCCCAGCGAGGCGTCGGCCTGGGCGATGCGGGCGATGACCCTGGCCAGGGTGACGTTCGATACGCCAGCGCCGCCATAGGCCTTGGGCACGCTGATGCCCCACAGGCCGGAGCGGGAGAACAGCTCGAGTTCAGGGTGCGGCAGGCGTCGTTCGCGGTCGCGCAAGGCGCTGTCGCGATGCAGTTGGACGGCGATTTCCTCGGCGATTTGCAATGCCTGGGCGTCAGTGTGGATGACCGCGACGTTAGCGTGCGGTTGTGGCAATAGGCTCATAAACAGGGCTCCAGTGGTCTGGTCAAATCCAGGAGTGCCGGGCAGGCAAGGTACCGTTGAGGTGATAGGCGCCGACGGCGTGGTATTTCCAGCGCACCGGGTCGTGCAGGGTGTGCACGCGGGCATTGCGCCAGTGCCGGTCGAGATTGAACTCGGCCAGGGTGGCGCGGCTGCCGGAGAGCTCGAAGAGCTTCTCGCTGGCTTGCAGGGAGATCTCGGTGGTCAGCACCTTGGCTTCGGCCACGGCGATCGAGGCGCGGGCGGCAGCGGCGGCGTCGACCGGTGCGGCGTTGACTTCGTCGAGTACCCGCGCAGCCTTGCCCAGCAGTGCCTGGGCGGCGTGCAGCTCAAGCTGCAGACGGCCGACGTCGGCGATCACGTAGAGATCGTGACTGGCGCGATCGACCTTGGCGTCGATCCACGGCCGGGCTTTTTCGCGGACAAATGCGATGGTGTCGGCAATCGCCGCTTCGGCGATGCCTGCATCAATGGCAGCCTGGATCAGCTGCGAAGCGGCGCCCTGGATGTTCGCTACTTCGCCCTGCTTCCAGGTATCGATCACCAGTTCGGCGTCGACCTGCACCTTGTCCAGCAACACGGTGCCGCTGGCGGTGGTACGTTGGCCGAAACCGGACCAGTCGTCGACGATGCGCAAGCCCGGGGTGCCACGGCGGACGAAGGCCATGACCTGGCGGCCGTCGTCGTTCAGCGCCTTGACCGCCACCCAGTGGGCAAACAGGGCGCCGGTGGAATAGAACTTCTGGCCACTGAGCACATAATGATCGCCCTCGCGGGTGATCCGCGCCTTGAGGTCCAGGGTGTGCTTGGTGCCGCGTTCCGGCCCGGCATTGCCGAT
This sequence comes from Pseudomonas sp. ZL2, assembly GCF_054788455.1. Lineage (NCBI taxonomy): Bacteria > Pseudomonadati > Pseudomonadota > Gammaproteobacteria > Pseudomonadales > Pseudomonadaceae > Pseudomonas > Pseudomonas sp. ZL2. The sequence goes on along the minus strand of NZ_JBGOGX010000003.1, from coordinate 69,028 downwards.
GCGCCAGCCGTCGAGCACTGATTTGAACAGCAGCTCTTTCTGCCGCTCAGTGGCGGTGCCTTTGAGCAGTTGCAGGATACCGAACTGGTTTTGCGGGATCTGCCCCAGCGCCGGGTCGGCGGCGCTGATGATGCGAAACACCTCGGCAATGGTGACAAACGACACCTGCGCGCCGCCAAACGCCCGCGGGATGCTGATGCTACCCAGGCCGCTGCGGGTGAATTGTTCGATTTCTGCCCAGGGCAGCTTGCGTTGCTGGTCGCGCCTGGCCGCCTGGCCGCGAGCTGCCTCGGCCAGCTCATGGGCCGCCTGCAGGGCTTGCTCGTCATTGCTCAGCACCTTGGCCGGCAACAACAGCGGGGCGCTGTCCAGGTCGCTGTGGATTGTGGTTTCTGCCAGATTGGACATCAGTACCGCTCCTTGGCTGCACTCAATGCCCTGGCGTTACGCACTGGGGTGATTGTGTTCCTGACCATACCTACCTCACGAATTGAAAACGTCGACGCGGGGGTGCGGCGACAAAATTGCGCTGGTCCGGTGGTCCGGTTCATATACCCTAATAGCGTATAAAAATTAAATAAACTAACTTTTAGGAATAAATATAGAAGTACTTGGCGGTCGCTGGAGGAACGCCTGCCGGGGCAGGGCAGGCGCTATCAGAAAGGCGGGACAGGGGAGGGAAAAACTCAGTAACCGGTGTTCTGCGTGCCGAGGAATTTGCCGAGGAACTGGCGGGTGCGTTCTTCTTTCGGCTGGGCAAACAGCGCCTTGGCTTCGCCCTGTTCGACGATCACGCCCTTGTCGAAGAAGATCACCCGGTTAGCTACATCGCGGGCAAAACTCATCTCGTGGGTGACGATGATCATGGTGCGCTTTTCTTCGGCCAGGCTGCGGATGGTCGCCAGCACTTCGCCGACCAGTTCGGGGTCGAGCGCCGAAGTCGGCTCGTCAAAGAGGATCACCTCCGGCTCCATGGCCAGTGCCCGGGCAATCGCTACCCGCTGCTGCTGACCACCGGACAGCTTGCGCGGGTAGGAGGCCTCTTTGCCGGCCAGGCCGACCTTGGCCAACAGCTTCATGCCCAGGGCCACGGCCTGCTCGCGAGGCGTCTTCTTGACCACCAGAGGGCCTTCGATGACGTTCTCCAGCGCAGTGCGATGGGGGAACAGGTTGAAGTTCTGGAAGACGAACCCGACCTCCTGGCGCAGCCGACGGATCAGCCCGCTTTGCTGGCTGAGCGGACGGTTGGCGTCAATCTCCACATTGCCGACCTTGATGCGCCCGCTGCTGGGGGTTTCCAGCAGGTTCAGGCAACGCAGGAAGGTGGTTTTGCCGGAACCGCTGGGGCCGATGATGGCGATCACCTCGCCGGCCTCGACCTTGAGGCTGATGTCATCGAGCACGGTCTGGCCGTTGAACTGCTTGCTCAGTCGTTGTACCTCGATCATGCCTCAGGACTCCTGGTCGTGCCGGTTGACTCGCGCTTCCAGGCGGTTCTGCAGGTGTGCGAGAACGCTGGCCAGCACCCAGTAGATCAGTGCAGCGGCAAGGTACATGGTGAAGATTTCGAAAGTGCGCGCAGTAATCAGCTGCGCCTGGCGGAACAGCTCCGGCACCTGGATGGTGGCGGCCAGGGCGGTGTCCTTGACCAGCGAGATAAAGCTGTTGCCCAGTGGCGGCAAGGCGGTGCGCGCCGCTTGCGGCAGGATCGCCCGGCGCATGGCCTGGCCACGGGTCATGCCGATGCTGGCGGCCGCCTCCCACTGGCCGCGGTCGATGGAGCTGATTGCGGCGCGAAGGATTTCACAGGCATAGGCGGCCATGTTCAGCGAGAAGCCGATCAGCGCCGCCGGCAGCGGATCGAGCTCGATGCCTAGCTGCGGCAGGCCGTAGTAGATCATGAACAGCTGCACCAGCAGCGGCGTGCCGCGAAAGAACGAGACGTAGACCCGCGCGGTCCAGCTCAGCAGCTTGAGCGACGACAGGCGCATCAACGCCAGGCTGAAGCCCAGCAGCAGGCCAAAGAACATCCCGCCGAGGCTGAGGACTACCGTGAAGTACGCGCCCCTGAGCAGGAAGGGCGCGGACTCTATTGCGAGTTGGAAAGCTTCTTCCATTATTGAGTGACGTCAGCGTTGAAGTACTTTTCCGAAAGCTTTTTCAGCGTGCCGTCGGCGCGCAGCTTGTCGATGGCCTTGTTCACGGCGGCCAGCAGTTCCGGCTCGCCTTTGCGCAGGGCAATACCGGCTTCCTGGCGGGAGAACGCGTCACCGGCGGCGGTGGTGTCCTTGGCTTTCTTGGCGTATTCCAGTGCGGCCAGACGGTCGATCAGGATGGCGTCGATACGGCCGACACGCAGGTCCTGGAACTTGGTCGGATCGTCTTCGTATGTGCGCACGTCAGCGGTCGGCACATTGGCTTTGACCCACTGTTCGTAGTTGGTGCCCAGGCCCACGCCGACTTTCTTGCCGCCCAGGTCGGCAGCGGACTTGATGTTCAGGTCGGCGGCCTTTTTCGTCAGCACAAGCGCCTGAATCCCGGAAACAGTGTAGGGCTCGGAGAAGTCGTACTTCTTCTTGCGTTCTTCGGAGATGGTCACCTGGTTGACCACCGCATCCAGGCGCTTGGACTCCAGGGCCGCGAGGATGCCGTCCCACTTGGTCGGTTGCAGCTTGACCTTGACCCCCAGCTCCTTGGCCAGGGCCTCGGAGAGTTCCACCTCAAAGCCGGCCAGCTTGCCATCGGCATCGACGAAGCTGAACGGTGGATAGGTGCCTTCAAGGCCGATGTTGATCACGCCCTTGTCCTTGATCTGCTGCAGTTGCTCGCCAGCCACAGCCTGGCCGAGCAGGCTGGCCCCGAGCAGCAGGCCAAGGCCGGCGGCTACTGCCTGTTTACCGAAAGCGGAAATCTTCATGGTTAGCCCCAATGTTGTTGTGAGTGTGGCGCTGACTATAGGGTGACGCTTTTAGTCTGAAAAATAATATAAATTCATGCTCTTATATCATTTTCAAATAAGTTGATTAGCCGTTCCAGACCTCAGGGTAGGCGAATAATGCCGGTGCCCCACCGGTATGCAGAAAAATCAGCGGGCCGTCGTCGAAGCGCTGGCGGGCAATGCCGTCGAGCAGCCCGGCCATGGCCTTGCCGGTATACACCGGGTCGAGCAGCAATCCTTCCTGGCTGGCCAATAAGCGAATGGCGGCAAGGGTGCCAGCGTTCGGTTCGCCATAGCGTGGGGCGAAGTACTCGTCCCACAGTTCGATCTTGAAGGTTTCTGGCAAACGCACGCCCAACAGCTCGGCGGTGCGTTCGGCCAGGCCCTGGACTTTCGGCCGCTGGTCTTCATCGCTGCGCGATACGGTCACGCCGATCACCGGCAGTTTCGGCAGTTTGTGCGCCAGGGCGATGGCCAGGCCGCTGTGGGTGCCGGCGCTACCAGAAGCCAGTACTACCCCGGCGAACTGCTCGCCGCAATGTTCGATCTGCTGTGCCAGCTCAAGGCCTGCGCGTACATAACCCAAGGCACCCAGCGCGTTGGAGCCGCCAATCGGCACGATGTAGGGTTTGCGCCCGCTGGCGTGCAGGCGCACCGCCAGGGCTTGCAGTTGTTCATCGGCATTATCGAGGTTGTCGACCAGTTCGACCTTGGCGTCGAACAACTCCAGCAACAGTCGGTTGCCGTTCTGCCGGTAGTTGAGCGAATCGGTACCGATCGGGTTTTCCAGCAGAGCTACACACGTCAGGCCCAATTGAGCGGCCAGGGCTGCGGTCTGGCGCACATGGTTGGACTGGATCGCCCCGGCGGTGACCAGGGTGTCGGCACCTTTGCTCAGGGCGTCGGCGGCCAGGTATTCGAGCTTGCGCAGCTTGTTGCCGCCCATCGCCAGCGGCGTGCAATCGTCGCGTTTAACGTAGATGTCGCGGCCAGCCCAGGCCGAGAGGCGATGGAGTTTTTCCAGCGCGGTGGGGGCGCCAAGCAAGTCCAGACGATTGAAGCGGGCAAGCTGTCGGTCGATCATGGGGTCACGTCGGCTAGGTAAAATTTGACTATAAGCAGCCTGCGGCGTGCGGGCAACTACCTGGCTTATGCCGCCTTTATCGCGTTCTGGAATAAAGGGTTATTTTTTCCCCTGTAGGAATTTGCCGTAAAGTGATCGTCAATTGTGGCGGAACTTCAACCCACCGACCGCCGCTGCAGCAGGAGAGGTAACCGTGAGCGAGAACGCGCAATCAGGGCATTGGCAGCTGCAAACCATCGTTGGCCAGCTGCGTGCCGCCCGCGATCAGTGGCGCAGCAGCAATGGTCGCAGCAGCGGCGAGCAAGGCGGCCGTGAGCTGCCTTCGCGCGAAGCGGTGCGGCATATTCTCGAGCAGTTGTGTGGTGCCTTGTTCCCTATGCGCCTGGGCCCGGTCGACCTGCGTGAAGAGAGCGAAGACTTTTATGTCGGCCATACCCTCGACGCGGCCCTGACCGCCTTGCTTGCCCAGGCCCGCCTTGAACTGCGTTATGTCGCTCGCCAAGGTAAAAACACATCGTCCGAGATCGATGCCAAGGCCTTGCGCCTGATCCAGGACTTTGCCGCGGCCTTGCCGGGTCTGCGCAGCATCCTCGATACCGATGTGCTGGCCGCTTTCCACGGTGACCCGGCGGCGCGCAGCGTCGATGAGGTGCTGCTGTGCTACCCGGGTATTCTCGCCGTCATCCACCACCGCCTGGCCCACCATCTGTACCGGGCCGGCCTGCCATTGCTGGCACGGATCAGTTCGGAGCTGGCCCACTCGGTCACCGGCATCGATATCCATCCCGGCGCGCAAATCGGCCCGAGCTTCTTCATCGACCACGGCACCGGCGTGGTGATCGGCGAAACGGCGATCATCGGCGAGCGGGTACGCATCTACCAGGCCGTTACCCTGGGCGCCAAACGCTTCCCGGCGGACGAAGACGGGCAGTTGCAGAAGGGCCATCCGCGTCACCCGATTGTCGAGGACGACGTGGTGATTTATGCCGGCGCGACTATTCTGGGACGAATCACCATCGGCAAGGGTTCGACCATCGGCGGCAACGTCTGGCTGACCCGCAGCGTGGCCCCGGGCAGCAACCTGACCCAGGCCAATCTGCAGCATGATGACGGTACCCAGAAGTAGGCGACCCAAAGCTTGGCTTGCGGCAACGGGTCGCATCGCGACCCCCATCCATGTTTAACTTGAACGCTTGTTCAAGTTAAAACGGTGGTCCGCTGCCGGTGTTCAACAGGAGGAAACCCTTTGCTGAACCCGTTCAATCCAAGCTTCTCCCCCCTCGGCGAGGTGCACGCCCAATGAGTGCACCCAGCCCCGACTCCAGCGGCAAGATCCGCATGAATCCGCCGGTTTTCTACTTCGCGGCGAGCTTTATCCTGATATTCGGCCTGGTGGTCATCAGCAATCCGCAAGCCGCTGGCGAGTGGCTGCTGGCGGCGCAGAACTGGGCGGCCAACACCGTTGGCTGGTACTACATGCTGGCGATGACGCTGTATCTGGTCTTCGTGGTGGTCACCGCCTTGTCTGGCTACGGCAAGATCAAGCTCGGTGCCGACCACGACGAGCCCGAGTTCAGCTACCTGTCCTGGGCCGGCATGCTGTTCGCAGCAGGCATCAGCATTACCCTGTTCTTCTTCTGTGTCTCCGAACCCCTGACCCACATGCTCCAGCCGCCGCAAGGCGAGGCCGGCACGGTCGAGGCTGGGCGCCAGGCGATGCAGCTGCTGTTCCTGCACTGGGGCCTGCATGGCTGGGGCGTGTTCGCCTTTGTCGGCATGGCCCTGGCGTATTTCGCCTACCGGCACAACCTGCCGCTGGCCTTGCGTTCGGCGCTGTATCCGCTGATCGGCAAGCGTATCAACGGCCCGATCGGTTACGCCGTGGACGGCTTCGGCATCATCGCCACGGTGTTCGGCCTGGGCGCCGACATGGGCTTTGGCGTGTTGCACCTCAACTCCGGCCTGGACTACCTGTTCGGCGTGCCGCATACCCAGTGGGTGCAGGTGATCCTCATCACCCTAATGATGGGCGCGGCGGTCGCCGTGGCGGTTGCCGGGGTCGAGAAGGGCGTGCGGGTGATGTCCGACATCAACATGTTCCTGGCCTGCGCGCTGCTGCTGTTCGTGCTGTTCGCCGGGCCCACCCAGCACCTGTTCAATACTCTGATCCAGAACCTCGGTGACTATCTCGGCGCCTTGCCGCGCAAGAGTTTCGATGTCTACGCCTACAACCAGGCCAATGAGTGGCTGGGCGGCTGGACCGTGTTCTACTGGGCCTGGTGGATTGCCTGGGCGCCGTTTGTCGGCCTGTTCATTGCGCGGATTTCCCGCGGCCGGACCATCCGCGAGTTCGTCTTTGGCGTGCTGCTGATTCCCCTGGGTTTCACCCTGGCGTGGATGTCGATCTTTGGTAACAGCGCGCTGTTCCAGGTGCTCGAACACGGCATGACCGCGCTGGGCCAATCGGCCCTCGACAACCCGTCGATGACCCTCTACCTGTTGCTGGAAACCTACCCGTGGAGCAAGGCGGTGATTGCCGTCACGGTGTTCATCAGCTTCGTGTTCTTCGTGACCTCCGCCGACTCCGGCACCGTGGTGCTCTCGACCCTCTCTGCACGTGGCGGCAACGCCGACGAAGATGGTCCGAACTGGTTGCGGGTGTTCTGGGGCGCGATGACCGCGCTGGTGACCAGCGGGTTGTTGTTCGCTGGCAGCATCGATTCGCTGAAGTCGGCGGTGGTACTCACCTCGCTGCCGTTCTCGGTGATCCTGCTGTTGATGATGTGGGGCCTGCACAAGGCGTTCTACCTGGAATCGCAACGGCAGATCGCCCAGCTGCATTCGCTGGCACCGTTCGCCAACTCGCGGCGTGGCCGTGGTGGCTGGCGTCAGCGTTTGAGCCAGGCCGTGCACTTCCCGTCACGCGATGAGGTGTATCGCTTCATGGATGACGTGGTGCGCCCGGCGATTGCCGAGGTGACCCAAGTGTTTGGCGAGAAGGGTCTGCATGTCATCACCCAGGAAGACCCGAGCCACGACAACGTCAGTTTGAAGATTGGCCATGGTGAAGAGCAGCCGTTCATTTACCAGGTGCAGATGCGCGGTTACTTCACCCCATCATTTGCCTTGGGGGGCCTGGGTACCCAGGAACTGAAGAACCGCCGCTACTACCGTGCCGAAGTGCACCTGAGCGAAGGCAGCCAGGATTACGACCTGGTTGGCTACAGCAAGGAGCAGATCATCAACGACATTCTCGATCAGTACGAGCGGCATATGCAGTTCTTGCACCTGGTGCGTTGATTTTTCTGGCCCCATCGCTGGCAAGCCAGCTCCCACAGGGTTTTGTGGGAGCTGGCTTGCCAGCGATGGTAGCGCCGCGATGGATCTTTAAAACGGCGCGTCCCCCAGAATCGTCGCCCGGTGCATCACCCGCCGCACCGGCCGGTAATCATCCACCGCGTAATGCTGGGTCACGCGGTTATCCCAGAACGCCACGTCGTTTTCCTGCCAGCGCCAGCGAATGGTGAACTCCGGACGGGTCGCGTGAGCGAACAGCAGCTTGAGAATTGCCTCGCTTTCAGCCTCGCTCAGTTCGTTGATGCGGGTGGTGAAACCGTCGTTGACGAACAGCGCCTTGCGCCCGCTCACCGGGTGAGTACGGATCACCGGGTGCGACAACGGCGGGTTGTTGCGCCGTGCCGCTTCCCAGCGCGCCAGGTCTTCAGGGGTGGTACCGAAGCGCTCCAGCGGAAACGACTTGGTGAAGTCATGGGTCGCGGTAAGGCCAGCAAGCAGCTGCTGCAGCGGTGCCGACAGCGCCTCGTAGGCAGCGATGCCACTGGCCCACAAGGTATCGCCGCCGTAGGCCGGCAGCTGCTTGGCACTGAGCACGGCACCCAGCGCCGGGGTCGGCAGGAAGGTCACGTCGGTGTGCCAGATGGCGTTGTCGCGCACGTCGGTGACGGCGGTATCGAGCACCAGCACCTGTGGGGTTTCCGGCACATTCGGGTAGATCGGATGGATATGCAGGTCGCCAAAGCGCGCGGCAAATTCGGCCTGCTGCTGCGGGTTGATCGGCTGGTCGCGAAAGAACAGCACCTGATGCTTGAGCAGTGCCTGTTCGATGGCGTCGCGTTGTTCTTGGCTGATTTCGCGGCTGAGGTTGATGCCGCTGATCTGGGCGCCGAGGGCAGGGCTCAGCGGGGTAATGGTCAGGCTCATGGTTGTTCTCTATCCGTTGTCAATGGCTCTGGCCGTGCCAGGGCACCAGCTTGCGCTGCAGGGCGCGCAGGCCCATCTCCAGGGCGAAGGCAATCAGCGCGATCACCAGGATGCCCAGCACCACCACATCGGTTACCAGGAACTGCGCCGCCGACTGGACCATGAAACCCAGGCCGCTGGTGGCGGCGATCAGCTCGGCAGCCACCAGGGTCGACCAGCCGACACCCAGGCCGATGCGCACGCCGGTGAGAATGTCGGGCAGGGCGCTGGGCAGGATCACATGGCGAATCAGCTGCCAGCGCGTGGCCCCCAACGACTGCGCCGCGCGCAGCTTGGTGGGGTCGACGGTACGCACGCCAGTGGCGGTGGCAATGGCGATCGGGGCGAAGATCGCAAGATAAATCAGCAGCACTTTCGACAGCTCGCCGATGCCGCACCAGATCACGATCAGCGGCAGGTAGGCCAGGGGCGGAATCGGCCGGTAGAACTCGATCAGCGGGTCGAGAATGCCGCGGGCGATACGGTTATGGCCGATGGCAATCCCGATCGGAATCGCCGTGACGATCGCCGCAGCGAGGGCCAGGCCAATACGTTGCAGGCTGGCGCCCAGATGCTGCCACAGGGTGGATTCCATGTAGCCCTGGGTCAGTAGCAACCAGGCCTTGCTCAGCACCGCTTCGGGTGAGGGCAAAAACAACGGCTCGATCCATTCGGCGGCGGTAACCGCCCACCACACCAGCAACAGCGTGGCCAGGGTCAGGGCGCTGATCCAGCGGGTGCTCAGACTGCGCCGGGGTTTGCTCGGCGTGGTTTGGCTGGCGGCGCGTTTGGCCGCTACCGGGACATCCAGGCTGCTCATGCAGACTCCTGCCGCGTCGCGGCACTGCGTTGGGAGAACACCCGGGCCAGCACGTGCTCGCGGGTTTCGATAAAGCGCGGGTCGGACTTGATCGAGCGGGCCGGCTCGCCGGCGCTGTAGCGCTGGCCGAAATCCAGTTGCAGGCGTTCGACGATCTGCCCGGGATTCGGCGCCAGCAACACCAGTTCGGTGGCGAGGAACACCGCCTCTTCAATGTCGTGGGTAATCAGGAACACCGGTTTGGCGGTGCGCTGCCAGACTTGCAGCAGCAACTCCTGCATCTGTTCACGGGTAAAGGCATCCAGTGCGCCAAACGGCTCGTCCATCAGCAGCACACGCGGGTCGGCAGCCAGCGCCCGGGCCAGGCCCACGCGCTGCTTCTGGCCACCGGACAGCTGCCAGATTCGCCGGCTGGCAAAGTCCGCCAGGTCGACCAGGGCGAGCATCTCGCGGGCCTTGGTTTCCCGCTTGGCGCGCGGTACCCCGGCCAGTTCCAGGCCGAAGGCAACGTTGGCCAGCACATCCTGCCAGGGCAGCAGCGCATCATCCTGGAACACCACGCCGCGCTCGGCGCCGGGGCCTTGCACCGGGACGCCGTCGAGGGTGATACGGCCGCTGCTGGGCGCCACGAAACCGGCAATCAGATTGAGCAGCGAGGTCTTGCCGCTGCCCGAAGGGCCGAGGGCCACCAGCAATTGCTGCGGGCCCAGGCTCAGGTTGATGTCGGCCAGCACCGGCTCGGCCGCGCCGGGGTACTGTGCGCTGATGCGCTCCAGTTGTAACAGGGCCATGGTCTGCTCCGAGTCTCAGTTGGCAATGAATTTGGCGCTGACGTAAGGCGCATAGTCCGGCAGCACCGCTTCGACCTTGCCTTGCTCCTTGAGGAAGGTAGCGGTGTCGGTGATTGCCTGGGTGGTCGGTGCGCCCAGCGCTGCAACCTGGTCGGCGGCCAGCGGGAACACGTTGCCTTGCAGCAGGCCAGGGATATCAGCCGCCTTGGCGCCGGAGAGCTTCACCAGCTTGTCGACGTTGCTCTTGTTCGCCAGCCATGCTTGCGGGTCTTTGCGGTAGTCGGCGTAGGCATCCAGGGTGACTTTGGCGAAGGCCTTGACGATCTCCGGGTGCTTGGCCGCGAAGTCCTTGCGCACGATCCAGGCGTCGAAGGTCGGTGCGCCTTTGTCGGCCAGCTCACCGGAGGTGATCAGTACCTTGCCGTTTTCCTTGGCCACGCCCAGGGCCGGGTCCCAGACGTAGGTGGCGTCGATGTCACCGCGCTTCCAGGCGGCGATGATTGCCGGTGGTGCGAGGTTGAGGATCTGTACCTTGGCCGGGTCGATGTTCCATTGCTTGAGCGCAGCCAGCAGGCTGTAGTGACCGGTGGAGACGAACGGTACGGCGATCTTTTTGCCAATCAGGTCCTGCGGCGAGTTGATGCCGGCGCCATCGCGGGCGACCAGGGCTTCGGCAGCGCCAATCTGGGTGGCGATCAGGAAGGTTTCCACCGGCAGCTTGCGGGTCGCGGCCGCGGCCAGCGGGCTGGAACCGAGGTAGCCGATCTGCACATCGCCGGAGGCCACGGCGGTGATCACGTCGGCGCCGCTGTCGAATTTGCGCCAGTCGATGTCGGCTTTGCTGGTTTTCTCGTAGGTACCGTCGACCTGGGCGACTTTCGCCGGGTCCACGGTGGTCTGGTAGGCCACCGTCAGGTCGGCCGCCTGGGCAAACCAGCTGGTGCCGGCCAGGGTCAGGGCGGCGAACAGGCGCAGGGGAGCATGCAGGGTCATGGTTAACTCCTTGTCAGGCGGGCGGTTGTGTTGGTGTGGAATAAGACTAGATGATCTAAGAAAGTTAAAATAAATAACTTTTTTGCATTAGCTTAGGAGCCAATTGATTTAAGGCTCTGCAAATGAGGTGGTTTCATCGCGGGGCAAGCCCACTCCTGCAGGTCCTTGTGGGAGCGGGCTTGCCCCGCGATACGATCTCACTGAATAAACTTGGCGCTCACGTACGGCGCGTAGTCCGCCAGTACCGCTTCGACCTTGCCCTGTTCCTTGAGGAACCGCGCGGTCTCGCCAATCGCCTTGGGCGTCTGGCTCTGCAGCAACTGCGGCTGCGCCTGGGCATCGGGGAACGCCGCCCCGGCCAGCAACTGCGGAACATCTGCCGGATTGGCGCCGGTCAATTTGGCGATCTTCTGCACCGGTACCGAGTCGCTCGTCCACTGCGCCTTGTTGGCAGCGTAGTCGGCAAATGCATCAAGGGTGACCTTGGCGAACTTGCTCACCACCTCAGGATGCTTCTCGGCAAAAACCTTGCGCGCTACCCACACTTCGAACGTCGGTGCACCCCAGCCGCCAACCTCGGCGGCGTCGGTGAGCGTTTTGCCGGTCTTGCGGATTTCGCCCAATGCCGGCGACCAGACAAAGGCACCGTCGATGTCGCCACGTTTCCACGCTGCGGCGATTTCCGCTGGTTGCAGATTGACCACCTTGACCTGACGGGTGTCGAGGTTCCAGTGCTTGAGCGCACCAAGCAGGCTGTAGTGCGAGGTGGACACGAACGGCGTGGCGATGGTCTTGCCGACCAGGTCCTGCGGGCTGTTGATGCCGCTGCCGTTGCGCACCACCAGTGCTTCGGCGGCGTTGATCTGCGCCGAGACGATAAACGCCACGATCGGCAGCTTGCGCGAAGCGGCAGCGGCTAACGGGCTGGAGCCCAGATTGCCAATCTGTACATCGCCAGAGGCAATCGCGGTGACCACTTCCGGGCCGCTGTTGAAACGGCGCCAGGCGATCTTTTCACCGATGGCCTGTTCATAGGCGCCGTCGGCCTGGGGCACTTTGCTCGGGTCGATGCCGGTTTGGTAGCCCACCGTCAGTTCATCGGCCTGGGCGACAAAAGTGATGCTGGTCAAGGCCAGGGCATAAAGGAAACGCAATGATGGTCTGGCCATGAGGGGCTGCCTTGTCGAAGGGGGAAGGTTCGACAAAGCTAAGCGATCTAAAAAACCGCTTCAAAATACCCTTTAGGAATTAGCTTATGTGCCGATAACGGCAGCGGAGAAAAATTCGGATCATATTCCGTAATAATCTGAAAAATTACGAAATAAGTCTTTTTGGATTTATAGGATTGTCATTATCCTTCACCCCCACCGCTGGCGCATTAGACCAAAGTAGTGAAATGAATAGTTACGATTGACTAGACGGTCACCCTTTGGTGCAAATCGCCAATCGACGTCGAGCGGGACACAAAGATCCTGCCGTAAGCGACACACAAGAATTAGAACGTAGAGGAGCAAAACATGTACAAGTCCACCTTGGCACTTGCCGTGGCCGTTGGGGTTCTGGCCCAGCAGGCGGGTGCTGCCGGTTTCGTTGAAGACAGCAAGGCAAGCATCACTGCCCGCAACTTCTACATCAACACCGACAACCGTAGCGGCACCGCTGACCCATCCAAGACTGAAGAGTGGGGCCAAGGCTTCATTTTCAACTTCACCTCCGGTTACACCGAAGGTACCGTCGGCTTTGGTGTCGATGCCATCGGCCTGCTGGGCATCAAGCTCGACTCCGGTCGTGGCACTGCCTACAACAAAACCAACGGCAGCACTGGCGGTACTGTATTCCCGAGTGAAAGCAACGGCCGTGCTGTCGACGATTTCGGCAGCCTGGGCCTGACCGGCAAGGTCAAGTTCTCCAAGACTGAAGCACGCCTCGGTACGCTGATGCCGAAGCTGCCGGTCGTGACCTACAACGACGGTCGACTGCTGCCGCAAACCTTTGAAGGTGGTCAGGTCACTTCGAACGAAATCGAGAACCTGACCTTGATCGGCGGTAAGCTGGAGCACGCCAAAGGTCGTAACTCCACCAACAACGACTCGCTGTCGATTGCAGGTGCCAACAGCCGTACTGGTCAGCGCAGCAACGCCTTCTACTACGCCGGTGGCGACTACAAGGTCACCAAGGACCTGCTTGCCCAGTACTACTACGGCAACCTGGACGACTTCTACAAACAGCACTTCCTCGGCCTGACCCATAACTGGGCGCTGCCGGTCGGTAGCCTGAAGTCCGACCTGCGTTACTTCTACAGCGATTCCGATGGCAAGAACGCCAGCACTGAAGGCCGCCTGGCTGGCTATAAAGCTTCCGGATACCAGAACAACGGCGAAGTGGACAACCGCACCTGGAGTGCGATGTTCACCTATAGCCTGCAAGGTCATGCGCTGAGCGCTGGTTACCAGCGTGTCAACGGCACCAGTGACTTCCCGTTCCTGAACCAGGGTGATGGTGCTTCGGCCTACCTGATCACCGACCGTCAGATCGGCAAGTTCCAGCGTGCCGGCGAGCGCACCTGGCTTGCGCAGTATGCCTATGACTTCGCTGCGGTTGGCCTGCCGGGCCTGACCACCTCCGTGGTCTACCTCAAAGGTACCAATATCAATGCTCCGGGCAGCGACCGTTCCGAATGGGAGCGCGACTTCTCCCTCGGCTATGTTGTACCTGAAGGTACCTTCAAAGGCCTGGGCCTGGCCTGGAAGAACGCTTCGCTGCGTTCCGACGCAGTCAACCAGCGTGACCAGGACGAAAACCGTCTGATCCTCAGCTACACCCTGTCGATCCTGTAAGTCGGCAATCAGAGCCCGTCCCGCATTTGTGCCGGGCGGGCTTTCTTTTGCCTGTTTTTTGATATCCCTTTTTGATCTAAATAAATCGATATTTATTCTTTTTAATTTTACGAGTAAGCAGGCACAGTGAAGCCATAACGAACCCAGCCAAGGAGCCGCACCATGAGCCTCAGACTCGGCGATATCGCCCCCGACTTCGAACAGGATTCCAGCGCCGGCAAGATCCGCTTCCACGAATGGCTGGGCGACAGCTGGGGCGTGCTGTTCTCTCACCCGGCCGACTTCACCCCGGTGTGCACCACCGAGCTGGGTTTCACCGCCAAGCTCAAAGAGCAGTTCGCCGAGCGCGGGGTCAAGGCCATCGCCCTGTCGGTGGACCCGGTGGATTCGCACCACCGCTGGATCGAAGACATCAACGAAACCCAGAACACTGTCGTCAACTTCCCGATCCTGGCCGATGCCGATCGCAAAGTCTCCGACCTCTACGACCTGATTCATCCCAATGCCAGCGATACCCTGACGGTGCGTTCCTTGTTCGTTATCGATCCGAACAAGAAGATCCGCCTGACCATCACCTATCCGGCCAGCACCGGGCGCAACTTCCACGAGATCTTGCGGGTGATCGATTCGCTGCAACTGACCGACAACCACAAGGTTGCCACCCCGGCCAACTGGCAGGATGGTGACGAGGTGGTGATCGTGCCGTCGCTCAAGGATGAAGACGAAATCAAGCGCCGCTTTCCCAAGGGTTACCGGGCGGTCAAGCCGTACCTGCGCCTGACCCCGCAACCCAATCGTTGATCTTTAGCCATAGCAGGGAACTCGGGCCGTTTTACGGCCCTTTTTTTCTTCCCCCCAATACCTGTAGGAGCGGGCTTGCCCCGCGATGCTCTCATAGCTCTTAAAGGAATAAACAAATGAAAAAATATGATTTATCGATATATGTATCAAGCTGTTAAGGTCACTTCACTCCAGCGAGAACTCCAACTCGCGGCCCTCTAGAACACGATCAAGGATGCGTTCCAATGCTGGTTGTTTCTCTCGGTGGTAGTCCCAGTCTGCGTTCCCGCTCCGGTGTCCTGCTTGAGCGCAGCCGCCAGTGGCTGCAAGGCCAGGGCGTGGAAGTGGTGACTTTCCAGGTGCGGGATTTTCCGGCCGAAGACCTGCTCCATGCACGTTTCGACAGCCCCAAGGTGCAGCACTTCCTGCAATTGGTAGAACAGGCCGATGGCCTGGTGGTTGCTACCCCGGTGTACAAGGCCTCGTTCGCCGGTGCGCTGAAAACCCTGCTCGACCTGCTGCCCGAACGCGCCCTGAGCCACAAGGTGGTGCTGCCGATCGCTACCGGCGGCAGCATCGCCCATATGCTCGCCGTGGACTACGCGCTCAAGCCGGTGCTGTCGGCACTCAAGGCCCAGGAAACCCTGCAAGGGATCTTCGCCGACGACAGCCAGATCGCCTACGGCGAAGGCAGTGCCGCCGCGCAACTGGCGCCGGCCCTGGAGCAGCGTCTGCTCGAATCCCTGGAACTGTTTCACAGCGCCCTGGCGCGTCGACCCAAACCGGTTGCGCCGGGCGTGTTGAATGAACGTCTGCTCAGTGCTCGCTGGAGCATCTGAAGCGTATCACCCGCTACCTGTAGTTCCCACCTTACTCGCCCGCCAACGGGCAAGCAGGTGCAGCCTGAACCCCAACAGCAAAGGAGAGCGCTATGCGCACTGTCATTTTGCGTCGTGGTCTGGTCGCTCTGTTTGCTGCGGCTGTGTCCTTCGGCGCCATTACTCAAGCCCAGGCCGAAAGCCTGCGTATCGGTTACCAGAAGTACGGCACCCTGGTGCTGCTCAAGGCCAAGGGCACGCTGGAGAAGCGCCTTGCCGCTCAGGGCGTGCAGGTGCAATGGACTGAATTCCCCGGTGGCCCGCAACTGCTCGAAGGCCTGAACGTCGGCTCGATCGACTTCGGGGTGACCGGCGAGACGCCGCCGGTGTTCGCCCAGGCCGCTGGCGCCGACCTGCTGTATGTCGCCTACGAACCGCCAGCGCCGCACAGCGAAGCCATCCTGGTGCCCAAGGGCTCGCCAATCCAGTCGGTCAAGGAGCTCAAGGGCAAGAAGGTCGCGCTGAACAAAGGCTCCAACGTTCACTACCTGCTGGTCCGCGCCCTGGAAGACGCCGGCCTCAAGTACAGCGACATCCAGCCGGTATTCCTGCCGCCCGCCGATGCCCGCGCCGCCTTCGAGCGTGGCAGCGTCGATGCCTGGGTGATCTGGGACCCGTACCAGGCCGCTGCCGAGCAGCAGTTGCAGGCACGCACCCTGCGTGACGGCGAGGGCATCGTCGACAACCATCAGTTCTACCTGGCGACCAAGCCCTACGCGCAGAAGCACCCTGAAGTGATCAGCGCCTTGGTCGATGAAGTGCGCGCAGTGGGCGAGTGGTCCAAGGCCAACCCGCAGGAAGTCACCGACCAGGTCGCGCCGCTGCTCGGCTTGCCCGCCGACATCACCCAGACCTCGGTCAAGCGCCAGGGCTACGGCGCCGCCTTCCTCACCCCGGAAGTGATCGCTGCCCAGCAGAAGATCGCCGACACCTTCAAGACGCTCAAGCTGATTCCCAAGCCGTTGAGCATCAAGGACGTGATCTGGACACCGCCGGCCAAGGTCGCCAGCGCCCCTTGACGATTTGCCCGCGCCGGGGCGCCGCCCCGGTCTGCGCCACCCCTAGGAGACAACTCCAATGAGCCTCAACGTATTCTGGTTTCTTCCAACCCATGGCGACGGCCATTACCTTGGCACCGCCGAAGGCGCGCGCGCCGTCGATCACGGCTACCTGCAGCAGATTGCCCAGGCGGCTGACCGCCTCGGCTTTGGCGGTGTGCTGATCCCCACCGGGCGTTCCTGCGAGGACTCCTGGCTGGTCGCCGCTTCGCTGATTCCGGTGACCCAGCGCCTGAAGTTCCTGGTAGCCCTGCGTCCGGGGATCATCTCGCCGACCGTGGCAGCGCGTCAGGCGGCGACCCTGGATCGTCTTTCCGGTGGTCGTGCCTTGTTCAACCTGGTCACCGGTGGCGATCCGGAGGAGCTGTCCGGTGACGGCCTGTTCCTCAGCCACGAAGAGCGCTACCAGGCCTCGGTGGAGTTCACCCGCATCTGGCGCCGGGTGCTGGAAGGCGAAACCGTCGACTACGACGGCCAGCACATCCAGGTCAAAGGCGCCAAGCTGCTCTATCCGCCGATCCAGCAGCCGCGTCCGCCGCTGTACTTTGGTGGCTCTTCGGAAGCGGCCCAGGACCTGGCGGCCGAACAGGTCGAGCTGTACCTGACCTGGGGCGAGCCACCCGCCGCGGTTGCCGAGAAGATCGAGCAGGTGCGTGCCAAGGCCGCCAAGCAAGGCCGTAGCGTACGTTTCGGCATCCGCCTGCACGTGATCGTGCGTGAGACCAACGCCGAAGCCTGGCAGGCCGCCGAGCGCCTGATCTCGCACCTGGACGACGACACCATTGCCCGCGCCCAGGCCTCGCTGGCGCGCTTCGATTCGGTCGGCCAGCAACGCATGGCCGCGCTGCACGGCGGCAACCGCGACAACCTGGAAGTCAGCCCCAACCTCTGGGCCGGTGTCGGCCTGGTGCGCGGCGGTGCCGGTACGGCCCTGGTCGGCGATGGCCCGACCGTGGCCGAACGGGTCAAGGAATACGCGGCGCTGGGTATCGACACCTTTATCTTCTCCGGTTATCCACACCTGGAAGAGTCGTACCGGGTGGCCGAGCTGCTGTTCCCGCACCTGGACGTGGAGCGCCCGCAACTGCCGCAAAGCGGTGGCTACGTGAGCCCGTTCGGCGAGATGGTCGCCAACGACATCCTGCCCAAATCCTCGGCGCAGCGCTGAGGGCCGGGCCATGAGTCGTTCATCCACTCCCTGGCAGCAACGCCTGGCGCCCTGGGCGCTGCCGTTACTGTTGTTGGCGGTCTGGCAACTGGCAGTCAGCGTCGGCTGGCTGTCGACGCGGATTTTGCCGGCACCAAGTGCAGTATTGAGCGCCGGCGTCGAGCTGGTGCGCAGCGGCGAGATCTGGACCCACCTGGCAATCAGTGGCTGGCGGGCAGCCGTCGGCTTTCTGATTGGTGGCGCCATCGGCCTGGCGCTGGGCTTTATCACCGGCCTGTCGAAATGGGGCGAGCGCCTGCTCGACAGTTCGGTGCAGATGATCCGTAACGTGCCGCACCTGGCGCTGATTCCGCTGGTGATCCTGTGGTTCGGCATCGATGAGTCGGCGAAGATTTTCCTGGTGGCCCTGGGCACCCTGTTCCCGATTTACCTGAATACCTACCACGGCATTCGCAACGTCGATCCGGCCCTGGTGGAAATGGCCCGCAGCTATGGCTTGTCCGGCTTCGAGCTGTTCCGCCAGGTGATCCTGCCGGGCGCCTTGCCGTCGATCCTGGTTGGCGTGCGCTTTGCCCTGGGCTTCATGTGGCTGACCTTGATCGTTGCCGAAACCATCTCGGCCAATGCCGGTATCGGCTATCTGGCAATGAATGCCCGCGAGTTCCTGCAGACCGATGTGGTGGTACTGGCCATCGTCCTCTATGCCGTGCTCGGCAAGCTTGCCGATCTGGCCGCACGCGGTCTTGAGCGGGTCTGGCTGCGCTGGCATCCGGCCTATCAACCGAGCAGGGGAGAGGGCGCATGACCATCCTCAAGGAAACGCCACCACGACTGCTGCGCGGGATTCCGCTGGCGGCGCAGAACCTGCAGAAGACCTTCGGCCAGCGCCAGGTGCTGCGTGACATCGACCTGCATATTCCGGCCGGGCAGTTCGTCGCCATTGTCGGGCGCAGCGGCTGCGGCAAGAGCACCTTGCTGCGCTTGCTCGCCGGGCTCGACCAGCCCAGTGGCGGCGAGCTGTTGGCCGGTTCCGCGCCGCTGCGCGAAGCCCAGGAAGACACCCGCCTGATGTTCCAGGAAGCGCGCTTGCTGCCGTGGAAGAAGGTCATCGACAACGTTGGCCTGGGCCTGTCGGGCAACTGGCGGCCGCGAGCCCTTGAAGCGCTGGAGGCGGTCGGCCTGGCCGAGCGCGCCCATGAATGGCCGGCGGCGTTGTCGGGCGGCCAGAAGCAGCGTGTGGCCCTGGCCCGCGCCCTGATCCACCAGCCACGCCTGTTGCTGCTCGACGAGCCATTGGGCGCGCTGGATGCGCTGACTCGTATCGAAATGCAGCAGTTGATCGAACGGCTGTGGCGCCAGCACGGCTTCACCGTGTTGCTGGTTACCCACGACGTCAGTGAAGCGGTGGCGGTTGCCGACCGGGTGATCCTCATCGAAGACGGCGAAGTGGGCCTGGACCTGACGGTCGACCTGCCTCGCCCGCGGGTGCGCGGGTCACACCGCCTGGCCGCACTGGAAACCGAAGTACTCAACCGGGTTCTGTCGATTCCGGGCACACCGCCCGAGCCGGAACCTGTCGCACCTTTGCCGACGCAATTGCGTTGGGCTCTCTGACCTGTAAGGAACCAAGCAGATGACTATCAAAGCGATCAACGTACGCAACCAGTTCAAAGGCACCGTCAAGGAAATCCTCGAAGGCCCGGTGTTGTCGGAAATCGATGTGCAAACGGCCTCGGGTATCGTCACTTCGGTGATCACCACCCGCTCGGTGCGCGAGCTGGAGCTGACCATTGGCAGTGAGGTGATTGCCTTTGTGAAGTCGACTGAAGTGTCGATTGCCAAGCTCTGACTACCAGGGCAAGGCTTTGCCTTGCATCGCTGGCAAGCCAGCTCCCACAAGGTTCGGTGTATACAGTCCCTGTGGGAGCTGGCTTGCCAGCGATGAGGCCATCAGCGTTTAGGCAGAAACGGCGGCAAATACAGCCCCAGATACGCATCAAACACCCGCATCCCTTCCTCGGCCATGCGCGGCGTGATCTGCCCGTGCAACTGCACCGAGCGGGCATACACCCGATCGCCCAGCTCCATGGCCAGCGCAAACACATCCACGTCCTGCGGCAACACCGGCAACTGGAAATGCTCGGCGAACAAGGTATGCATCAGGTCGCCCAGCTCGATGTCGTGCTGGCGGTCAGCCTGGGTCACTTCGCTCAGACCATGCTGGGCCAGGATCAACTGGCGCGCCGCGGCATCTTCGTTGTAGATCACCAGCATGCGTTGCTCGACCAGGCGCGACAGGTCGTGCCAGGTGTTCAACGCCGCTGCATCAATGGGCGCTTCAAGGCAGGCGCGAAAGGCGCTGTGCACGTCGGCGGTGAGCGCTTCAAGCAGGGCCGGGACACTGGCGAAGAAGTGATACACCGACGACGGCGGAATCTGCGCGCGCTCGGCCACGCTGTAGATCGACAGGCTGGCCACCCCTTCGCTGGCCAGCAGCGTGCGCGCCGCCTCGAGGATCGAATCGATCCTCGCCTGGCTGCGGGCCCGGGGTTTGCGCGGGGTAGCAGTGCGGGTCATGTCAGTTGCTGATCGCCAGGATGCTCGCCTGGTAAGCGCTGACGAACAGGTCGAAGTCGGCCTTGTCCTCTTCGCGCTCGAGCTTTGCCTGGGCTTCCAGGGACTCGTGCGCTGCCGTTTCGAAGCGTTGCTGCTGCTCGATCGGCAGGGCCTGGGCGCGGAAGAACTCTGCATGGGCCTGGCTTTGCCGCAAGGCGAAGCGGCTGAAGCTTTCCTTGTGCTCGGTCATGCTCGCCAGCACCTGCGCCGATGGCGTCAGGGAAGGGTCGCTGACCTTGGCTTTCTGCGCGTGCAGGGCCTTGGCGTGTTCGTCGCTGCCGTGGCTGCGGTCGAGCAGTTCGGCCAGGGGCGCAATGCGTTCGAGCAGTTCAGCGGCCCACTGCTTGAGCTCGACCGGCTGACCGTCACGCTGCAACTCCAGGCCCGGACGGCGACCTTCCTTGACCACGCTAAGGAAGTTGCCGGTGCAGTTGCCGCACTCCAGGTTGCCCAGCAGCGGGCTTTCTTCCAGGGCGCAGAACAACAGGAAGGCGTCGAGGAAACGCGCTTCGGGCAAGTCGATACCGGTTGGCAGGAACGGATTGATGTCCAGGCAGCGCACTTCGACGTACTGGATGCCACGGGCCATCAGCGCCTGGATCGGCCGCTCGCCGCTGTAGGTGACGCGCTTGGGGCGGATATTGGAGTAGTACTCGTTTTCGATCTGCAGGATGTTGGTGTTCAACTGAACCCACTCGCCATCCTTGTGCGTACCGATCTCGACATAGGGCGCGTAAGGCGTGGCTACCGCTTTGCGCAGGCTGTCGGTGTAGCTGGCGAGATTGTTGTAGCAGGGCGTCAGGCCGGACTGGGCGTTGCTCTGGTAACCCAGGTCGCTCATGCGCAGGCTGGTGGCGTAGGGCAGGTACAGGGTGTCGGCGTCGAACTGTTCGAGCTGGTGCGGGCGGCCACGCAAAAAGCCCGCATCCAGGGCCGGCGAGGCGCCGAACAGGTACATCAGCAGCCAGCTGTAGCGGCGGAAGTTGCGGATCAGGGCGATGTAGGCCGACGACTGATAGTCGCGATTATCTTCCGTGCCGTGTTCGGCAGCGCGCAGCAGCGGCCAGAGTTTTTCTGGCAGCGAGAAATTGTAGTGAATCCCGGCGATGCACTGCATGGTGCGGCCGTAACGCAGGGCCAGGCCCTTGCGGTAGACGTACTTGAGCTGACCGATGTTGGAGGTGCCATACCAGGCGATCGGAATGTCTTCCTCGGCCGGCAGCGGGCAAGGCATCGACGGGCTCCAGAGGAACTCGTTGCCAAGCTTGGTGTAGGCGAAGCGGTGGATGTTTTCCAGGCTTTCGAGGGTCTGCGCCGGGTCGGCCAGGGCTGGGGTGATGAACTCCAGCAGCGACTCCGAATAGTCCGTGGTGATCTGCTCGTGGGTCAGCGCCGCGCCGAGGGCTTCGGGGTGCGGAGTCTGGGCCAGACGACCTTCCTCGGTCACACGCAGGCATTCACGCTCGATGCCGTGCAGGCACTGCTTGAGCAGGGAGAGGTTGTCGCCTTGGCCGAGCAGGCTCAGGCGGCGGTTGAGAAGTTCGCTCAAGATGGATTCCTTCACGCGTCAGTCGCCCCAATATGGGGGTGGAGATGACGGTCTACAAGGGTGGACAGAGGAACTGGCGTTGTCGCCTGGTTGTGGCCGGCTTTCGGCAGCGCCTGCGCTCTGCCGAAAGTACCGCAGTTTGGCCATTTGCGGCTAGAGGACGACGAATGTCCCCTGCGCTTTTGCCACCAGTTTGTCGCCCTGAAGTACATCGGCGTCGACCACCAGCGTGCGCCGCCCGGCATGCAGCACCCGGGCAACGCACAGCACTTCACCTTCACTGACCGCGCGCAGGTAGTTGATCTTGCATTCCAGGGTCACGCTCTGCTGGTCGAAACCATGGGAACTGGAACAGGCCAGGCCCATGGTGGTGTCGACCAGGCTGAAGATCGCCCCGCCATGCAGCTTGCCACCCCGGTTGCGCAGGTGCGGCTCCAGGGCCATGACCACCTCTGCAACACCGTTTTCCAGGCGTTGCAGACGGCAGCCGAGCAACTGGCTGAAGGCGCTGAAGACGACGTCGTCGGGAGCCGTCATCACTTCTTCTTCAGCTGCTTGGCGTTGGCGAACAGCGAGGCCATGGCGTTGTTGGCCGGTGCCGGGGTTTCCTTGGCACGGGCTGGAGCGCTTTGCTGGCGCGGGGCCGAGCCCGGGCGGCTGCCACGGGCGCCGTCGATCTTCTCGCCCGGGGTGTCGCTCATGCGCATCGACAGGCCGACGCGTTTGCGCGGGATGTCGATTTCCATGACCTTGACCTTGACCACGTCGCCGGCCTTGACCGCTTCACGCGGGTCCTTGATGAACTTCTCCGACAGGGCCGAGATGTGCACCAGGCCATCCTGGTGCACGCCGATGTCGACGAAGGCACCGAAGTTGGTGACGTTGGTCACCACACCTTCGAGGATCATCCCCAACTGCAGGTCCTTGAGGTCTTCGACGCCTTCCTGGAACTCGGCGGTCTTGAACTCGGGGCGTGGGTCGCGGCCGGGTTTGTCCAGCTCCTGGAGGATGTCGGTGACGGTCGGCAGGCCGAAGGTTTCATCGGTGAATTTCTTCGGCTCCAGACGCTTGAGGAAACCGCTGTCGCCAATCAGCGAACGGATGTCGCGGTCGGTTTCAGCGGCAATGCGCTGTACCAGCGGGTAGGCTTCCGGGTGCACTGCGGAGGCGTCCAGCGGGTTGTCGCCGTTCATTACGCGCAGGAAGCCTGCGGCCTGTTCGAACGTTTTCTCGCCCAGGCGGCTGACTTTCTTCAGTGCTGCGCGGGTCTTGAAGGCGCCGTTGGCATCGCGGTGAGCGACGATGTTCTGCGCCAGGGTGCTGTTGAGGCCGGAGATACGGGCGAGCAGGGCGACCGAGGCGGTGTTGACGTCAACGCCGACGGCGTTCACGCAGTCCTCGACCACCGCATCCAGGCCACGGGCCAGTTTCAGCTGCGAAACGTCATGCTGGTATTGGCCGACACCAATGGATTTCGGGTCGATTTTCACCAGTTCGGCCAGCGGGTCCTGCAGGCGCCGGGCAATGGACACGGCGCCGCGGATCGATACGTCGAGGTCCGGGAACTCCCTGGCCGCCAGTTCCGAGGCCGAATACACCGAAGCGCCGGCTTCGGAGACCATGATCTTGGTCATCTTCAACGCTGGGTATTTTTTGATCAGTTCGGCGGCGAGCTTGTCGGTTTCGCGGCTGGCGGTACCGTTACCGATGGCGATCAGTTCCACCGAGTGCTTGGCGCACAGCGCGGCGAGCACGGCGATGGTCTGGTCCCACTGGTTTTTCGGCACGTGCGGGTAGACGGTGGCGGTGTCCAGCAGCTTGCCGGTGGCATCGACCACGGCGACCTTGCAACCGGTACGCAGGCCCGGGTCCAGGCCCAGGGTGGCACGCGGGCCGGCCGGGGCGGCCAGCAGCAGGTCGTGCAGGTTGTGGGCGAAGACGTTGATCGCCTCGCCTTCGGCGTTGTCGCGCAGCTCGCCGAACAGGTCGGTTTCAAGGTGGCTGTAGAGCTTGACCTTCCAGGTCCAGCGCACCACTTCGGCCAGCCACTTGTCGGCAGGACGGTTCTGGTTTTGCAGGCCGAAACGCTCGGCGATCATCATTTCGCAGGGGTGCAGGGTGCCCGGCAGCTCTTCGCCGACTTTCAGCGAAGCAGCCAGCACGCCTTCGTTACGGCCCCGGAAAATTGCCAGGGCGCGGTGCGACGGCACGCTCTTGAGCACTTCGTCGTGCTCGAAGTAATCGCGAAACTTCGCCCCTTCCTCTTCCTTGCCGGCCACCAGGCGAGCACTGAGCACCGCTTCCTGCTTGAGGAAGCTGCGCAGCTTGTCGAGCAGGCTGGCGTCTTCGGCGAAGCGCTCCATGAGGATGTACTTGGCGCCTTCGAGGGCGGCTTTGACATCGGCCACGCCTTTTTCGGCGTCGACAAAACGCGCGGCTTCGGTTTCAGGGCTCAGTTGCGGGTCGTTCAGCAGGCCATCGGCCAGCTCGCCCAGGCCGGCTTCCAGGGCGATCTGACCCTTGGTGCGGCGCTTTTGCTTGTACGGCAGGTACAGGTCTTCGAGGCGGGTCTTGGTATCGGCCAGTTTGATTTCGCGGGCCAGCTCCGGGGTCAGCTTGCCTTGCTCTTCGATGCTGGCAAGGATGCTGACACGCCGGTCGTCCAGCTCGCGCAGGTAGCGCAGGCGCTCTTCCAGGTGGCGCAGCTGGGTGTCATCCAGGCTACCGGTGACTTCTTTCCGGTAACGGGCGATAAAAGGTACGGTCGAACCTTCATCAAGTAGAGCCACGGCCGCTTCGACCTGTTGTGGGCGGACACCGAGTTCCTCGGCGATGCGGCTGTTGATGCTGTCCATAAAACCACCTGACAAATTGTGAATACAAAGGCCGCGGGCGGGCGCTGTAGAGCGCTTGTGGTCAATGCGGCGCTGGCTGAAAGCGGCGCATTATACCCAGCGCGTCCGGCTTGCGGTGATAGCAGCAGGCCAGTTGTCGGCCCGGCAATACTGGCACCCGGGGAAAAATCTGCTAACAATGCACACGGCACGGCCATTGATGGCTAAGCCATAATGCGTGCCGAGATTAGAGGAGCTACCCATGAGCAGCACTGCACAAACCGCCGAAGGCGACAAAATTCTCATCGTCGACGATGACCCGGGCCTGAGCAGCCTGCTGGAACGTTTCTTCACCAGCAAGGGTTATCGCGCCCGTGCAGTACCCAATACCGAACAGATGGACCGCCTGCTGGCCCGCGAAGTTTTCAACCTGGTAGTGCTCGACCTGATGCTGCCTGGCGAAGACGGCCTGACTGCCTGCCGCCGCCTGCGCGCCGCGAACAACCAGATCCCGATCATCATGCTCACCGCCAAGGGCGACGAGCTGAGCCGCATCAAGGGCCTGGAGCTGGGTGCCGACGACTACCTGGCCAAGCCTTTCAACCCCGACGAGCTGATGGCCCGGGTCAAGGCCGTGCTGCGCCGTCAGGCACCGGCGGTACCGGGCGCACCGGGCAGCGAGGACGAAACCGTTACCTTCGGCGACTACGAGCTGTCGCTGGCCACCCGCGAACTCAAGCGCGGTGAAGAAGTGCACATGCTCACCACCGGTGAGTTCGCCGTACTCAAGGCGCTGGTGATGCACGCCCGCGAGCCGCTGACCCGCGACAAGCTGATGAACCTGGCCCGTGGTCGCGAGTGGGACGCCCTTGAGCGCTCCATCGACGTGCAGATCTCGCGCCTGCGGCGGATGATCGAACCCGACCCGTCCAAGCCGCGTTATATCCAGACCGTCTGGGGCGTTGGTTATGTGTTTGTGCCGGATGGTAATGCCACCAAGTGATGTTTCGTTTGCAGGAGTAGCTCACCGCCAGCAGGGCAGACCTTCGGGGTTGCCCTGTTTTTGCCTGTGCAGCGCTTTGCAAAGCCTGCGAGCCCCGCTCGTTCCCGCATAGTGTGTAGCCGTTGTCGATGAAAACGCCCCTGTGGTTCCCGCAAAGCTTCTTCGCCCGCACCCTCTGGCTGGTGCTGATCGTCGTGCTGTTCTCCAAGGCCCTGACCCTGGTGTACCTGCTGATGAACGAGGACGTGCTGGTTGATCGGCAGTACAGCCACGGCGTGGCCTTGACCCTGCGCGCCTACTGGGCTGCCGACGAGTCTGACCGCGACAAGATCGCCGAGGCGGCGGGGCTGATTCGCGTGGTTGGCTCCGGCGTTCCCGAGGGTGAACAGCACTGGCCGTACAGCGAGATCTACCAGCGCCAGATGCAGGCCGAGCTGGGCGCCGATACCGAAGTTCGCCTGCGCGTGCATGCACCACCGGCCTTGTGGGTACGGGCTCCGAGCCTGGGCGATGGCTGGCTGAAGGTGCCGCTGTATCCGCACCCGCTGCGTGGGCAGAAGATCTGGAGCGTGTTGGGCTGGTTCCTGGCCATCGGCTTGTTGTCCACCGCGTCGGCGTGGATCTTCGTGCGCCAGCTCAACCAGCCGCTCAAGCGCCTGGTGTTCGCTGCCCGGCAGCTGGGCCAGGGGCGCAGCGTACGGCTGCCGATCAGCGACACGCCGAGCGAAATGACCGAGGTATACCGCGCGTTCAACCAGATGGCCGAGGATGTCGAACAGGCCGGCCGCGAGCGCGAGTTGATGCTGGCCGGGGTTTCCCATGACCTGCGCACACCGCTGACGCGCTTGCGTCTGTCGTTGTCGTTGCTGGCCAACGAAAGCGACCTGACCGACGACATGGTCCGCGATATCGAAGACATGGACGCAATTCTCGACCAGTTCCTGGCGTTCATTCGCGATGGCCGCGACGAGCCGGTCGAAGAGGTCGATTTCAGTGAGCTGGTGCGTGAAGTGGTGGCGCCGTTCAACCAGCCGGAAGAACAGGTACGCCTGTGCCTGGAGCCGATCCCGCCGTTCCCGCTGCGCCGGGTGTCGCTAAAGCGCCTGCTCAACAACCTGATCGGCAACGCCCTGTATCACGCCGGCAAGGGTGTGGAAGTGGCGGCCTATGTATCGGGTGAGAGTGGTGCGCCTTACGTGGTGCTGAGCGTGCTGGACCGTGGTGCCGGGATCGACCCGGGCGAGCTGGAGGGTATCTTCAACCCGTTCATTCGCGGTGACCGTGCCCGCAGCGGCAAGGGCACCGGGCTGGGCCTGGCGATCGTCAAGCGGATCGCCGCCCAGCACGGCGGCAACGTGCAGTTGCGCAACCGTTCAGGCGGCGGCCTGGAGGCGCGGGTGCGGTTGCCGTTAGGGCTGATGCTGCCCCGCGACGCGGTCTAGCCTTTGCCTTTGGTGCGGGTCAGGTTCGGCCCGCCATTCTTCTCCAGGTGTTCGATGATCATCCCGGCAACGTTCTTGCCGGTGGTGACTTCAATGCCTTCCAGGCCTGGTGAGGAGTTCACCTCCATCACCAGCGGACCGTGATTGGAACGCAGGATATCCACCCCGGCCACGCTCAGGCCCATGACCTTGGCCGCGCGGATGGCGGTCATGCGCTCTTCCGGGGTGATCTTGATCAGGCTGGCGCTGCCGCCGCGGTGCAGGTTGGAGCGAAACTCACCAGGCTTGGCCTGGCGCTTCATCGAGGCGATGACCTTGTCACCGACCACGAAGCAGCGGATGTCGGCGCCTCCGGCTTCCTTGATGTATTCCTGGACCATGATGTTCTGCTTCAGCCCCATGAAGGCTTCGATCACCGACTCGGCGGCCTTGGTGGTTTCGCACAGCACGACGCCGATGCCCTGGGTGCCTTCGAGTACCTTGATCACCAGCGGGGCGCCGTTGACCATCTGGATCAGGTCGGGGATATCGTCCGGCGAGTGGGCAAAGCCAGTGACCGGCAGTCCGATCCCCCGACGCGACAATAGCTGCAGCGAACGCAGCTTGTCCCGCGAGCGGGCAATGGCCACCGATTCGTTGAGCGGGAACACCCCCATCATTTCGAACTGGCGCAGCACTGCGCAGCCGTAGAAGGTCACCGAAGCGCCGATCCGTGGGATCACCGCGTCGAAGTTTTCCAGCGGCTTGCCGCGGTAGTGAATCTGCGGCTTGTGGCTGGCGATGTTCATATAGGCGCGCAGGGTGTCGATCACAACCACCTCATGGCCTCGTTCGGTACCGGCTTCGACCAGGCGACGAGTGGAATACAGACGCGGGTTTCGCGACAGCACGGCGATCTTCATGCAACACCTGTGGAGGGAGTGATAGTGGCCGGGAATGCCGGCTTGTCCTGAACGTACTTGAGCCCCGGATTGACCACCAACTGGCCATGGATCAGGGCTTTGGAACCGAGCAACAGGCGATAGCGCATGGCCTTGCGGCAAGCCAGGGTGAATTCCACTTCCCACACCCGGTCACCCAGCGCCAACGGCGTGCGGATCACGTAGCGGGTCTGGGCCTGGCCGTTGGAGCTCTTGATGGTCTTCATCGTCACCAGCGGCGCTTCGCAGCGCCGGTGGCGCAGTTGTACCACCGAGCCCAGGTGGGCGTTGAAACGCACCCACTGCTCGCCATCGCGCTCGAAGGGTTCGACTTCGGTGGCGTGCAGGCTCGAGGTGCTGGCGCCGGTGTCGATCTTGGCCCGCAGGCCGGCCAGGCCGAGGTCCGGCAGGGCCACCCACTCGCGCAGGCCGATCACGGTCAAATGGTCAAATGTCTTCAAAATGCTCAACCAGCGTAATAAGTCGTCAGGCACCAAAACGGATGTGAGCGACAGGTCGGTGAACTGTAAGCACGCCGCGTGTTTTTTGCATCCGCCAGATACGGTAGTACAGTTCCCTTTACGAAAATAAGTGGGGAAATGTCATGGCACAAAAGCAGGAAGAGGATGACAAGGTCCGCCTGGACAAATGGCTATGGGCAGCGCGTTTCTACAAGACCCGGGCGCTGGCCAAGGCGGCCATTGAAAGCGGCAAGGTGCATTGCCGGGGCGAACGGTGCAAGCCGGGCAAAGAGCCGCGGATGGGCGATGAGTTCGTGCTGCGCACCGGCTTTGACGAGCGTACGGTAGTGGTCAAGGCGTTGTCGGTGGTGCGTCGTGGCGCGCCGGAGGCTCAGGCGCTGTATGAAGAGACCGAGCAGAGCATTGCTCGCCGCGAACAAGCCGCTGCCCTGCGCAAGGCCGGCGCTCTGGGTGTCAGCACTGATGGCCGGCCCACCAAGAAACAGCGGCGCCAGCTGCATCAGTTGCATGACAGCGCAGGTTAAGCGCGCGGGTTGATCACGTGCAGGCGCCCGAGCAGCGGCAGCCGCACCAGCCACTCGAACAATGGCGCGCTCAGGCGCATCAGGGTGGCGCTGGCTTTGGCGGCAAATGGGGTATAGCAGCTCCAGCCCAGGGCCAGCACTGCCATCAGCACGCCGCCGATGTAGTCGTCCTGGCCCCAGTGCGCGCCGGCTACCAGGCGTGGCAACATGAACAGCAGCGCCAGGGCCCAGACCAGTATTTGCTGCAGCAGCTTGCGGCTGAACAGGCTCATGAACATCGCCCAGATCAGCAGCACCGAGGCATGGTCACCGGGGAAGCTCTGGCTGGAGCGGTCCTTGAGCTCCCATCTGGCTTCCAGATGCGGGTAGAAGTCGCTCAGGTGGATGGCGTCGCTGAACACCATCGACGGGCTGTTGTGCTGCCAGCCCATGGCGTTCATCCATTTCGAGAACAACGCGCGGATCACCAGCAGCAAGACCAGGGTGGCGAAGAAACCAAAGAAGGCCTGGCGCACCTGGCCCGCCTTGAACACCCAGTCGCCGCGGACCAGCAGGCTGAGCAGGATCAGGCCGACGACGATATCGAACGGACGCAGGCTGCCAACGGTCCAGATGTAACGCCAGGTGCTATTGTCGGCAAGTGGCCGATTGAGCAGGTGAAACAGCCATTCGTCGAAAGTCAGGCAGAGGATCTGGCCAAAGGGCCATAACCAGAAACACAGTAGGGCAACGGGCAAAACCGTGCAGAGAATCAAAGGACCCCAAGCCCACCTTGCTTGGAACAGTGAAGAATTGTCCATAAACTACCTCTTTGCTGCGAACCACGAGTGCACCATTCTGGTGCTCTAGGTCGGGCTTTATAGGCCCTTGAAATTATTTTGTCATCATTCAGAAAGCCAGAACCCATGTCCGATTTGCCAGATACCGACTACACACAACGCTTCATCTTCGACGACCGCGATGTGCGCGGTGAAATGGTCGGGCTGGAGCGCAGCTACGCCGAAGTGCTGGCCAAGCATCCTTACCCGCAGCCTGTCGCCCAACTGCTCGGCGAGCTGATGGCGGCTGCCGCGCTGCTGGTGGGTACGCTGAAGTTCGATGGTCTGCTGATCCTTCAGGCACAGTCGAGCGGGCCGGTGCCCCTGCTGGCCATCGAGTGCACCAGCGAGCACGAAATTCGCGGCCTGGCACGCTATGCGGCCGAGCAGATCGAGGATGATGCAACCCTTGCCGACCTGATGCCTGGCGGGCATCTGGTCCTGACCATCATTCCGGTCAACGGTCAGCGCTACCAGGGCACGGTGGAGCTGGACGGCAAAGACCTGTCGGAGTGTTTCACCAACTATTTCGTCATGTCCCAGCAGATCAACACCTGCATCTCGCTGGCCGCCGACGGTATTCGAGCCCGTGGCCTGCTGGTGCAGCAGCTGCCTGCTGATCGCCAGAAGGACATCGAGGAGCGTGAGGAAAGCTGGAACCATGTGAAAGCGCTGGCCAATACGGTGAAAGCCGAGGAACTGCTGGGTCTGGACAACGAAACCGTGCTGCATCGCCTGTATCACGAGGATGCCGTGCGCCTGTTCGATGTCCAGCCGCTGCATTTCCGCTGCAGCTGCTCGCGTGAGCGCTCCGGTAATGCATTGGTCAGCCTTGGCAAACATGACGCGCTGGAGCTGATTAACGAGCATGGCGGCAAGATCGAAGTCGATTGCCAGTTCTGCAATCAGCGCTATCAATTCGATGCCGCCGATATCGAGCAATTGTTCGCCGGTGGCGGTGTAGACACGCCGTCAGATACTCGTCACTAAAACGTTTCATCACAGGTAAATCTCCTGTCTAACGCCGGAAACACGCCGTTCTGACAGGAGGGCCCTACTTTTTTTGGGCGTTTCTGGCATAATCCGGCCACTTTTTTCGCTGTAGTAGTTTGGAAAGATCTACTACAAAACGTTTGGAGCACTCGGCCGCAGGCCGGATGGGGAATCTCATGACGCAAGCCAACAACACCGTCTACACCGACCTGAGCGTCGATGAGCTGGTCAAAGAAGCGCTGAACCGCGGTGAAGGCGAGCTGGCCGACACTGGCGCGCTGGTCGTGAAAACCGGTCACCGCACCGGTCGTTCGCCAGTGGATCGTTTCATCGTCGAAGAGCCGTCCACTCAGGACGCCATCGCCTGGGGCCCGATCAACCGCAAGTTCCCGGCCGACAAGTTCGATGCCCTGTGGGACCGCGTCGAGGCGTTCAACAACGCCCAGGAACACTTCGTTTCCTACGTTCACGTAGGTGCAGCCGCCGATCACTACCTGCCGGTCAAGATGACCACCCAGACCGCCTGGCAGAACCTGTTCGGCCGTTGCCTGTTCATCAACCCGCAGCAGTACAACCCTGCTGGCCGTGATGAGTGGCAAGTACTCAACGTTGCCAACTTCGAGTGCGTGCCTGAGCGTGACGGCACCAACTCCGATGGTTGCGTGATCCTCAACTTCGCCCAGAAGAAAGTGCTGATCGCCGGTATGCGTTACGCCGGTGAAATGAAGAAAGCCATGTTCTCGGTGCAGAACTTCCTGCTGCCGGCTGCCGACGTGCTGCCAATGCACTGCGCCGCCAACATCGGCGAAGAGGGCGACGTGACCCTGTTCTTCGGTCTGTCGGGTACCGGCAAGACCACCCTGTCGGCTGACGAAAGCCGTTACCTGATCGGCGACGACGAGCACGGTTGGGGCGAAGGCGTTGTCTTCAACATCGAAGGCGGCTGCTACGCCAAGTGCATCGACCTGTCCGAGAAGAACGAGCCGGTCATCTGGAAAGCCATCAAGCACGGCGCGGTACTGGAGAACGTCGTCATCGACGACGCCAAGCACGCCGACTACGCCGATGTCAGCCTGACTCAGAACAGCCGCGCCGCCTACCCGCTGGAGCACGTTGCCAAGCGTTCCGAGAAAAACCTCGGTGGCGAGCCTAACGCGGTCATCTTCCTGACCTGCGACCTGACCGGCGTGCTGCCGCCAGTGTCGATCCTCAACGAAGAACAAGCGGCCTATCACTTCCTGTCCGGCTACACCGCACTGGTGGGCTCGACCGAAATGGGTTCGGGCAGCGGCATCAAGTCGACCTTCTCCACCTGCTTCGGCGCACCGTTCTTCCCGCGTCCGGCTGGCGAGTACGCTGAACTGCTGATCAAGCGTATCCGCGGCTTCGGCTCCAAGGTCTACCTGGTCAACACCGGCTGGACCGGCGGTGGCTACGGCGTTGGCAAGCGCTTCAACATTCCGACCACCCGCGCGGTGATCGCAGCGATCCAGAGCGGCGCCCTGATCGGCACCGAAACCGAACACCTGGACATCATCAACGTCGACGTGCCGCTGGCCGTGCCGGGCGTTGAAACCAACCTGCTCAACCCACGCAACACCTGGGCTGACAAGGCTGCTTACGATGAAGCTGCAAAAGCCCTGGCTGGCCTGTTCATCGAAAACTTCAAGAAGTTCGAAGTTTCCGACGCCATCAAGGCTGCTGGCCCACAGCTGTAAGCTGAAGCCCGCGTAAACAAAAAACCGCCCTCATGGGCGGTTTTTTGCTTTCCGGTCCAACGAATCTCTTGTGGGAGGGGGCTTGCCCGAATGATGATCAATTGGTGCTTGATCGCGGGGCAAGCCCGCTCCTACAGTTATGAGCCATCCAATACTCAGGCCCACCATGTCCGAACTCCCTCAGCGCCAAGCCTATCCCCACCTGCACCCGATCCTCAGCCGCTGGCAGGACAGCGACCTCAATGGCCATATAGCCGGTGCCACGGTTTACGCCTACTTCGACACGGCGATCCAGGCGTACCTGCTGCAACAGGCCGGGCTGGACCTGCAGGAAGGCGAGGTCGCCGGCTTCGTGGTCAGCTCGGCGGCGGACTTCTTCGCCTTGCCGGCCTTCCCCGACACCCTTGAGGTCGGCCTGCGGGTGGCGCGCCTGGCAGGCAGTTCGGTGGAGTACCAGTTGGCGTTGTTTCGGGTCGAGGACGGGCAACCCTGCGCGGCCGGCAAAGTGGTACAGGTGTTCGTCGAGCGCAGCTCAGGCCGGCCGGCGCAGTTACCGGCCATGCTGCTGGCGGCGCTGGAGCGCTTGCAAGGCTGAGGCCACTCAATCGTTGAGGCGGATGATCCCTTCGCGTACGGCGAACAGCACCAGGCCCGGTACGTCGTGAATCTGCAGGCGGTGCATGATTTGCGAGCGATGCGCCTCGATGGTCTTCACGCTCAGGCCGAGGCCGTCGGCAATCGAGCGGGTCGATTCACCGCGGGCGATCAGCCGCAGGATTTCCAGCTGGCGTGCGGTGAGCTGCATCGTGGTGCTGCCGCTGGGGCGCTTGCGGCTGTGTTTCACCGCCTGGCCAATGACCATCGGCAGCACCGCTGAGGACAGGTACTGGCCGCCGTTCTTCAGGGCCTGCAAGGCCTGCTCCAGCTCCAGTACGGTGGCGCTCTTGAGCAGGAAACCATGGGCACCCAATTGCAGGCAGCGCATGACGAAGTCCAGCTCCGAGCGCGACGAAAGCATCAGCACGTGGCTGGACGGCACGCGCAGGAACAGCTCGCGCAGAATCTGCTCGCTGTCGAGGGTGTCGGCGGTCATGTCCAGCAGGATGATGTCGGGCTTGAGTTTCTCGGCCAGGGCGACAGCGGTCATGCCATCGCCTGCGTCACCGACTACGGCGTATTGTTTTTTTTGTTCGAGCAGCGCTCGCAGGCCCGCTCGAAAGAGCGGCGAGTCATCGGCAAGTAGTATTCGGCAAAGCATGGGTTCGAGCCTGTTTCGCAAAAGAAGAGGGGCGGCAGGTTTGCTCGGTCCGGATGAGCGCTGCCGCGTGGTGGCGCGATCAGTATCGGGGGCCTGCCGCAGGTCCCGGCAGCGCAGGCCATCATAGGCGTTCGAACACCGAGGGCAGGATCGGCCGCAAGGGCAGGTCAAGCCCATGGATGCTCTCGCTATGCCCGATCAGCAGCAGGCCGCCCGGGCGCAGGCAGGCCAGCAGGCGATGAACCACGCGCTGCTTCTCATCCTGACTGAAATAGGCCAGCAGATTGCGCAGAAAAATCACATCGAACAGCCCCAGGTCACCAGCCAGAGGCTGGATCAGGTTGATCTGGCGAAACGTCAAGCGCTCCCGCAAGGACGCCGCCATGCGCATGCGCCCGGCCATCTCGCCGACGCCACACAGGCAGTAACGTTGCAACCAGCCTTCAGGAAAATAACGGGCCTGGGTAACCTCGTAGATGCCTTCGGCTGCCTGCTGTAGCAGGTTGGGGCTGACGTCGCTGGCCAGAACGCTCCAGTCATCGTTTGCGGCGTGTTCGCTGGCCACCATGGCCAAGCTGTAGGCTTCTTCGCCAGAGGCGCAGGCCGCGCTCCAGAGCCTTAGCGGCCGCGGTATGTCGCGCAGCCACTGGGCGAGGAATTCGAAATGGCGATGTTCGCGGAAGAAGTAGCTGTCGCGGGCGATCAACAGGTCTAGCACCCGCTGCTGTTCCTGCTGCTGATCAGGCTGTTCGATCAACTGCAGGTACTGCTCGAAGGCGCTCAGTTGCAGATGCCGCAGGCGCTTTCCCAGGCGCGCAGCCACGGCGGCCCGGCGGTCGGCGGCGAGGAACACGCCAGTGCGCTGGCTGACCAGGGTGCGAAAGCGCAGGAACTGGGCTTCGCTCAGCAACGGAGGGCGGCTGCTGGCAGGCATCTCACTCCCCTCGTGCAATGGGCAATCGGGCCGTCTTTGCGTGATAGATGCGCATTCCCTGCGTCCATTGGCTGATTGGGAACGGCCGATGATAGCTACTGGCTATATTCGCCAGAATCGGGGTTGCCCCTAGGTCGCGGGTGAGTAGCAAGGAGGAGGGAATGTAGAACCTGCCTGGAGTGGCCGGAGGATTGGCCTGCAGGGCTTGATCGGTAACGCGCGGGGTATTGTAGCGATCCCTGCCCGTGAGGGCAGGGTCTAGGAGTTTGGCTTAAGCCCGAAAGGGCTTAGCGATGACGCCAGTGCTTTTTGTGCTTGCGGTGGCCGTAGTGGTGGCCACGGTCGTAATAACGACGGTCGTCGTAGCCGCGGCGGTAGCGGCGGTCATCGCGGTCGTCTTCATCGGCCTTGTTGCCCATGTAGTTACCCAGTGCGCCACCGGCGCCACCACCTGCGGCCGCACCGATGTAGCTGCCAGTGGTACCGCCCATGCTGCGGCCGACCACGTTACCGCCGGCTGCGCCCAGGGCACCACCGATTGCGGCTTCACCACGCTGGCGCTTGTCGGCACCAACCGCACTGCCGGCCGCGCCGCCCAGGCCGGCACCGATTGCACCGCCAGTGCTGCCGCCGATGGATTGACCGACCACTGAGCCGAGTACCCCACCCAATGCGCCGCCAATACCGGCTTCGGTGGTGCCACCTGCCGAGGCAACGCCGCTGAGCAGGCCGAGAGACAACAACAGAATCGAGGAGTACTTCATCAAGAAAGCCTCATAGGGATGACGAGGCGATCCTGAGGCTGGAGAGGGGGGCTGGCAAACGAAATCCGACGAGTAACACGAGTTGTACACAATTTTCTAAGTTACTGTTTTCACTGTGAAACTTTATCGTTTTTCGCTTGTCTGAGTTTACTTGGAACGAGGCCCCGACAGTGATGTCAGGGCCTTTTTTGTGCCTGTCTGCCGCCGATTCTGTCAGAGGATCCGGGCGTTGTCGCTGGCAGGTTGCAGCTGGATCGCAACGAACTTCGAAGTTGGCGTGTGGCTGCCGTCGCCAACGCTTTCCAGTGGCACCAGCGGGTTCACTTCCGGGTAGTAGGCGGCCGCCTGGCCGGCCGGGATATCAAAGGCCAGCAGGGTGAAGCCCTTGACCCGCCGTTCGCGGCCATCACTCCACAACGAGACGATATCGGCCTTGTCACCGGGGTGGAAACCCAGGCGGAGGATGTCGGCTTCATTGGCGAACAGCACGTTGCGCTGGCCCTTGACCCCACGGTAGCGATCATCCAGGCCGTAGATGGTGGTGTTGTACTGATCGTGGGAGCGCATCGACTGCATGATCAGGTCCGGCACCTGGCCGCTGGCGCGCACGCGCTCGTGCAGCAGGTCGTCCGGCAGGGCATTGGCCTTGAAGTTGGCCCGGCCGCTGGCGGTTTTCCATTGACGTTGGCCGGCGCTATTGCCCAGGTAGAAGCCGCCTGGATGCTCCAGACGCTGGTTGAATTTGTCAAAGCCGGGGATGGTCTGGTCGATCAGGTCGCGGATCCGCGCGTAGTCGGCGATCAGCCAGTTCCAGTCCACCGGCTTGGCGCCGAGGGTGGCATTGGCAATCCCGGCGATTACCGCAGGCTCCGAGCGCATTTGCCGTGACAGCGGTTGCAGCTGGCCATTGGAGGCGTGGACCATGCTGAACGAATCTTCCACCGTCACTGCCTGCGGGCCTTCGCCCTGCAGGTCGATATCGGTGCGCCCCAGGCACGGCAGAATCAGCGCCTGCTTGCCATGCAGCAGGTGGCTGCGGTTGAGCTTGGTACTGATCTGCACGGTCAGCTCGCAGTTGCGCAGGGCCTGGGCGGTGCGTTCGGTGTCCGGCGTGGCCTGGGCGAAATTACCACCCAGGGCGATGAACACCTTGGCCTGGCCGTCGGCCATGGCACGGATCGCCTCGACCGTGTTGTGGCCATTGTGCCGTGGCACCTTGAAGCCGAAGCGGCGCTCCAGGGCGTCGAGCAGGGCCACCGGTGGCCGCTCGTTGATGCCCATGGTGCGGTCGCCCTGCACGTTGCTGTGGCCACGCACCGGGCACAGGCCGGCGCCGGGGACGCCGAGGTTGCCGCGCAGCAGCATCAGGTTGGCGATTTCCTGGATGGTCGCGACCGAATGGCGATGCTGGGTGATACCCATGGCCCAGCACATGATGACCTTTTTCGCCTTGCAGTACATGCGTGCGGCGTGCTCGATCTCGGCCAGGGTCAGGCCTGATTGCGCGGTGATCTGCTCCCATGAGGTGGCATCGACGGCTGCCAGGTAAGCCAGTACGTCCTGGGTATGCTGGTTGAGGAAGTCATGATCGAAGATCGCCGGGGCATTGCTGGCCTGGGCTTCACGCTCCCACTGCAAGAGGAACTTGGCCATGCCGCGCAGTACCGCCATGTCGCCACCCAGGGCCGGGCGGAAGTAGGCGGTGTTGGTCGGGCGGTCGCCGTTGGTGAGCATCTCCAGCGGGTGCTGCGGGTGCTGGAAACGTTCCAGGCCGCGCTCCTTGAGCGGGTTGACGCATACCACCTGGGCGCCGCGCTTGACCGCTTCACGCAGCGGCTCGAGCATGCGCGGATGGTTGGTGCCGGGGTTCTGGCCCCAGACGAAGATCGCGTCGGCATGCTCGAAGTCGTCGAAAGTTACCGTGCCCTTGCCAACCCCGACACTCTGCCCAAGGGCCACGCCACTGGCCTCGTGGCACATGTTCGAGCAGTCCGGAAAGTTGTTGGTGCCATAGGCACGCACGAACAGCTGGTACAGGTACGCCGCTTCATTGCTGGCCCGGCCGGAGGTGTAGAACTCGGCCTGGTCCGGGCTTTCGAGCTGGTGCAGGTGCTCGGCGATGAGGGCGAAGGCACCGTCCCAGTCGATCGGTTTGTAGCGGTCGGTATTGGCGTCGTAGACCATCGGCTCGGTCAGCCGGCCCTGGTATTCGAGCCAGTAGTCGCTCTGGGCCAGCAGCGATGTGACGCTGTGGCGGGCGAAGAACGCGGCATCCACCCGGCGCTTGGTCGCCTCCCAGTTCACCGCCTTGGCGCCGTTCTCGCAGAACTTGACCATGCCGCTTTCCGGCGAGTCGCCCCAGGCGCAGCCCGGACAGTCGAAACCGCCGTTCTGGTTGGTCTTGAGCAGTGCGCGGATGTTCTTCAGGGCGTTGTCGCTGCCGATCCAGGCCTGGGCCACGCTGCGCAGCGCGCCCCAGCCGCCAGCGGCACCGCTGTAGGGTTTGTAGCGAGGCACGGGCTTCTGATCGGCTTGGTGATGCAGGCTCACGTTCTGTTCTCCCGCACGGGGCTGAACACCCGTGGCGCGCTGTGTTTGGGCAGGTGAATAAGATTGAGGTTGTGCCGCCGCGCCCACTGCAGGGCCAGGCCGGTGGGTGAGGACAGGCTGACCAGGGTCTGGATGCCGGCGCGCAAAACCTTCTGGATCAGTTCCAGGCTGCAGCGGCTGGTAACGATAGCCAAGCCACCGTCGAGGCTGATGTGCTGGCGCACCAGGGCACCGATCAACTTGTCGAGGGCGTTGTGCCGGCCGATATCTTCACGGCCCAGCAGGATCTCGCCCTGATTGTTCATGAACAGCGCCGCATGCACCGCGCCGCAATGCTGGCCCAGGGGCTGGAAAGCATCCATGCGCTGGCGCAGGCCTTCAAGCCAGCGCGCTGGCGGCAGAGGCGCGCCCGGCAGCACGGCAAGGTCGGGCAGTGCCTGCTCCACCGCTTCTACACCGCACAGGCCACAGCCGCTGGTACCGGCCAGTTGCCGGCGCTGGGTCTTGAGGTTCCAGAAGGCGCGGTTGGTGATCTCGACGTCGGCATGCACGGCCGAACCCTTGCTGGTGAACTTGACGTCGTAGATCTCGTTGGCCGAGGCAATGATGCCGCTGCCGATGCTGAAACCGACGATAAAGTCTTCCAGGTCAGTGGGGCTGACCAGCATCACCGCCTGGCTGATGCCGTTATAGGCGATCGCCAGGGCGACTTCTTCGGCCAGTGCGGTGTGCGCCTGGCTGTCGTCGGTAAGGTGGCAGTAGTCGTAGGTGTTGCTGGCCGCGGGCGCAGTCACAAGCGGGGTGGACGCCGCACAGGCCGGGGGTTTAGTGCTCATCAGCAGAGGTACCGGCGGCTGTTCAGCTTTAAGCCTAGGCTTGCGCTCGGGTATCGTCTAATCGCTAATGCTGATGCTTTGATAGACGGCGTCGATCAAGCCTCGCCTTGCAGCGCTTGATATTCCGCCAGGCACACCTCGGCCAGGGCCGAGCGTGGCGCCGTGCGGCGCATGATCAGGCCCAGTGGCGCCAGGGTGCAGGCCTGTTCGATCGGTTGCAGGCGCAGCCGTTCGGTGAGCACTTCCAGGCCTGCCGCCAACGGCATGATGGCACAGCACAGCCCGCCGCTGACGGCCTGGGCCAACTGATGGACGGCATCGGTCTGCAGCAACAGCTGCGGTGTCAGGCCGCGGCTGTGGAAATTGTGGTCGATCGACTGGCGAAAATGCATGCCGGCGGTGAGCAGCCCCAGCGGCAGTTCGGTCAGCTGTTGCCAGCTTAGGGGCTGGGCCTCGAAGCGAAAATGATCTGGATCATATAAAAGCCCCATGCGCGTCTCGCCCAGCGGCAGCGACTGGAAGCGTTCATGGTCGAGACGATCGAGGTACGACACGCCCAGGTCCAGCTGGTTGCTGGTCAGCTGTTCGAGGATCTGCTCGGAGCTCAGGGCGCTGAGTTCGAAGCGCAGTTCCGGGTGCTGCTGGTGCATGCGCCGCAGCAGCGGCAGCGGATCGAAGCTCGACAGTGGCACCACGCCCAGGCGCAAGGTGCCGACCAGATGACCACGGCAGGCGGCCGCTTCGGCATTCAGGCCGTCGTAGGCGGCGATCACTGAGCGGGCCCAGGCCAGTACCCGTTCGCCCTGGGCGGTAAAACCCTCGAAGCGCTGGCCACGGTTGACCAAGGCCAGGTCCAGCTCCTGCTCCAGGTTGCGCAGGCGCATCGACAGGGTCGGCTGGGTGACGTGGCAGCGGGCGGCGGCCTGGCCGAAGTGGCGGGTTTCATCCAGGGCGATGAGGAATTTGAGTTGTTTGATGTCCATCGTCGCTCCACGGCGCAAAGCAGGCGAAGCATTCTAACCTGTCCTAGACTCCAGGCTCCGAGATTCATCACCAAGGAGAGCGGTATGAGCATTTTCAGTTTCGTCAAAGAAGCAGGCGAGAAACTTATCGACCTGTTGACCCCGGGTAATGCCAATGCCAGCGAGCAGTTGAAGGAGCATGTGGCGAAGGTCGGCCTGGGTAATCCGAACGTTCAGGCCACAGTCGAAGGCGACAAGGTGATCCTGACTGGCGAAGTCAGCAGCCAGGAAGAGAAAGAGAAGATCCTCCTGGCGGTCGGCAACATTGCCGGTGTTGCGTCGGTGGATGATCAGATCACTGTCACCGGTCCGGTTGTTGCTGCGGCCCGTTTTGTCGTGGTGAAGAAGGGCGACACCCTCAGCGCCATTTCGCTGGCCGTGTACGGCAATGCCAACCAGTACAACAAGATTTTCGAAGCCAACAAGCCGCTGCTCAGCCACCCGGACAAGATCTACCCGGGCCAGACCCTGCGCATCCCCGAGTAATCACAACCCTTCGAGCAACGCCCGGTAGTCCTCTACCGCGGCGAATTCTTCGGTATCCCGTGGCCCTTTGCGGCTGTCCGGCTGGCGCACCGCAAGCAGGTGCGTCACGCCGAAGTCGCGGGCGCTGCGCAGGATCGACAGGGTGTCGTCGATAAACAGGCTGCGTTGCGGGCTGAAGCCGATATCGGCCTGCAGGGCGCTCCAGAACTGCGGGTTCTCCTTGGGGTAGCCGTAGTCGTGGGAGCTGATCAGGCGCTCGAAATACGGCGCCAGCTCCACCCGTTCCAGCTTCAACGACAGCGAGTCGCGATGGGCGTTGGTGATCAGGATCACCCGCTTGCCGGCCTGTTTGATCGCTTGCAGGAAAGTGTCGGCATCCGGGCGCAAGGCAATCAGGTGGGCGGTTTCCAGCTTCAGCTCGCGCACCGAAAGGTTCAGCTCGCGGCTCCAGAAGTC
Source organism: Pseudomonas sp. ZL2 (assembly GCF_054788455.1). Lineage (NCBI taxonomy): Bacteria > Pseudomonadati > Pseudomonadota > Gammaproteobacteria > Pseudomonadales > Pseudomonadaceae > Pseudomonas > Pseudomonas sp. ZL2. The sequence goes on along the minus strand of NZ_JBGOGX010000003.1, from coordinate 28,216 downwards.
CAGGCAGTACCAGTTCAGCGAACCTGCGTGCTGCTCGAACAGCGGCTGCAACTCGAGCTCGGCCATGGCCCGGCTGATGCCGTGCAGATCGGCGTAGCGCTGTGGCAGTTGCTCGAGCCAGAAATGGTTGTCGAAGTGCAGGTCGAGCAGGGTGCCGTCCATGTCCAGCAGGACGGTATCGATGGTGGACCAGGCTAAAACGGGCATATGAAATTCTCGAGCAGTCAGGAGGCAGCGGCCGGGCAAGCCACGGTATAGTAACCCGTTCACGCCAAGGAGCCGCCCCATGCGCCAGAAACCCACCGTCCTCTCTCGCGAGATCGTCGCCAGCAGCCGCCTGTTCCGCGTCGAAGCCGTGCAATTGCGCTTTGCCAACGGCGCCGAGCGCACCTACGAACGCCTGGTCGGGCGCGGCAACGGTTATGGCGCGGTGATGATCGTGGCGATGCTCGATGCCGAGCATGCGGTGCTGGTTGAAGAATACTGCGGCGGCACCGACGAGTATGAACTGTCGCTGCCCAAGGGCCTGATCGAGCCGGGTGAAGACGTGCTGGCGGCGGCTGACCGGGAACTCAAGGAAGAAGCAGGTTTCGGCGCCCGTCAGCTGGAGCACCTGACCGAGCTGTCGCTGTCGCCAGGCTACATGAGCCAGAAGATCCAGGTGGTACTGGCCAGCGACCTCTACGAGGAGCGCCTGGAAGGCGACGAACCGGAGCCGATGCGCGTGGACAAGATCAACCTGCGCGAGCTTTCGGCCCTGGCCCAGCATCCACAGTTCTCCGAAGGCCGGGCCTTGGCGGCGTTGTACCTGGTGCGAGACCTGCTGAGCCAGCGTGGGGTGTTCCCGCTATGAACAACATTGCCCTGATGCAGCAGGTGGTGGAACTGGCTCGCCAGGCGGGCAAGGCCATCCTGCCGTTCTGGCGCGCCGATGTGGCGGTGACGGCCAAGGCCGATGAGTCGCCGGTCACTGCCGCCGACCTGGCGGCCCATGAGGTGATTGCCGAAGGCTTGCGCGCGCTGGCCCCGGAGATCCCGGTGCTATCGGAAGAAGACTGCGATATCCCCCTGAGCGAACGGCAAGGCTGGCAGCGCTGGTGGTTGGTCGATCCGCTGGATGGCACCAAGGAATTTATCGCCGGCACTGAAGAATTTACCGTCAACATCGCCCTGGTCGAGCAGGGTCAGGTGGTGTTTGGCGTGGTGGCGATTCCCACCAATGGCCGCTGCTATTTCGGCGGCAAAAGCCTTGGTGCATGGCTCGCCGAAGCGGGTGGGGTGGCCAAGGCCATCAGCGTGCGCACTGCGCCTCCTGCAGGTGAGCGCTTTACTGTGGTCGCCAGCCGCCGACATTCCAGCCCGCAACAGGAAGCCTTGCTGGCCGGGCTGAGCCAGGCAGTGGGGGAGCTGGAACTGGCCAACATCGGTAGCTCGCTGAAGTTCTGCCTGCTGGCCGAGGGCGCGGCGGATTGTTACCCGCGCCTGGCACCCACTTCGCAGTGGGATACCGCTGCAGCCCAGGGCGTGCTGGAAGGCGCCGGCGGTGAAGTGCTCGGCCTTGATGGCCAGGCCTTCGTCTACCCGCCGCGCGAATCCTTGCTCAACCCGTTTTTCCTGGCCTTGCCGGCTGCCGCGCCATGGCGCGACAAGCTGTTGCAGCAAGCCTTAGCGGTGTAGCACGTACTGGCCGCTGAACTGCACGGCAGCCTCGCTGCTGCCGGCATTACTGACCTGGGTGTGCAGGTTCAGACGCGCTCGGCCACGGCGTTGATAGGTGGCAATGAAACGCTCCCAGACTTTCTCTTCCGGTGCCGCGCAGGTGGCGATGGCCGCGCCGGTGACCGGTAACGGATAGCTGATCTGGCCCTCCTGGATGACGATATGCCCGTCATCAATCCCCGCTTCACGCAACCTCAGGTGCAACCAGCCCCAACCGACCAGCACCGCAGCGCAGTACAGGCTGCCGCCGAACATGGTGCTCTTGTGGTTGACGTTGGCCTCCAGCGGTAATTGCAGGCGCAGGCAATGCTGCTGCCAGTCGAGTACCTGCAGGCCCATCTGCCGGGTCAGCGGGATGTCGCTGTGCAGTAACGATTCGAGGTAGTGGCTATCCGTGCTCATGAACGGTTGTCCTCCAGGTCATCGCTGTTGTGGTTGCTGTCGGCGAAGCTCAGGCCGTGTTTGCGCAGCTTGTCGTGCAGGGTTTTGCGCGGGATGCCGAGGGCTTCGGCCAGGCTGCGCAACGAGCTGTGCGAGCGCGCCAGTTCGGCGGCGATCAGCGAGCGTTCGAACTGCTCGACCTGTTCGCTGAGGTTACCGCTACCGATGCTTGCCACGGCCTCGTCGGCTGCGGGCGGTACATCACCGTCCAGGGCCAGTTCCAGGCCGAGGGCGAAGCGCTCGGCGGCGTTCTGCAGCTCGCGTACGTTGCCCGGCCATTCATGGCGTAGCAGCAGTGCCCGTTGCGCCGGTTGCAGCGGATGCATCGGCAGGCCATGGCGTTCGCTGGCGGCATCGGCGAAGTGCTGGAACAGTACGAGGATGTCTTCGCCGCGCTCGCGCAGCGGCGGGATGCGCAACGGCGCGACGTTCAGGCGGTAATACAGGTCGGCGCGAAAGCGCCCCTGGTCAGCGGCCTGGCGCAGGTCCTCCTTGGTCGCGGCGATGATGCGGATATCCAGCGGGATCAGCTGGTTGCCGCCCAGGCGCTCGACCACCCGCTCCTGCAGCAGGCGCAGCAGCTTGACCTGTACATCCAGGCTCATGCTTTCGATTTCATCGAGGAACAGTGTGCCGCCATTGGCGAATTCGAACTTGCCGATGCGGCGCTTCTGCGCACCGGTGAATGCGCCGGGTTCGTGGCCAAACAGCTCGCTTTCGACCACCGACTCGGCCAGGGCGCCGGCGTTGATCGCCACGAACGGGCCGTCACGACGGCTCGACAGGTCGTGCAGGGCGCGAGCCACCACCTCTTTGCCGGCACCGGTTTCGCCGAGGATCAGCACGTCAGCGCGGGTGCCGGCCAATGCGCCGATCTGCTCGCGCAGTCGCAGCATCGGTGCCGAGTGGCCGACCAGGCGCGTGCTCAGCTCCTGGCGATCGCTCAGGGCCAGGCGCAGGCTGCGGTTGTCCAGCACCAGGCGACGCAGGGCCAGGGCACGGCGCACACTGTCGAGCAGGGCATCGCTGGCGAAGGGCTTTTCCAGAAAATCATAGGCCCCGGCGCGCATCGCCTGCACCGCCAGGGGCACGTCACCATGGCCGGTGATCAGCAGCACCGGCAGTTCCGGGTCCTGGGCGTGCAACTGCTGCAGCAGCTCAAGACCGTCGATCCCGGGCATGCGGATATCGCTGACCACCACCCCGGGCCAGTCTCGCTCGATGCGCCCGGCCAGGCCCTGGGCATCGCTCAGGGGCAGGATTTTCAGGCCGGCGAGGTCGAGGGTCTGGCTCAGCGCCTGGCGCAGGTGCGGGTCGTCGTCGACCAGGATTACCTGCGTGCGGCTGTCGATGAGCGGCTCGGTCGTCATGCCGATGGGTCCTCTGAAGTGGGTAATGTGGCGCCGGGCTTGGCGATGCGCAGCTGCAGGGTGAGCAGGGCGCCGCCTTCAGGGTGGTTGCCCAGCAGCAGCTCGCCGCCCAGTGCACGCATCAAGGTATCGCAGATCGCCAGGCCCAGGCCAAGGCCCTGGGTGCGCGTCTTGGTGGTGAAGAACGGCTCGCGGGCGCGGGCCAGGGCCTGGCTGGTAAAGCCCGGCCCGTTGTCGCGTATGTACAGGTAGACGTTGCCATCACGCTGTTCGGCACTGAGCCAGAGTTTGCGTGGGTTGGCTTTTTCGGTCAGGGCGTCGAGGGCGTTGGCCAGCAGGTTGCCGAGCACCTGGCGCAGGCGGGTTTCACCGGCCTGGACCCACAAAGTGGCTTCCGGCAGGTCGCGCACCAGCTCCACGGCCATCGCCCGCCGGCGCTTGGCCAGTAGCGCCAGGGCATCGTCCAGTGCCGGCTGCAGGGCAACGCTCTCCGGGGCATGGCGGTCGCGGCGGGCGAAGGCGCGCAGGTGGGCGATGATCGACGCCATGCGCCCGGTCAGCTCGCTGATCAGCTTGAGGTTGCTGCGGGCATCGTCGGTGCGTTGGTGATCGAGCAGGATCTCGGCGTTCTCGGCATAGCTGCGGATCGCCGCCAGCGGCTGGTTGAGCTCGTGGCTGATGCTTGCCGACATGGTGCCTAACACCGACAGCTTGCCAGCCTGCACCAGTTCGTCCTGGGCGCGCACCAGTTCCTGCTGGGCCTGTTCGCGTTCCAGTACTTCGTTCTTCAGGCGGCTGTTGAGGCCTTCAAGGTCGGCGGTGCGCTCTATCACGCGTTTTTCCAGCTCCTGGCGGCCGTGGGCTTCAAAGTCGATGCGGTCCATGTAGTGGCGGCGCCGCTGCATGATCAAGCCGAGCAGCAGCATCACTACCAGCAAGGTAGCGCCACCGATCGCCACCACAGTACGCACCGAGCGGTCGATCAGGGTACGCGGGGCCAGAATGCTGACCTGCCAGCCGGTCTCCTCGATGGTCTGGGTCTGGGTCAGCCAGGCTTTGGGCTCAAGGTTCAACGGCTTGGGCGACTGGGTCGGGTAGGGCTGGATGGCGACGATGGCTTCGCGTTCGGCGTCGCTCAGGGGCCGGGTGGCGCGGAAACGCCAGTCGGGGCGCGAAGTGAGGATCACCACGCCGTTGTGGTCAGTCAGCAACAGTTGCTCGGGGGTCTTGCCCCAGAGGGTTTCGGTATGGTCGAGGTCGACCTTGACCACCAGCGCGCCAATAACCCGGTCGCGGTCACGCACGGCAGCGGCAAAGAAGTAGCCACGCTTGGCCGAGGTGGTGCCCTGGCCGAAGAAGCGCCCCAGGCGCCCGGCGATGGCTTCACTGAAGTAGGGACGGAAGGCGAAGTTGCGGCCAACGAAACTGTCGTGTTTATCCCAGTTGGAGGCGGCCAGGGTGTTGCCGTTGGCGTCCATCAGGTACATGACTTCGGCGCCGGTCTGGGTGGCGATGTCCTTGAGCAAGCGGTTGGCGTTGGTCAGGGTTTCCAGGCGCAGCGGGTCGGCCAGTACCGCGCGCAAGGCTGGCAGGTCGCCGAGGATCTGCGGCAGGGTTTCATAGCGGTGCAGGGTGCCGAGCAGGTTGGCCACATAGAGATCGAGGGTCTGGCGGTTCTGCCCGGCCAGCTCGTCCTGGTAGTAGCGCTCGGCGAGGTGTTGCAGTGGCCACAGCAATGGCGCCAGGCACACTGCAAGTATGGCCAGGCTGCGCCAGCGAGGGCGGCGGGGTACGGGTGGAGTTATGTTCATCGCAACTGCGCCAGAATGATCTGGCGCATTATGCGCTACTTCAGGCAGTCGATCAGCGCCTGCTGCCAATGCGGCTGGCTGACCTGCCACTGGCGTTGCAGGCGACTGCAATCGAGGCGCGAGTTCAACGGGCGGCGGGCCGGGGTCGGGTAGTCGCTGGAGGAGATTGGCAACAGCTCGGCACAAGGCAGGCCCCGGGCCTTGAGTTGCTCGGCAATGGCCTGGGCAAAGCCGAACCAGGAGGTTTCACCCTGGGCGGTCAGGTGATAGGTGCCCCAGGCACCGGCCTGGCCAGCCTGCCAGCGTTCGATCAGGGCACGGGTGCTCTGGGCGATGGTACCGGCCCAGGTCGGCGCGCCGATCTGGTCGGCAACGATGCGCAACTCTGGCTTTTCCTGCAGCAGGCGCTGCATGGTCAGCAGAAAGTTGCGCCCGTGGCGCGAATACACCCAACTGGTACGCAGGATCAGATGCTGGCCACCCACTGCAGTAATCGCCTGCTCGCCGGCCAGCTTGCTGCGCCCGTAGACGCCGAGTGGATTGGGCTCGTCGTCTTCGGTGTAGGGGCTGGACTTGCTGCCGTCGAACACGTAGTCGGTGGAGTAGTGGATCAGCGGGATCCCCAGCTTCGCGGCTTCCTCGGCAAAGACGCCGGGGGCCCGGGCATTGATCGCGAAGGCCAGCTCCGGCTCGCTTTCGGCCTGATCGACGGCGGTATGGGCCGCGGCGTTGATGATCAGGTCGGGCTTGAGCGACTGCACCCGCTCACGAATGCCTTCCGGCTTGGCGAGGTCGAGCTGGTCACGACCCAGCACATGCAGCTGGGCCAGATCGCCCAGGCGCTGTTGCAGCTCCAGGGAAACCTGGCCGTGCTGGCCGCTGATGAGGATGCGCGGGCGGTGCTGGATCACGGGAACAGATCCGCCTCATGCAGGAATTTGCCAACCTGGTCCTTGGCAGAAAGCGCGGGGGCGTTATCCAGCTGCCAGTTGATCGCCAGGTCCGGGTCGTTCCAGCGGATGCAGCGTTCGGCAGATGGAACGTAATAGTCGGTGGTCTTGTAGAGAAACTCGGCAAAATCGCTCAATACCACAAACCCATGGGCAAAGCCCTTGGGGATCCACAGTTGGCGATTGTTCTGAGCCGAAAGCCTGATACTTACCCAGCGACCGAAAGTCGGTGAGTGGCGGCGGATGTCCACTGCCACATCCAGCACTTCGCCGGCAGTTACCCGCACCAGCTTGTCCTGGGTGTGTTCAATCTGATAATGCAAACCGCGCAGTACACCTTTCTGCGAGCCGGAATGATTGTCCTGAACGAAATGGGCATTGATGCCCGTGGCTTCCTGAAACGAACGCTCGTTGAAACTCTCGAAGAAGAAGCCTCGTTCGTCACCGAACACTTTCGGCTCGATAACAAGAACATCAGGCAGCGTACTGGCGGTTACTTTCATTAATGTTTTCCTACGAGACCGAACAGGTACTGACCATAACCGGTCTTGCCGAACATCTTCCCTCGTTCAAGCAGGTGCGCTTGATCAATCCAGCCCTGCTGGTATGCGATTTCTTCAAGGCAAGCGACTTTCAGGCCCTGACGGTGCTCAATGGTCTGCACGTACTGCGATGCTTCCAGGAGGCTGTCGTGGGTGCCGGTGTCGAGCCAGGCGAAACCACGTCCGAGCAGTTGAACGTTGAGGTCGCCGCGGTTGAGATAGGCATTGTTGATGTCGGTGATTTCCAGCTCACCGCGTGGCGACGGCTTGACCGCCTTGGCGATCTTGACCACATCGTTGTCGTAGAAATACAGGCCCGTCACGGCGTAACTGGATTTGGGTTGCGTCGGCTTTTCCTCGATGGACAGGGCGCGGCCCTCGTCGTCGAACTCGACAACGCCGAAGCGCTCCGGATCCTTGACCCAGTAGCCGAACACGGTAGCGCCGCTACCCTGCTGGGTGGCCTTGCGCAGCTGGGGAGTGAAACCCTGGCCATGGAAAATGTTGTCGCCAAGGATAAGGCAAACAGAGTCGTTGCCAATAAATTCTTCACCAATCAGGAAGGCCTGTGCCAGGCCATCCGGAGAAGGCTGTTCGGCATAGCTGAGTTCGATACCGAACTGGCTGCCATCACCCAGCAGCTGCTGGTATTGCGGCAGATCCTGTGGTGTGGAGATCAGCAGGATTTCGCGAATACCGGCCAGCATCAGTACCGAGATCGGGTAGTAGATCATCGGTTTGTCGTAGATCGGCAACAGCTGTTTGGAAACACCCAGGGTGATAGGGTGCAGGCGGGTGCCGGAGCCACCTGCCAGGACGATACCTTTGGTCATGCAATCAGATCCTTGAATTCGCTGGCGCCCAGGCGCTGGCCTTGATAACTGCCGTCTTGTACCCGCTGGCACCATTGCAGGTTGTCCAGGTACCACTGAACGGTCTTGCGCAGGCCGGTCTCGAAGGTCTCTTCAGGAACCCAGCCCAGTTCACGCTCGATCTTGCTGGCATCGATCGCATAACGCTGGTCGTGCCCAGGGCGATCCTGCACGTAGGTGATCAGGTCGGCATAGTTGGCAATGCCGGCAGGACGTTGTGGCGCCAGCTCTTCGAGCAGTGCACAGATGCCGCGTACGACGTCGATGTTCTTCTGCTCGTTATGGCCGCCGATGTTGTAAGTCTCGCCGACCTTGCCTTCGGTTACGACTTTGAACAGGGCGCGGGCATGGTCTTCGACAAACAGCCAGTCACGCACTTGCAGCCCGTTGCCGTACACCGGCAGCGGCTTGCCTGCCAGGGCATTGAGGATCACCAGCGGAATGAGTTTTTCCGGGAAGTGGAACGGGCCGTAGTTGTTCGAGCAGTTGGTGATCAGTACCGGCAGGCCATAAGTACGCTGCCAGGCGCGGACCAGATGGTCGGACGCGGCCTTGCTCGCCGAGTACGGTGAGCTTGGGGCATACGGTGTAGTTTCGGTGAACAGGTCATCGACGCCATGCAGGTCGCCATACACTTCGTCGGTAGAAATGTGATGGAAACGAAACGCTGCACGCTCGTCGGCAGGCAGCGTCAGCCAGTAGGCGCGAGTAGCCTCCAGCAGGCTGTAGGTACCGACAATATTGGTGTGGATAAAATCGGAAGGGCCGTCGATCGAACGGTCGACATGCGACTCGGCTGCCAGGTGCATGATGGCATGCGGCTTGAAGCGCTCGAGTACAGCGCTGACAGTTGCCTGATCGGCAATGTCGGCCTGGACGAACTCGTAGCGGGTATTGGTCGCGATGCTGGTCAGCGATTCCAGGTTACCGGCATAGGTCAGCTTGTCCAGGTTGAGCACTTCGTGCTCGGTATTGTTGATCAGGTGACGCACCAGCGCCGAACCGATGAATCCGGCTCCGCCGGTGATGAGAATTCGCATGTCTGACTGCCTTTCTTCCATAACTGACATTGGGCATAAAGTGTATAGCTTGTGGCCGGGTGCAGGCAGGTGCAAGCGAAAAGCGCCGAAGCGCCCATTTATGCCTGGCTGGTTGGCCCTTCAAGCGGCTTGTCGGCAATTTTACCCGTTGTTCTTGCTTATCGGCAGGCACAGTGGCGATATAAGCAACAAAAAAAATGAGGTTCCCTGCCCATGCCGCTTACCACCCTGATCCACCGTTCCAGTCAGCCATGCCCTGACGTCAGCCCGCAGCAAGCAGCGACCCTGTTGCAGGATCACTATGGGCTAAGCGGCTCACTGCAAGCGCTGGGTAGCCAGCAAGACCTGAATTTTCGCCTGGACGCCCCCAGCGGGCGCTATGTGCTGAAGGTTTGCCATGGCGACTATGCCATTGCGGAGCTCCAGGCCCAGCATGCTGCCCTGGGCTATTTGCATGACCAGGGAGTGCCGGTACCTGCGGTGTTGGCAGCACGTACCGGCGAGCAGTTGCTGGCGGTGAACGTGAACGGTCAGGGCTTGCGCGTGCGCTTGCTCGACTATATAGAAGGTCAGTCGCTGACCCGTATCAAGCACATGGAGCCGCGCCTGGTGGCTGAGCTGGGCCGTCTTTGTGCACGAGTCGACCTGGCCCTGGCCGACTTCACCCACCCGGGGCTCGAACGAACCTTGCAATGGGACCCACGGCACGCCCAGGCATTGATCGCTCACCTGTTGCCGGTGTTGGCCAAAAGCCCGCAGCAAGCGCGGGTAAGTGCCGCCGCAGAGCAGGCCAGGGAATGTCTGCAACCGTTGCTCGACAAGTTGCCGATGCAGGCGGTACATCTGGACATCACCGATGATAACGCCGTCTGGGCGCGCGATGAGCAGCGCCAGTGGCAGTTGCAAGGCGTCATCGATTTCGGCGACCTGATGTACACCTGGCGCGTCGCCGACCTGTCGGTGACCTGCGCGGCATTGCTGCATCACGCCGAAGGCGACCCGTTGCGGATACTGCCGGCAATCGAGGCCTACCATGCGCTCAACCCGCTGACCGAAGCCGAACTCAAAGCCTTGTGGCCATTGGTGGTGGCCCGCGCCGCGGTGCTGGTACTGAGCAGTGAGCAGCAGTTGAGCGTCGACCCGGGTAACAGCTATAGCCGCGACAATCTGGCCCATGAGTGGGAGATCTTCGACGTCGCCACCAGCGTGCCTTTCGAACTGATGGAGGCGGCGATCCTGCAGGTGGCCGGGCATGAGATGCCCGCGTTGGTGCTGGAAGGTTGCGTGCCGTTGTTGCCGCCAACGCTCGCACATCAGGTTGTAACGGTGGACCTGGGCGTCCTCAGCGAGCACTACCAGGCAGGGAACTGGGAGCAGCCCGGCATTGACCAGCAGTTGCTGGCCGAGCAGGCGACAGCGTCGGGCGCGGCCTGCTCCTTGTACGGGCAATACCGCCTGTCGCAGACGCATATCGACAACCCTGCAGAGCCTGCGACCTTTGCCTTGCAGGTTGAATTGCTGCTACCGCTCGGCACGACGTTGCAGGCGCCCTGGGCCGGTACCTGGCATCAGCATGGCGAAGACAGCGGCTGCCTTGAGGGCAAGGAATGCAGCCTGTGGCTGCACGGGTTGGGCGCCGCGCCAGAGGATGGTCAGAAGGTCACCCCAGGGCAGGCATTGGGTGCCAGCGCCGGACTTTTCAGTGCTCAACTATGCCGGATTGCCGGGCTCTACCCGCCAGCCTTTGTCGAGCCGTCACGGGCACAGGCCTGGCAGGCACTCTGCCCCTCGCCGCAGGCCATCCTCGGCGTTGCCTGCGACGCCGAACCGCTGGTCGATGCCCAGGCCTTGCTGGCTCGGCGCGATGCCAGTTTCGCCCGCTCGCAGAAGCACTACTACCAGCAACCGCCGCATATCGAGCGCGGCTGGCGTAACTACCTGTTCGACATGCAGGGGCGGGCTTACCTGGACATGCTCAACAACGTTGCGGTACTCGGTCACGGGCATCCGCGCATGGTTGCCGAGTCGGCGCGGCAATGGTCATTGCTCAATACCAACTCGCGCTTCCACTATGCAGCCATCGCCGAATTCTCCGAGCGCTTGCTGGCCCTGGCTCCGAGCGGCATGGACCGGGTGTTTCTGGTCAACAGCGGCACCGAGGCCAACGACCTGGCGATCCGTCTGGCCTGGGCCTACAGCGGTGGGCGCGACCTGCTGAGTGTGCTCGAGGCCTATCACGGCTGGTCGGTAGCTACCGATGCGATTTCCACCTCCATCGCCGACAACCCCCAGGCCTTGAGCACAAGGCCGGACTGGGTACACCCGGTGATTGCACCGAACACCTATCGCGGCGCCTATCGTGGCGCCGAGAGCACCGCCGATTACCTGCGTGACGTCGATGCCAGGCTCGACGCACTGGCCGCCGAGCAACGGCAACTGGCCGGCTTCATCTGTGAGCCAGTTTACGGCAATGCCGGCGGCATCTCGCTGCCGCCGGGTTACCTGCAGCAAGCCTATGCCAAGGTCCGTGCAGCGGGCGGCGTGTGCATCGCCGATGAAGTGCAGGTTGGTTACGGCCGTCTTGGCACCTGGTTCTGGGGGTTCGAAGAGCAGGGCGTAGTGCCGGACATCATTACCATGGCCAAGGGCATGGGTAACGGCCAGCCATTGGGCGCGGTCATCACCCGCCGGGAGATTGCCGAGGCGCTGGAAGCCGAGGGCTATTTCTTTTCCTCTGCCGGTGGCAGCCCGGTCAGCTGCCGCATCGGCATGGCCGTGCTCGATGTCATGGAAGAAGAAGGGCTGTGGGACAACGCCCGTGAAGTCGGCGGCTACTTCAAGTCGCGGCTGCAGCAGTTAGTCGATAAACATCCGCTGGCAGGTGCCGTACACGGTTCCGGCTTCTACCTGGGGCTGGAACTGGTGCGGGATCGCCAGACCCTGGAGCCGGCCAGTGCCGAGACCACGGTCCTGTGCAACCGCCTGCGCGACCTGGGTATCTTCATGCAGCCCACGGGCGATTACCTCAACATCCTCAAGATCAAGCCGCCGATGTGCACCACCCGGGCAAGCGTGGACTTCTTCGTCGACAGCATCGACCGGGTACTGTCAGAAGACCTGTAACGCTTGAGCAAAAGCCGGTTAATTCGATTGTTATCGGATTAACCGGCTTTTTACTGGCTAATATTTTCGCAATGTTACTTTTAAAGCCGATATTTATCGGATATAAATGCCTCCATCATCACCGTGATGGCCTGGCCTTGTCGGCCCAGCCACCTGCCGAGGAGGAATAAATGAGCCGCACTGTCACTGTTGCCGCCACCCAGATGGCCTGCACCTGGGACCGCCAGGGCAACCTGGAAACTGCCGAGCGGCTGGTCCGCGAAGCGGCCGCCAAGGGCGCGCAGATCATCCTGATCCAGGAGCTGTTCGAAACTCCGTACTTCTGCCAGAAGCCCAATCCGGATTACCTGCAGCTGGCCACCCCGGTTGAATCCAACGCCGCCATCGCCCATTTCCAGCAGCTCGCCAAAGAGCTGCAGGTGGTGCTGCCGATCAGCTTCTACGAACTGGCCGGGCGCGCGCGTTTCAACAGCATCGCGATCATCGATGCCGACGGCAGCAACCTGGGCGTGTACCGTAAAACCCACATCCCGGACGGTCCCGGCTATCACGAAAAGTACTACTTCAACCCGGGCGACACCGGCTTCAAGGTCTGGCAAACCCGTTACGCAAAAATCGGCGTAGGCATCTGCTGGGACCAGTGGTTCCCCGAGTGCGCGCGCAGCATGGCCCTGCTCGGTGCCGAGGTGCTGTTCTACCCGACGGCCATCGGCAGCGAGCCGCACGATAAAACCATTTCCTCGCGCGACCATTGGCAGCGTGTGCAGCAAGGTCATGCCGGCGCCAACCTGATGCCGCTGATCGCCAGCAACCGCATCGGTCGCGAAGAGCAGGACGGCTACGACATCACCTTCTACGGCTCCTCTTTCATTGCCAACCAGTTCGGCGAGAAGGTCCAGGCGCTGAACGAGACCGAGGAGGGTGTGCTGGTGCATACTTTCGACCTCGACAAACTTGAGCACACCCGCAGTGCCTGGGGCACTTTCCGAGACCGTCGTCCGAATCTGTACGGCCCGGTGAAGACCCTCGACGGCGCGCTGCAATCCTGATAGTTCAGCAAGGATCATCTATGAAAACGCTTACCAGTACCCCGCGCGCCGACGGCTTCCACATGCCTGCCGAATGGGCGCCACAAACCCAGGTCTGGATGGTCTGGCCCGAGCGCCCGGACAACTGGCGCCTGGGTGGCAAGCCGGTGCAGGCTGCCCACGTGATCCTGGCCAAGGCTATCGCCCGTTTCGAGCCGGTGACCGTTGCCGTCTCCGCCGCTCAATACGATAACGCCCGCGCCCGTCTGGACCTGCCGAACATTCGTGTGGTGGAAATCAGCAACGACGACGCCTGGGTTCGTGATACCGGCCCGACCTTCGTCATCAACGACAGCGGTGAAGTGCGTGGTGTCGACTGGGGCTTCAATGCCTGGGGCGGCTTCGAGGGTGGTCTGTACTCGCCATGGAACCGCGACGAGCAAGTGGCCAGCAAGGTGCTGGAGATGGAACGCTGCCAGCGCTACCACACCGAAGGCTTCGTGCTGGAAGGCGGCTCGATCCATGTCGATGGTGAAGGCACCCTGATCACCACCGAGGAATGCCTGCTCAACCACAACCGCAACCCGCACCTGAACCGTGAGCAGATCGAAGCCATTCTGCGCGATCACCTGGCAGTTGACAGCATCATCTGGCTGCCGGATGGCCTGTACAACGACGAGACCGACGGCCACGTCGACAACTTCTGCTGTTACGTTCGCCCGGGTGAAGTGTTACTGGCCTGGACCGATGATCCGCAAGACCCCAATTACGCACGCTGCCATGCCGCACTTGAGGTGCTGGAGAACAGCCGTGACGCCAAAGGCCGCGCCTTTACCGTGCACAAGATGCCGATTCCGGGGCCGTTGTTCGCCACTGAAGAAGAGTGCGCCGGGGTCGATCCGGTGGCCGGCAGCCAGGAGCGCAACCCGTCGGTGCGCCTGGCCGGCTCCTACGTCAACTTCCTGATCGTCAATGGCGGCATCATCGCGCCAAGCTTCGACGACCCGGCAGATGCTGAAGCTAGAGCGATTCTGGCGCGAGTGTTCCCTGAACACGAAGTGGTCATGATCCCCGGGCGTGAGATGCTTCTGGGGGGCGGCAACATTCATTGTCTGACCCAGCAGCAACCGGCACCAGCCAAAGGCTGAAGCGCTGGAGGAAAAGAGCCCGTCGATTGACGGGCTTTTTTTTGCGTGGACGACGATCGGCATAGCCTTCTGGCACACCTCTTGTATTTGTTTTGCATTGTATTTCAAACAGATAGGGCTGCTTAGTTCTGTCACAAAGTTTGAGTAGGTTAGCCGCTCACGGCCCCGGGAGTACGTGTCGAAATGAATGCAGCAAGTGAGCCGGCTTCGCCCCCATCAGCGGTGAATCACGAGTCCCTCCAACGCGTGGCGCAGTGGTTGAAACACAATGGAGCAAACCGGGTCAGGAAGGCCGACCAGCGACGCACGTTGCTGGCGCGTTATCCGGCAGGCCTGCTTAGCGAAGCAGAGCTGGAAGCGCTGCTGGGTGATGGCAGCCGCTAGGAGGTTCGGCAGCAGGAATGAAAAGGGCGGCATTGTCTGAACAATGCCGCCCTTTTTAGTCGCTTGGCGTTTAGAAACTATAGGTGCCGGTAACGATCAGGCTGCGGGGATCACCGAACTGGATCTGCGCGGCGCTGGTGGCCGAGCTGTAGTAGGTCTTGTCGGTGATGTTGTTGAGCGCCGCACGCAAGTCCCAGTCCTTGGTGCGGAAGCCGGCCAAGGCATCCCAGCGGCCATAACCTGGTAATACCGCCGTGTTCTGGTTGTCGGCATAACGCTCGCCGACCAGGGTCAGGCCGGTTTCGCCGTACCAGCCCATTTCCGGCTTCCAGGTCACGAACAGGCTGCCATTGCGCTTGGCGACGTTGCTCACGCGGTTGCCTTCCTGGCCGTTGTTGTCCTTGACGATGGTTGCATCCTGGATACCAATGCCGCCGCGTACGTACCAGTTGCCCACGATGTTGCCAGTGGTGGTCAGCTCGACGCCGCGGGAACGCTGCAGGCCCGAGAGCAGGGTGATGCCCGGGTTGTTCGGGTCGCTGGTGCGGCGGTTGTAGAGTTCAAGTTCGTAGACCGCCAGGGTGGTACTCAGGCGCTCATCTAGCCAGTCGCTCTTGACCCCGATTTCCTTCTGCCGGGTCTGTTCCGGACTGGTTTCGTTAGTGTTGCCGGCAGCACCCGGGGTGATGCCGATCAAGCCACCGCCGACTGGCGAGAACGTCTTGCTCCAGGACGCATAGAAGGAGTGCTCCTTCCAGGGCGAATAGACCACGCCCAGGCGCGGGCTGGTGCTGTTGCTGTCCTGCTTTTCGGATATGCCGCGGATCTTGTTGGTGGTTTCCACTTCGAACTGGTCGAAACGGACCCCGGCCAGCACTTGCCACTGATCATTCAGGCGCAGTTGGTCCTGGAGGTACAGGCCGCGGCTGTCGACCACGGTGTGGTTATTGCTGGAGACCACCATGGTGCCGTTGTGTTGCAGGTTACGGTTGGGATTGTTCAGGTCCAGGCTCGGTACCGGGCGAGAGCCTGTGCCCGAGGTCGCTGCGGTGTAGAGGAGCGGGTCGCGGCGCTGGTTGCCGAATTCAAGGCCGGTGAGCAGGGTGTGCTGCAGGCCGAAAGTGTCGAAGTTGCCTTCCAGTTCAAGGTTGTTGAACAGGTTGCGGGTGTTCAGGTCCTGCTGCCAGCGCTGGCGGGTGACCTGTTGGGTGGTGGTGTTGTAGCTGGTCTGGTAGGTGTTGTCGAAATCGCTGTTGAGCTTGAACAGGCCCAGGGTATGGCGTACCTGCCAGTTGTCACTGAGCTGGTAGTTCAGGCGCGAGCGCAGGGACTGGGCCTTGTCGTCGATGAAGTCGCGCTGGGTATCACCGTAGGTGGTGTCGCGGCCGACATCGGCCGGGCGGCCATTGACGCTGGGGATACCGCGATCCGGGGTGCGGTTGTAACGGCTGTATTCGTACTGCACCAGCCAGTTCAACTCCGGGGTCAGCTGCCAGCTCATGGACGGCGCGAACAGCTGGCGGCTGCCATCGATGCCGTCGCGGAAGCTGTTGTTGTCCTGATTGCCCATGTTCAGGCGCAGGCTGATGTTGTCGGTTGGATCGGCGCTGAGATCGGCATACAGGCTGCGCAGGTCTTCGCTGCCACCCTGGGCCTCGATGCTGGAACGCCGGCCGGCTTCCGGCATCTTGCTCACCCGGTTGACGATCCCGCCCTGGCTGCCGCGGCCATAGAGCACCGCGGCTGGCCCCTTGAGCACTTCAACCCGCTCGATGCTGTGCAGGTCGCGCACGTACTGGCTGTCGTCACGGATCCCGTCGAGGTAGAAGTCGTTGCTGGCATCAAAGCCGCGGATACGCACGCTGTCAAAGCGCGTGTCGGCGCCGCTGCTGACGTTGGGGATGCCACTGAGTGCCTTGCCCAGGTCATTGCTGCCGTAGTCCAGGACGTTGCTGGTCTTCACCGAGTCGATGGCCTGGGGCACATAGCGGGCAGGCGTAGTGGTGCGGGTTGCAGTGTTGACCTCAGGTACCCGCGGATCATCGCGTTCGCGATCTGTCTCGGCGGTGACCGAGACCTCGGGCAGTGTGGTGGTGGCAGCAGCGACCAGGCCAGAGCTGAACAACAGCGACAGGCCCAGGGTCAGCGGAGAAAGGCGGCAGGGGGCAAGCATGGCGGATATCCGGACATTCATTGGCAGAGGAAAATTTTGCGCGAATGATAATGCTTGACATTTACTAACGTTAATTGTTTCTTTGTTTGTCGACGAGCTGTTTGTTTCAAGATATTTCTGTCTATAAGCCTTTAGTCTGGCAGGGTTATTTGTGCTGTTTTTTGCAACAAACCTGTCGTCACGACGACGTTTTTCGCAATCTTCGCGGGCATTAACCTGACGGCATCATTTTTTGCTGTCGCGGAGACCGCTATGCCGGTGCAAACCACCCTTCACTATGTTTTCGACCCCCTGTGCGGCTGGTGCTATGGCGCCGAGCCGCTGATCAGCGCCGCCAGCGGTTTGTTGCCGGTGGTGATACACGGGGGCGGGATGATGGCCGGTGCCAATCGCCAGAAGGTGTCGGCGCAGCTGCGCGACTTTGTCATGCCCCATGACCGGCGCATTGCTGAATACACTGGGCAGCCTTTTGGCCGGGACTATTTCGAAGGGTTGTTGCGTGACCACGATGCAGTGTTCGATTCGCAGCCGCCAATCGCGGCGATCCTTGCCGCAGAGCAACTGGCGGGCCGTGGCCTTGAATTGCTGGCGCGCTTGCAGCGTGCGCACTACGTAGAAGGTCGACGTATTGCCGATGATGCGGTGCTCAAGGCAATCGCCACAGAGATGGGGCTACCTGCCCAAGCTTTTGCCAGCGCATTGCTGGAAATGGACACACAAAGCCATATGCGCACCAGCCGCGCATTCATGGCCAGCGTCGGTGGGCAGGGATATCCAACCCTGGTGCTGGAGCGCGAAGGGCGGCTGCAGGTCATCGACATCGGCCCCTTCCTCGGTAAGCCTGACGCCTTTGTGCAATGGCTGGACCGGGAGTTCTACCTGAGCGCTGAGGCAAAGGTCTCTAACCTGCCGTTTTGCACCCCTGATGGCTGCGGTTCGTAACCGGAAACAGTTACTTTTCACGAATTTTTGACATGCTGATCCGCACACGGATAGGATTCGGTCAACGCCTGTAGGCCCATCGGCCAAGAGTCCAGAAAAAAGGCCCGCTGCGAACACTCGCAGGCGGGCTTTCTATTTTCAGACCCGTGAGCGTCAACCCACGCAGGGGGCGTGGTTTTTGGCGTTTGGTCGCAGAGCGTCTTTGACTAAGTAATAAGGAAAATAAAATGTTGAAAACCAGGATCAGTCTGATCGCGCTGGGGCTTATGGCAGCGACTCAGGCTATGGCCAATGACCAGGCCGAAGCCAAGGGCTTCGTAGAAGACAGCAAAGCCAGCGTTCTGCTGCGCAACGCCTTCATCAACCGTGACAAGAAGCACCACACCAAAGACCAAAGCGAGTGGGGCCAGGCCTTCATCGGCAAGTTCTCCTCCGGCTACACCCAGGGCACCGTTGGTGTCGGTGTCGACGCTTTCGGTCTGTACGCTGTGCGTCTGGACGGTGGTAAAGGCCGCAACGGCGGTGGCGGTATCGACTTCTTCAAGCCGGCGGACGGCGACTCGCCAACCAACCAGCAGAACTCCCCGCACAATCTGGCCCGTGGTGGCGCAGCAGTTAAATTCCGTATCTCCAACACTGTACTGAAGTACGGTGACCAGATGCCGGAACTGCCAGTGCTGCAGTACGACGACGGTCGCCTGCTGCCAGAAAGCTACACCGGTACCCTGATCACCTCCAAGGAGATCAAGGGCCTGGAACTGAACGCCGGTCGTT
Source organism: Pseudomonas sp. ZL2 (assembly GCF_054788455.1). Lineage (NCBI taxonomy): Bacteria > Pseudomonadati > Pseudomonadota > Gammaproteobacteria > Pseudomonadales > Pseudomonadaceae > Pseudomonas > Pseudomonas sp. ZL2. The sequence goes on along the minus strand of NZ_JBGOGX010000003.1, from coordinate 9,899 downwards.
TCACCCAGGAAGCCCGCAAGAGTGCTGAAGGCCGTGACAGCGGTGGCCTGAAGTCGATCAACGTATTCGGCGGCAGCTACAAGTTCACCGAAAACCTGTCGGCTTCCCTGTACACCTCCGATGTTGAAGATGTACTGAAGAAGCACTACCTGGGCGTGAACTACGTTCACCCTATCGCCGACGACCAGTCGCTGACCCTGGACTTCAACGGCTACAAGTCGGACATCGACAAGAAGTACGTCGCTGCCGCCGACCTGACCGGTGACTCCAACACCATCTGGAGCCTGGCGGCCACCTACGCCTTCGGCCCGCACTCGATCACCATTGCGCACCAGCGCAGCACTGGCGACACCGGCTATCAGTACGGCTTCTACCAGAACGCCGGTGGCGTGGGTGACGGTGGTTCGACCATCTACCTGGCCAACTCCTACTGGTCCGACTTCAACGCTGAAGACGAGCGTTCCTGGCAGCTGGGCTACGGCCTGGACTTCGGCGCCTTCGGCGTACCGGGCCTGACCTACAAAGTGGCCTACGTGCGTGGTGACAACATCAACACCCACGGCTTCGGCGAAGGTAAAGAGCGCGAAATCTTCAACCAGTTCAAGTACGTGGTTCAGGAAGGCCCTGCCAAGGACCTGTCCGTCAAACTGCGTAGCTCGTTCCTGCGTACTTCTGACAGCGTTCGTCAGAACGGCTACAACGACGACGGTAACGAAGTCCGCGTATTCGTCGAGTACCCGATCAGCATTCTCTAATAGCTGTTTGGCGACTCCAGCAACCCCGGCCTAGGCCGGGGTTGTTTCTTTTCGGCGTACAGCAGGCTTGATCGCCAGCACCTCGCTGCTCTGCGGCTCGAAGCTGTCGCTACGGGCCATGCGCCACATCCGTGCATAGAACTCACTGTCGATCGAGCCGCTGAGCAATTCACCGGGCTTGAGGAACACGTGCAACTGCGAAAACAGGCGGATCTCGCTGGCGCTGATGCGTCGCACCAGGTGCTTTGGTTTGAGCTCATTGGGGGGCTCAAGGCCAGCAGCGGCAAGCATTTCGGCCAGAGCATGCAGGGTGTTGCGATGGAAGCTGAAAACTCTGTCAGCTTTATCCGGCACAACCAGGGCCCGTTGGCGCAGCGGATCCTGAGTGGCCACACCGGTCGGGCATTTGTTGGTGTGGCAGCTCTGCGACTGGATGCAGCCGATGGCGAACATGAAGCCACGGGCCGAGTTGACCCAGTCGGCGCCGATGGCCAATACGCTGGCGATGTCGAAAGCACTGACAATCTTGCCGCCCGCGCCGATACGAATCTTGTCGCGCAAGTTCAGGCCCACCAGGGTGTTGTGCACGAACATCAGGCCTTCGCGCATCGGCACGCCGATGTTGTCGCTGAACTCCCGTGGCGCGGCGCCGGTACCGCCTTCCTTGCCATCAACTACGATGAAGTCCGGGATGATACCGGTGGCCAACATGGCCTTGGCGATGCCCATGAGCTCCCATGGGTGGCCAAGGCAGAACTTGAAACCCACGGGCTTGCCACCGGACAGCTCGCGCAACTGGCCAATAAACTGCAACAGTTGCACCGGGCTGCGAAAGGCACTGTGCGCCGCCGGTGAAATACAGTCTTCGCCCATCAGCACACCACGGGTTGCGGCGATTTCGGCGCTGACCTTGTGTCCTGGCAATATTCCGCCATGACCGGGTTTGGCGCCTTGGCTGAGCTTGATCTCGATCATCTTCACCTGCGGGTCGCGGGCCTGTTCGGCGAAACGTTCAGGATCGAAGCGGCCCTCTGGCGTGCGGCAGCCAAAATAGCCGCTGCCGATTTCCCAGATCAGGTCGCCACCATGCTCACGGTGGTAAGGGCTGATGCTGCCTTCACCGGTGTCATGGGCGAAGTGGCCAAGTTTCGCGCCCTTGTTCAGCGCAGCAATGGCATTTGCACTGAGCGCACCGAAGCTCATCGCCGAGATATTGAAGATCGATGCCGAGTAAGGTTGGCGGCACTGCGGGCCGCCGATGCTGATGCGAAACGAGGCTGGGTCGGGTGTTTCTACCGGCAGCATGGAGTGGCTGATGAACTCGAAGCCTGGCCGGTAGACATCGTTGAGGGTGCCAAAGGCCTTCTCGGCGCTTTCATTCTTGGCCCGCGCGTACACCAGCGAGCGTTGGGCCCGGGAAAACGGCAGCTTGTCGTCATCGCCCTCGAGCAGGTACTGACGAATCTCCGGGCGGATGGTTTCGATCAGGTAACGGATGTTGCCGAGGATCGGGTAGTTGCGCCGTACTGCGTGGTGGCTTTGGCGCAGGTCATTGAGGCCGACCAGGCTGAGCAGCGCGCTGATCAGGGTCAAAGGCCATAACCAGGAATGGGCAGAAAGAAACGGCAGGCTGGCAAGGGTGAAAACAAGGCAGCCGAACAGGCAGGCGTAGCGGCTGGGTAGCGAAGCTTTCATGGATCTTCCGCTGATATGAGAGATCCTTCCTAGGATAGGCAAAGCGCCCCGGTAGAAAACCAGTGGTTTCGGTAAAACACTTTTATCCCCGCCGTGCTTGTCAGGCGGCCACGCTCATGCGCCGGATTCGGTTGCCTGGGCGAGTATTTGCAGAAAAGCGTCGGCTGCCCGTGAGCGTCGATGGCGATGGCTGACAGCGAGTAAACCGATGGTGGCCGCAGCTTCGCTCAAGGGGCGGTAGCACACGCCGCGCTGGTTCAAGGCACGGGCGCAGGCGGGGACCAGAGCGATGCCTTGACCGGCTGCCACCAGGGCAATGATCGACGTGATCTGGCGTCCCCTCGGCCCGCGCAGCAAGGGCAGCTCGCAATGGTGGAACAAGCGCTCGATGGCATCGTTGAGGCCGGTGCCCTGCTCGTCGCTGTACAGCACCACAGGATGCGCTTGCAGCTCGACCAGGCTGATGGTTTCGAGGGTCGCTAGCGGGTCGCCCTCGGCCAGCGCCACAAACAGTGGCTCCTGATCCAGCGGCTGGACCTGCAGCTCACTGAACTCCTGCGGTGGCAACAGACGACTAAGACCGATTTCCAGGGTGCCTTCGACGATGTTCCGCCATTGCGCACTGGAGGCTTCTTCGACCAGGGTCAGGCGAACCTGCGGATAGGCGCGGGAAAACTGCTGGATAGCCTGGGTGAAACGGTCGCTCAAGGCTACCGAGCTGGCATAACCGATGCTCAGGTGCCCGGCAGTCCCGGCAGCCAGCTTGGCGGCAAAGCTCTCGCTAAGAGTCAGTTGCTCCAGCACTCCGCGGGCGTAGGGCAGAAACTGCTGGCCTTCGCCGGTGAGGCTGACACTACGGCTGCTGCGTTCGAACAGACGAAACCCCAGCTGGCTTTCCAGCGCCGAGATCTGCCGGGTCAGTGCCGGCTGGGCCAGGTGCAGACGCTGCGCGGCGCGGCCGAAATGCAGGTCGTCGGCGACGGCAATGAAATAGCGCAGCTTTCGCACATCGAGCATGTTGCACCTTGAGGTATCAATCGGTCCGAAATCGGTATTGGCCAGCGCCAATGACCGCACCTTATAAACATTGCTCGTCACTGTAACGAGTTTTCCCATGCAATCGCGCCTGTCCGCCGCCCGCTTCGCCATGTTCCTCTGCGGATGTGCCGCGTTTCTGCCGCTTTACGCTACCCAGGGCATTCTCGCCGAGCTGGCGCAGAGTTTCGCTGTGGGCGCCCAGCACGTCAGCTGGAGCATCACCTCGACCACCCTGGCCGTGGCCCTGGTCGCACCCTTTGTCGGCGTGCTGACCCGGCGCTGGAGCCAGAAGACCGTATTGGTCGCCGCAACGCTGTTGCTCAGCCTGCCGGGCTTGATGCTGGCATCGGCCAGTGACTTGAACAGCCTGCTGTTCTGGCGCTTTGTCCAGGGCATGCTGATCCCGGTGATCTTCGCCACCAGCGTGGCTTACATCGGCGAGCGCTGGCAGGGTGCCAAAGTCACCGAAGTCACCAGCCTGTACGTCGCCGGAACCATTCTCGGCGGTTTTGCCGGGCGCTTTCTGACCGGGGTCATGACTGAATACCTGGGCTGGCGCGAAGCTTTCATCCTGCTGGCGACGTTGAACTTGCTGATCGGCCTGAGCATCCACCGGCTGCTGCCTAGCGGCGCGCGCCTGATCGAGATCACCATCGCCAACAAACGTATCAGCATGCTGCGCAATAGGCGGTTGCTGGCTGCTTATTTGGTTGGTTTTTGTGTGTTGTTTTCGCAAATTGCCACCTTCACCTATGTCGGGCTGCATCTGCTGGCCGCGCCATTCAATCTCAGCTCAGCAGCGCTGGGCTCGGTTTATGCGGTGTTTCTCCTGGCCCTGGTGGTCACGCCGATTGCCGGCAAGCTGGCCGGCGCCCGACCGCCTGCACACCTGGTGCTGGTAGCCGGCGTGCTAGGGCTGTGCGGGTCCTTGCTGACGTTGCTCAGCAGCCTCTGGTGGATCGTGCTGGGACTGGCGTTGAGTTCCACAGGGGTATTCCTCGCCCAGGCGGCCGCCAATGCTTTTGTCACCACCACCGCGAAGCACAACAAGGCCGGCGCCGTAGGCTGCTACCTGACGTTCTACTACCTGGGCGGCAGCGTCGGCGCCTTGTTACCGGCGTTGCTCTGGGAGCGCTGGGGCTGGTCAGGCTGTGTGCCTCTGATCATGGCTGCACAACTGCTGGTGATGCTGATTGCCTGGTTTGGCTGGCAGCGCACCGATGCCGCTGACACAAATACGTTCAAAGAACCGCTGACCCATCCATAACAAGGACGTGAATACTCAAATGAACACCGTGATAGCCCTGCACAGCAAACTGCTTTCAATCGTCGAGCCGGTGCTCAATGACATGCCGGCCAGCACCCTCAAGCACGCGTTGTTCGAAGCGTTCTGGGCGGTTGAGGACGAGCTGATGGAAATCGAGAAGGCTTTTTCACTGCTCACCGAGCGTAGGCATTCACCTGCGGTGCTGCGCAAGTTCTTCGCCAGTTGGTCGAAAACCAACAACTCCGCGGCCAGTGTCTCCGGGCTGGCCAACCGCCTGACCCTGCTGGCCCGTTCCGATGCAGGCTCTATGGCTGCCGACCAACTCTATCGCGCCTGCGGCAGCCTGCAACGGATTACCGACGAAGACCTTGGCGCCCTGGGCAACACTTTGCATGCCGATCTGTTCTACAACATGGCGACGCCGATCTGTGGTGATGACCAATGGATGCTCAAGGCCAACTGCCTGCCTTCTGCCCAGTCCTTCAAGGACTGGACCGACCGCCAGCGCCTGCGTGAGCGTGACTTGCTGCAAGGTCTGCTGACCACTTTGGTGCATGAGGTCTATACCCATGGCGAGGTCGAGTTCATCCACCCGATGTTCAAGGAGTGGTTCGTCCGCGATATGGGCATACCGGCAGAACGGGCTCGAGCGACGGTGGCCTGGGTCACCGTGCACACCGGTGGTACCGAGAGCAATCACTTCGCCCATGCGGTAGCGGCGGTCGAGCAGTTTGTCGAAGCCATGCAGATCAATGTCGATCAGGCGGCGGCGCGGGAGATATTCGAGCGCTACCTGCGAATGAAAGCCGGGGTGATGAAGGAGTGTGCAGAGCTGCTGCATTAACCTCCGGGCGGTTCATTTCCGTGGACATGGCACCATCGTTGGCCGTGTTCGGCAGTGGTCGCCTGATCGGGCGCAGGCGCGCCCGTATACTGGCTGCGGCGAGCTGACGGCTTACTGATCCGGGGCGATGGCAAACATCAGCTGGTCGGCTTCCAGGTAGACGATCGCCTCGCGGCCAATGACGTCCACCGGGCGGGCGGCCACCGCTTCGTGTTCGGGGACGATTTTCTCCAGGCGCTTGCTCACCAGGTCGACCCGCCAGATACAGGCGAACCCACCGTTGTTGTCGAAGTACAGCACTGGCCGGGTCGGGCTCCAGGTCGGGTTGACCAGGCTCCAGCCGCCGGCATCCTTGTCCATCACCCGGTCGTAGGGGTTGCTGTCGCCGGTAAGGTGCGGGTAATAGATCAGCAGGCCGGAGTTGTCGTGGTTCAGGTCGCCACTGATCTGCGCCTTGGCAAAACGCTTGCTGTTGGACTCGGCCGCGTACAGTTGTGTTGAAGGTTGCGGCGCAGCCTTGGAGCCCAGTTTGTAGGCCATGCTTTGCTGCGCTTCGCCGCTCATCTTCTGCCGGTAGTAGAACACCCCGTCAATGATCCCGGCATAGCGCCGGCCCTGATCGTTGGCGGTGATACTGTTCCAGCCATCAAAGCGCACATTGCGCGCGAACGGGTGCAGGCCAGGGCGAGCATCGGAGTATTCGTAGAGGGTGCCGATCGGGCGGCTGTCATAGATATTGCCGGGGTTGCTGCCTTCGTCATCCTGCTTTTCGGAAACGAACAGCACCACGTTCAGCACGCCATCGAGGGTGGCGACGTCCACCAGGTAGGCAAAACTGTCTTCGCTCATGTCGGCGACGGTGGCCAGGGGAAAGCGCTGCCACGGCTCATCCTCGACCTGGGTATAACGCTGGTCGCGGGGCAGGGGCTGCAGGCTCTTGGGATCAACCTGGGATAGTGCCGGTACTGGCGTCAGCAGCTTGATCTGCTGGTCGTAGGCGACTTCCAGGCAGGCGGCAGTCTCGCAGCGATTGCGCACCTCGCGCAGCCAGAAGTTCTCCAGCTCACGGAAAATCTTGCGGTCCTTGAGCGGCTTGTAGCGCTCGTTGAGCGTGTCGTCCTTGGCCGACAGCGACGGCGTGGTGCAGATGGCGGTTTCCAGCAGGGTACTGGCCTTGCTGCAGTCAAAGCCCGCGGCAACGGTTGCGGGGCTGTGCAGGCAGGCAGCGAACAGGGCGGCAGGAAGCAGGCGCGCGGCGGCTTTCATCGGACATCCATGTGAATTTGAGCAAGGTGCGGATGATACGTCAGCAAAGGCCATTGCGGAATCTGCCGCAGCAATGGCCAGCCTCGGGTTTCACGTGAACTGAATGAAGAAAAATCCTCCCTCGTCACCTTCCTTGCCGCGCCGCGCCTGGCGGTTCACATACAGGTAGCCGATGCCGTCCGCCAGCAGGCCTTCATGGGCAGGGCTGGCCTTGGCAATGTCGCTGTCCAGCAGTTGCATGAGGAACTGATAGCGCTGTGGTTCGTAGATCGGGTCCTGCAGCCACGAAGGGCGTCCCAGCGGCTTGCTGACTTCCAGGCCACTGTCCTCGTCGGCCAGCTCTTCGTCTTCTTCCTGCGCGCTGAGCGGTTCGAACTGAATGAAGCTGCGCTCCAGCAGCAAGGGCGGAACGGCTGGCAGCAGCTCCTGCTCGGCGAGGGTATGCAGAATGACGCGGGCATAACCATTGCCGGTCTTGTCCAGGTCATCCTGCTGGTTGACCGTGTAGTGCCGCTGTACGGCGCGGTTGAAGGCGCCGCCGTGCTGGCGGGCGGTGATGAACACGGTCAAGGCCATGCCGGCCGGTATGAAGTTGATCGGCAGGAACCGCTCGGTGATTGTGCACAGCGGAGTCATCGGTTCCTGGGTGTCGGGCGTCAATGGCCACAGGTCCAGGCGTGGCAGACGGGCGCCGCCACCGACCTGGCCGAGGCCTTGATCGTTGCTGCCAAGAAGGATTTTTTGCGAGTCCATGTTTAGTAACACCCCTTACGTTTGGCGAAGGATTCGGCATATCGCCGGGCGATGCGCAGTTGAGTCTGGGTGATTTTGCCTTTGCTGACCAACGAGTTGTGAATGGCTTGGGACATAAGGCGGATTTCCAGCTTGCCTCTTTTGAGCATCTGGTTGGGCTTGAGCCCCAATTGTCGCCGCAGGCGGTTTTCTTCAAGGTGAACGGCGTCGTGGTTCTTCGGCGAGAGCGCCATCGAAGGGTTGCCTTTGACCCGTTTGCCGGTGGCAATGCCCTTGTCTTCGAGGAACTTGTTGCGCATCAGTTCGTGGGCTTCGAGCTTGTCGCCGCGGTGTGCCTTGGCACCGTAGCCTGCGGTTTCACCCTCCTTGAGCAAGCCCCACGGGTCGATCCAGCCTAGTGGGTTTGGCGCGTACTGGTAGAGGTTGATTCCACCGGCCAGACCGATCGGGTCCGGCTGGGTGAAGCGGCCGATATCCGGGTCATAGAAACGGAACAGGTTGTAATGCAGGCCGGTTTCGCGGTCCAGGTACTGGCCCTGGAACCTGAGGTTCTGCTCCTCGATGAAATGCGCCTCACGCACTTCCTGCAGGGTATTGCCCCAGACCTGATAACGCGCCTGCCAGACAGTTTCGCCGCTGTCTTCGCTCAGTTGCCCAGGCATGCCGTTGAGATCGTTGTGGTAGTAGCGAACTTGCTGCTGCGCACCAGTGCCGTCAACCCGGGCCAGCGCTTCGTAGCTGTCCTCGACATACAGGTACAGGCTGGTCTGGCTGTGGCGGTGTTCCTGTAGCAGGCGCAGTCCGTCCCAGGCGAAGCAGGTCCGGTCGAGCAGGTTGCCCTGGTCATCGTACTCGCTCTTCTCGACACGCCGCCCCAGCGGGTCGTAGCGCATGTTCAGTACCCGCTCGCGACCGCCGTGCTGGCTGCGCACTTGCACCAGGCGGTGTTCGGCATCGTAGCTGAAGTGCTGGATGCCGCGCCGGCTGCTGCGTTTTTCAATCAGGCGGCCGAAGCCGTCGTAGCGGTAGCGTTTGTCCTGGTAGGTGAGCACGCGGTTGTGGCGCACCAGGCCCATGCCCGTCAGCGATCCGTCGAGCAGGTTGGCGGCGGCGTCGTAGGCGAAGGCTTCGCTCTGGCCCTGGCCGGCGTCCTGGCTGGCCATGATCCGCCCGCTGGCATCGTAATGCAGTAATTGCTGGTGCTGGCTACCGGGCTGCTGGTTGAAGCGGCTGATCAGGTTGTCTGCGGGATCGAAGTCGAAACGTTGCTGCACCGCAGCCGGCAGTTGCGGCGGCTGGTGGTTGGGGCGGCGCAGCCGTGAACGCAAACGACCGCTGCGGTCGTACTCGCTGCGGGTGTTGATACGTCCCTGGGTGCGCAGCACTTCGCGGTGCAGGCGGTCGCGCTCGAAATCGCTGATCACCTTGCCATCGAGGTTGAGCTGGTGCAGATGACCGCTGCCGTAGTACAGGCGGTTGAGCCAGCGGCCATCAGGCAGCTGGGTCTGGATCAGGTTGCCGAGTTCGTCGTAGTGATGCTGCAGCACTCCGCTGGCACTGTGTTCCTCCAGCAGTTGGCCAAGGGCGTCGTAAGCGAAGGCCAGTTGTTCGCTGTTGCCTGCCTTGTCGGTGAAACTGATTGCCGTCAGTTGATCGAGAGGATCGTAGCTGTACAGGGTTTCGCCGTCGTCGGTCTGCTTGCTGATCAAGCGTCCGACGGCATCCCGGCGTAACTGATGGATGATCGGTGCACTGCCGCCATGGGGAGCGGGGAGGTACTCCAGGCAACCGAGGTTATCCAGCGGGTCGTAGTGGTAGCGGCTGGCGCTGCCGTCCAGATCCTGCTGTTCAGTCAGGCGATCAAGCAGGTCCCAGCTGAACCTGTAGCTCTCGCCATTTTCGTTGCTCAGCGCTTGCAGGCGACCATAGGCATCGTAACTGAACTGTACCAGTCGACCATGCGGGTCGATACGCTGATGCACCTGGCCGCGACGGTTGTAGCGGTAGTGGGTGGAGTGCCCGGCGGGGTCGGTATAGCTGTTGAGCTGGCCGTTGAGATCAAGCTGATAGTGCTCACTGCGCCCATCGGGCAATTGCGAGCCGAGCAATCGGCCCTGGGCATCGTACTGGTACTCGGTACGTTCGCCGAGGGCATCGGTGACAGCCTGCAGATGCCCGCGCCGGTCATAGCTGAAGCGGGTCGGATACCCTGAGCAATCGACCTGCTCAATCAGCAGGCCCAATTCGTTCCAGCGCAGGTGCTTGTGCTTGCCCGCCGCAT